>DHFM01000074.1 GCA_002400405.1 Candidatus Moranbacteria bacterium UBA4824
ATACGAATTAAACGAAAATACGAATAATAATCTTGATATTCGTCTATTTACTATACTGTAAATTTATTAATTAGTAAAGGGAAAGTATCGCTTTATACTTACTACTTAATACTTTCTACCTGCCTCGTCGGCAGGCAGGCTTCTTCGGCACCGGATCATATCCCCCGTCATTCCAAGGATGACAGCGGATAATTCTTTTGATACCAAGAAATCCACCCTTGGCGACTCCAAAGCGGTCAATAGCTTCATAGGTATATTGACTACAAGATGGATGAAAACGACAATAACGCTCGGAAGTGACGCGAGATAGCCAGCTGTGATCAAGAGAGAGTGTTTTTTGATAAAGGCGGATTAGAAATAAAATTATCTTTTTCATATAGCCCTTTGTCAATATAATTTTTTACTGTTATAATAATAGCATAAAAAACATTATACTTTAATTTGTCATGCTGAACTTGTTTCAGCATCTCTAAAATAAAAAATAAGATCCTGAAACCCGCCTGCCGGCGAGGCACGGTAAATTCAGGATGACAAAAACTTAAAAAGCTATGGAAACAGTGAAATATAATGATTTGGTTTGGCATTATTTCAAAGAGCCCAATGCGGATGATGTGCTGAAAATTCAAAAAAAATATAAGTTGCATCCGCTCATTATTGAAGAATTTTCCACGCCGACTTTGCGTCCAAAAGCGACGCAATATGAAAATTGTCTTTTTCTGTCTATTCACATTCCTCTTTTTAACACTGAAGACAAAACTACCTACCCCGCTGAAATTGATATAGTTTTATGTGAAAATGTTCTTATCACTTCGCATGATAGGGATATTTTCCAATTGACTGATTTTTTTAATAATTTGAAAAATGATAAGGCTAAGAGAGAAATTTATATGAGTCAGTCCCCCGGAGCACTTTTGCGTTTCATTATCGAAATGTTGCTTGAGACCTGCTTTTCAAAACTTGACCATATTTCCAATAAGTTAGACTATGTAGAAAAGGAAATTTTTGCCGGTCACGAAAAAGAAATGGTTTTTGAGATTTCTTTGGTCAAAAGAGACATTCTAAATTTTCGTCGTACAATGAAACCGCAACGTAGTGTTTTTGAATCCTTGGCGCAAAAAGATTTCAAGTTAATTGAACCAGCCCTAAAACCATACTATCAAGATTTGATTGGTACTAATATTCGCATTTGGAATAATTTGGAAAGCGCTAAAGAAACTATTGAATCATTGGAAGAAACTAACAACTCTCTGCTTTCCAATAAACTAGATATGACTATGAAAGTGCTCACAATTTTTTCCGCCGTAATGCTTCCAATGACCGTTTATTCCAATATCCTTGCTATGAGTGCGGATATTCCTTTTGGAAAAAATCCGCATGCTTTTTGGATTCATCTTGCAATTATGTTTTTTCTTTCTACGATAACCATTTCAATCTTTAAGATGAGGAAATGGTTATAACTTACGAATTACGAATCGGTACGAATTTACGAATATACAAATATTAAGAAATTTCAAAAAAAACTTATGTTGTCATTGTACAATACTTTAACTAAAAAAAAGGAACCGTTTAAATCAATCAATCCCGGTAAGGTTGGGATGTATTCTTGCGGGCCGACTGTCTATGATTACATTCACATTGGAAACATCCGAGCCTATCTCAATGCGGATATTTTAAGAAGATATTTAGTGTATTTGGGTTATGAAGTACGGCATATAAAAAATATTACTGATGTTGGGCATTTGACCGAGGATGACATTGCTCAGGGTGATAGCGGTGATGACAAAATTGCCAAAAAAGCCTTAAGTGAGAAAAAAACGCCAGAAGAAATTGCGCGTTTCTATGAAGAAAAATTCAAAGAAGTAGAAAAAGAAATGAATATTTTACCCGCGCACTATTTTCCGCGAGCGACGGCGCATGTCCCACAGATGATAAAAATAATTTCTGATTTAATTGAAAAAGGTTATGCCTATTCAAAAAATGGCAATGTATTTTTTGATGTCACAAAATTTGAAGATTATGGAAAACTTTCCGGCAACACTTTGGCGAATTTGAAAGTTGGAGCGCGCCTCGAAGAACATCCAGACAAAAAAAATCCTTGGGATTTTGCATTGTGGCTCAAGGCTTCTAAGGAGCACTTAATGAAATGGGAAAGTCCTTGGGGTATTGGATATCCTGGCTGGCACATTGAGTGCTCGGCGATGAGCACAGAATATTTGGGTGATACACTTGATATCCACACTGGCGGAGAGGATAATATCTTCCCTCACCATGAAGCGGAAATCGCGCAAAGTGAATGTTCCAGTGAGAAAAAATTTGTTAACTTTTGGGTGCATAACCGTCATCTTTTGGTAGACGGAAAAAAAATGTCAAAATCAAAAGGCAATTTCTATCTTTTGAAAGATATTTTGAAAAAGGGCTATACGGCCAATGAAATGCGTCTACTTCTTCTTTCTTCGCACTATCGCAGTCAAATGAATTTTACCTGGGAAGCTATGGGGCAAGCTAAAAATAATTTGCAAAAGATTATGGATTGGGTGAGTAATTTAAAAAGTATTAAAGCAGATCAAGTTTCGGAAGAAAAAATAGATTTTTCTCATATCTATCAAAAACGTTTTGAAAGCGCGATGGATGACGATCTTAATACCCCACTAGCTCTTTCAGTTTTGTATGATCTAATTAGTGAAACCAATAAAATTATTTCTGAAAATAAATTAGACAAAGAAACAGCTGAGAATATTTTGAAATTTTGGGAAAAAATAAATAAGGTTTTTGGGCTTATAATCACAGAAGAAAAGACTGAAATTCCGGCGAATATTTTGATGCTCGCCGAAGAAAGAAAACAAGCTCGAATTAGTGAAAATTTTGCAGAGTCGGATGAATTGCGGAAAAAAATTGAAGAGCTGGGTTATATAATTGAAGATTTAAAAGATAATAATTATTTACTTAAGATAAAATAACATGACTGATGAATGTATAAAAAAATGTCTCATAAAAGACATTGAAAAAAATGCTTGTGTTTGTGGTGTGCATAAATCGCCTGAGGAAAAAGTAGAAGATCTAAAGGCAGATATTGCAGCCTTAGGATATAAAGTTGAAAATACTCCTGAGGGAGATATAAAGATATCCGGATAATTTTCAATTTAAAATTTTCAATTTCCAATCAATTTCCAATTAATAAATTTTTAAAATTTAAAATTCAATGAAAATTGAGAATTGAAAATTAGAAGTTAAGAAATTCTCAATATTGAGTTTTTATTTATTATGGATAACTTCTGGCTTAAAATAAAGCATCCTATTCTAGCTCTGGCGCCAATGGCAGGCATAACAGACAGTGCCTACCGGCAAATTTGTCGGCGATATGGAGCGGATGTGGTGTACAGCGAAATGGCGAGTGTGAGCGCGCTTTATTTTCACCCTGTTAAGTATTTTTCGATTACGAAAAATAATTTTGTAAATCAAAATTTACTTAACAGGGTAAAACCGCAAAAAACTCTAGAATTAGTTAAGTTTGAAAAAGCTGAACGACCATACGTCGTGCAACTTTTTGGTAAAGAGCCGGCACATTTTGCTAAAGCCACTAAAATAATCTCTGAAAAAGTAAAACCAGATGGGATCGACATTAATTTTGGTTGTCCGGCTAAAAAAGTTTTTAGTCATGGCTCAGGTTGTGCTCTGATGATGCAAAAAGAATTGGCGCGCGAAATTATTTCGGCAGTTTGCGAAAACACCAAATTGCCTGTTTCGATAAAGATTCGCGCTGGTGTCAAGGATGCGACCGCCTTGGAATTTGTCAAATATACAGCCGATATCCCCTACTCGACCATTATGATTCATGGTCGAACATATGAAGGTGGATTTTCCGGTCCGCTAGATTTCAAACTTGTTGAAAAAATAAAAAAAATGTTTCCAGATAAAATTGTTTTAGCTAATGGTGGGATAAATTCAGCCGAAGATGGTGTGAAAATTTTGAAAGACCATCCCCCTCTGGATGGTCTTGGAATTGCCCGTGGCGCTTGGGGTAGACCGTGGATATTTGATGAAATAAAGGATTTATTGAAAAATAATGTAGGGGTTCAATTTATTGAACCCGAAAATAACAATGGGTTTGATAAATCAAACCCCTACGATTTTAACAGGGTAAAAAAAATTATGCTTCTTCACGCTAAATTAATCCATAAAGACAAAGGTCAACACGGACTATTTGAAATTAGAAAGCATATGAGTTGGTATGTCAAAGGCTTCCCTGGCGCTTCAGAATTGAGAAGAAAGTTGGTTATGGCGAAGAGCATAGAAGAAATAAAGGAAATTCTTTCCTAACATTGAATGTTAGGAAAGATTATAACTTGCGCACAAACTGGGAAAAAGCGCAAGTTGATTTTTGTGGGTTAGTTGCTATAATGTATAAACGATAAATAAAATATATTGTCATCCTGAACTTGTTTCAGGATCTGATTAACACAGATTCCGGATCTCGTGCCTACCGGCAGGCAGGAAGTCCGGAATGACACAAGTAATTATTATGGCTAAGGGTACCACTTCAAACAACGACCTAAAGATTCCACCGCAAAACATTGAGGCTGAAAGATCGGTTTTGGGGGCTTTGATGTTGGATAAGGATGCGGTTATTAAGATTGCCAATTTGGTGCGGTTGGGTGATTTTTATCGGGATGACCACAATATCATCTACGAAGCGATGATGGAACTTTATGAACAACGCGAGCCGATTGATGTTTTAAGTTTGTCTAATCGTTTAGAAGAAAAAAAACTTTTAGATAAAGTTGGTGGTTCCAGCTATCTAACTGAACTTGTAAATTCCGTACCGTCTAGTTCCAATATCGCTCATTATGCCAAAGTGGTACAGAAAAAATCCACTCTGCGAAAACTGATTATCACAGCTAGTGAAATTGTGGAACTTGGATATCGTGAAGATGAAGACGTGGAAAAAATTCTTGACAGCGCTGAACAAAAACTTTTTGGCGTTTCACAAAAATATATCAAGCAGGATTTCGTGCCTATCAAATCAATTTTGGAAGCAGCTTTCAATCGAATTGATGAGCTTCATAAGGGTGATCATAAGTTGCGTGGCGTTCCAACGGGCTATCCTGATATGGACAATATTTTGGCTGGTTTTCAAAAATCAGATTTAGTAATTTTAGCTGCTCGGCCTTCTATTGGAAAAACAACCTTAGCCTTGGATTTGGCTCGTCAAATTGCCGTTAAGGAAAAAGTGCCTGTGGGTATTTTTTCGCTGGAAATGGGCGCCGACCAATTGATTGATAGGATGCTCTCGGCTCAGTCGGGAGTGGATTTGTGGCGACTGCGCACGGGAAGGCTCAAAACCGGCGAAGGAGATGATGACTTTCAACGCATTGGTGAAGCAATGGGAACACTCTCTGAAGCGCCAATCTACATTGATGACGCTGGTTCAGCTAATGTGATGGAAATGCGTACTATGGCAAGACGTTTGCAATCAGAACATAATGTGGGACTAATTATTATCGACTATTTGCAACTTATGGAAGGCCGAAATGGTGGTGGTGATAATCGTGTCAATGAAATTTCAGAAATTTCCCGTGCCCTAAAACAATTGGCGCGCGAACTCAATATTCCAGTTATAGCGCTTTCTCAGTTGTCGCGTGCGGTGGAATCTCGCAGTCCGCAAATTCCAAAACTTTCTGACCTTCGTGAATCAGGATCAATCGAGCAGGACGCCGATGTCGTGATGTTCCTCTACCGAGAAGATCGAGAAAAACCAGACACGCCAAACAAAAATATTGTCGAAGTACATGTTGCCAAGCATAGAAATGGCCCAGTCGGCAGATTCTCTCTATATTTCCAAGAAAATTCCACCACCTTTAAGTCGCTAGAAAAAGTACATACTGAATAAAATTTTATAATTTTTAATTTTGTAATTTTTAAATAATTTTTAATGCTAAAATTTTAAAACATTAAAAATTAAAATTTATTTATAAAATTAAAAATTCTAAAAATTAAAAATTAATTTTGTATCCAAAATCTTTCAAAAAACTAATTGATTATTTTTCTTCTCTTCCTTCTGTCGGGCCAAAAATGGCCGAACGGCTGGTTTTGTATCTCTTCAAGCAGGACAAAGAAATGTTAGTTGAATTTGGTAATTCCCTTTCAAATTTGAAGATTAATCTGCGTCATTGCGAAAAGTGTTTTAATATCAGCGAAGAAAGCTTGTGCGATATTTGCAAAGATAATTCTCGAAATAAGAATAAAATTTGTGTTGTGGAAGAACCGCTTGATATTATTGCCATTGAAAGAACGAAAAAATATGACGGACTCTACCATGTTTTAGGCGGAACATTAGGCATCGCAAAAAACGATGACCCAAGTCAATTAAAATTGAATGAATTGGAAAAAAGAGTGACAAATGAAAAAACTCAAGAAATAATCTTGGCAATGAATCCGACCACCGAAGGCGACGCTACGGCGCTCTATATCGCCAGAATGCTAAAAGAAACTTCTGCTAGCGTCACTAAGCTCGCCCGCGGGCTTTCCACTGGATCTGACATTGAATACGCCGACGAGTTAACGCTGGGAAGCGCGATAATAAACAGAAAATAAAAAAGGTTCTTTTTATAAACTCAAAATAAGGAGGGGTTAGCTATGATTACCATAACGTGTGATAGATGCGGAAAAACAATAAGCAACCCAAGTGTTTTTGAAGAAAATGCTTGGTCAAAAGTTCCCTTATTAGGAGGCAGAAAGGATTACTGCCCAGAATGTTGTAAAGGAAAAGATATTGAAAAAATAAGGAGTTTGCATTATTCATCTGGTGTAATCGCTAACTGGATTTCAAAAATCGGAGATTAAAAAAATGCCCCAAGCAGAAACTGCGCGGGGCATTTTGATTTTTTTGTAATTTTATCCAATCTTAGTGATTTCCACTTCCGTCATTATCTGTCGGTGTCCGAATTTCACTTTATATCTTTTCTTTGGTTTAAATTTAATTCCAGTCACTTTTTTGCCTTTGGCGGTTTTCAGGATTGTGCCTTCAACTGTGACACCGGTAAGGATCGGAGTTCCAATTTTGACGTCTTTTTCATCGCCTAAAAAAAGGACTTCAGAAAAAACAATCTTGCTCCCCTCTTCNNTTTCCTCCAGTTTTTATAATTGCCAACATAGCGGTTTTATCTAAAAATATTACTTAAATATTGTATATTATTAATGGCGGTTTGTCAATTATTTTGAAATTTTCGCTTGGTTTTTGTGTATTACTTTACATGCAATATTTTGTTATTTTGCGATAAAATTAAACTAGGGGGGTGGTGAAAAATTATGAAAACTTTAAATGTATTCGATTGGATAGTTGCCGCATTGCTCATAATCGGCGGGTTAAATTGGGGAATTATAGGTATTTTTGGAGTGGATGTTGTCGAAGCGATTTTCGGCGAAATGACATTACTTACGAGGATAGTCTATTCTCTTGTTGGTCTTTCCGCTATTTATGGCATTTTTATCCCAACGAAAATTATGAGTGGAGAATATTCAAGTGGCCATCCAATGAAAGAATCTTCAATGTAAATATATAAAACAGCCTATCCCCCAAAGGCTGTTTTGTTATTTTTAGTCAGATAGGCTACTGGACAAAATGCGGTTTCTGTAGTAGTATATGAAATATGGAAAATTGGAAAAGAAAAGTATTTTTTTGGGTTTTAGTGCTTCTGTTTTTGATAACAGCGCCTGTGATAATTTTGAATGCCAAAGGCTACCGCTTCGATAAAAATCGGGGTGTTTTTGTTCATAGTGGAACCATTACTTTCAAATCAAATCCTCAAACGGTGGATATAAAATTAAATGATGAACTTTTTGAATCAAAAAAATTAAACCGGATAAACAGTTCTTTTAATGTTTCTGGGATTTTTCCGGGGGAATATAATCTTCAGATTTCAGCTCCGGATTTTCAACCATGGAACAAAAAAATCCAAGTTCATAGCGGATTGGCCAGCGAATTCTGGAATGTGCTTTTAGTTAAAAATGACTATGAAAAAACCAGTCTTAATACACCAGGAATTTATAAGTTTTTCACTTCTCCAAGAAACAATCTTATGGCCTATACCTTAAGCTCTGAAAATGATTTGTTGATGAATATTTTCAACTTAGAAAATAATACTATTTCTCAGGAAATTAATTTTGCCGGTTGGCAACTCATTGAAGATGCTAAAAAAGAAAACATCGAATGGTCTCCGGACAATTCTTTTCTTTCTATCCCAGTTAAAAAATTAGCAGAAAATAGCGCGCAAAAAGAAGAAAATATTCCCGCTAAGGCTCAACCAAAAAAAATATTTGCTGAAGTGCCGACTGAATATGAATACAGCTATTTTATTTATGATTTTAAAAACAAAAATAGCCTTAACTTAACCGAAGTTTTGAATAAAAAGAATGTTCATGATGTGAGGTGGGATCCTCGAGAAAGCGGTTTCCTATTTTTTCTTGAAGATAATATTCTTTTTCGATTAGACATAAAAAATCCTCAAAATATTTCGCAAATAGCCTTGGATGTTTCCAGTTATGATCTTTCAGGATCCTCTGTTTATTATTCACAAAATTCCGGACTTTTATACAAAAATAGTTTGGATGGAAAAAGTGATCCGGTTCAAATCACGAATAATTTTCCGGATTCTCAAAATGTCAAAATTTCTTCGGTGGTAGTCTATGATGATTCAAGAATTGCTCTAATTTTAGAAAACAAAGATTTTTATATTTACAACAAAGGTGATTATGGCGATTATTATAGAAAATTAGCGGACAAAATTGAAGAAGCGCATTTTTCAGATGATGGCAAAAGAATTCTTTTTTGGTCAAATAATGAAATCTCAGTGTATTTTTTACGTGAACAACTTTCCCAGCCAATTCGCAGGGAAAATGAAATGCAAAACATCACTCGCTATAGCGAGCCGATAAAAAACGTTCAGTGGTTCAAAGATTATGAACATATTATTTTCAATTCTGGGCGCTGGATAAAAATTATTGAAATTGATCCGCGCGATCATGCTAACTGTATGGATCTGATAAACACGGAAAATATAAATCCTTTTGTTATATATAATAGCGCTTTAGAAAAAATGTATTTTATTGACACAAAAGATACTGCCAGTAATCTATTCTCCATAGACTTTCCGGAAAAAACTACTTTCTTTGGAGTAGAGATAGGCGGATAAAAAAAGACTCTCAGACGAGAGTCTTTTTTTTGAAGTAAATTCAGCGCTATCTATCTTTATAATTTTTCTCGTAGTAGTTCTGGTATTCACCCGACTTAATCTTCTTCCACCAATCCTCATTTTCCTTGTACCATTGGATAGTTTTTTTCATCCCTTCTTCAAAAGAAGTTTTTGGCGTCCAACCGAGTTCTCGCTGAATTTTTGAAGAATCAATTGAATAGCGTAAGTCATGTCCTTTTCGATCAGCTACAAACTCAATCATTTCCTCGCCTTCATTCATTAGTTCTAGAATTTTATAGGCAATTTCCTTGTTAGTCTTTTCACAGTTTCCACCAACGCAATAAGTTTCACCAATTTTGCCTTTTTGTAAAATTAGATCAATTGCTTCGCAGTGATCTTGGACATAGAGCCAATCACGGACATTCATTCCATCTCCATAGAGTGGAATTTTTTTGCCTTCAATTAGATTGGTCACAAATAGCGGAATTAGTTTCTCTGGGAAGTGATATGGTCCATAATTATTAGCGCAATTAGAAATGGTGATTGGTAAGCCAAAAGTGTGAAAATAGGCTCGTACTAAGTGGTCTGAAGACGCTTTAGAGGCGCTGTAGGGGCTTCTGGGGTCATAAGGCGTGGTTTCATTGAAAGGTGCGTCATTTGGCCCAAGTGAACCGAAAACCTCATCTGTGGAAACGTGATGAAAGCGGATATTGCCATTTTGGCGAGCGGCTTCTAGCAAATTAAAAGTTCCTAAAACGTTTGTTCGGACAAAATTTTCCGGTCCTAAAATTGAGCGGTCAACATGTGACTCGGCAGCATAATGAATAATCGCATCTGGTTTTTCACTTGATATTATTTCATTGATTTTTTCTTTGTCAGAAATATCAGCTTTGACAAATTTATAATTCGGCGGGTTTTCAATTGATTTTAGGTTTTCCAAATTGCCGGCATAGGTTAAGGCGTCTAA
The DNA here is from genome assembly GCA_002400405.1 of Candidatus Moranbacteria bacterium UBA4824. Classification (GTDB taxonomy): domain Bacteria; phylum Patescibacteriota; class Minisyncoccia; order Moranbacterales; family UBA2206; genus UBA2206. The sequence continues at coordinate 10,156 of DHFM01000074.1, forward strand.
ATTGACAATTAAATCTTGTGGATATTTTTCAATCCAATAGTGAATGAAGTTTGAACCGATAAATCCCGCACCACCCGTGACTAATAGTTTTTTACCCATAAATAAATGTTTAATTTTTGAATTTTTAATTTTATAAATAAATTCTAATTTTTAATTTCTAAACTTTCTAATTCAAGGTTTGTTCAAAAATTTAGATTTGAGATTTATTTAAAAATTACAAAATTAAAAATTATAAAATTGTTAAAATGGATTATCTAAGTTTTTCAAATTAGGCCATTTGGTGTCGCGCTCAGAAAGAATTGGATTTTTGAGTGGCCAATTAATTTTCAAATCTGGATCATTCCAAGCTATCCCGCCTTCGGATTCAGGTTCATAAAAATTGTCAGCTTTGTACAAAACTTCCGTGTCGTTTTCAAGAGTTATAAACCCATGAGCAAAACCTTGCGGAACAAAAAGCATTTGAAAATTTTGTGAAGAAAGTTCAAACCCTTCCCATTGGCCAAAAGTTTCACTGTCACGGCGAAGATCGACAATTACATCTAGGATTTTTCCTTTCACAACGCGAATTAATTTAGCTTGCGTATATGGCGGAAGTTGAAAATGTAGTCCACGCAGAGTGCCTTTTTTTTCTGACTTTGAATGATTATCCTGAACAAATTCTGCGCCAATCCCTTCTTTTTCAAATTTTTTCTTAGAATAACTTTCCAAAAAAAATCCGCGATTGTCGCCAAAAACTTGCGGTTTAATTAGATATGCGTCTTTTAGTGTGGTTTTTATAAATTCCATGATTTTATTGTCATTCTGAGCGAAGCGTAGCGAAGTCGAAGAATCTGCTGTGTATTATTAATTGTTATACTATTAAGTAGATCCTTCGACTACGTAAAATCACTTAGCGTAATTTTACTTCGCTCAGGATGACAGGCTACTTTCATATTCTACCACACCCAAAAATTAAATAAAGCCCCGATATAAATCGGAGCTTTATTTATCTAATTTTATATCAAATTTATTTCTCCTTTCCTAACTCCCACTCATTCCCCACTTTCACCTCATAACTTTTCTTTTCTCCATTTTTTTCAATCACTGTTATTTTTCCTGGAAGCTCAGAAATTCCGGATTGTTTTTGGATGAGTAAATCGTAATTATCAACATCTAAATCTTTAAGCGTATAAGAAAATTCCATTGTCTTGGTTGAATTAAGAGGCACGGTAAAAAGCGTGCCGAAATATTTTTTGCCAAATTCTTCGCCAAAATTAATTTTACCTGCGCCATTGGAATTTTCGAGCCAAGCATATTTTGGCGCATAAACTCGCAAATAAGTTTGATAATTATTCGTCATCCAGTCTTTGACTTTGCCATTATGAATGTAGGTGATTTTCAATTTGGCTGTTGGAATTTCACTGGATAAATCAACAACATAGTCAAAAGAGCGATTGATATAATAATCGCTTTTATATGATGCCAGATTGGCGTCTATCATCATCAGATAATCCCCTGTCCAAGTGGAATTTGTTTCTCCGGCCCAAAGAGAATTTTTGGCTTGATTTTCCAAATCTTGATCTTTGAAATATAGCTGAATATTTTTATTATTCAAATCTTCTAAGATAGCCTTAGCCAATTCGAATTTTTGAGAATTGGAAAAATTTACAACTTTTTCCATGATAACCTTAGCTAGCTCATTCATAATCAGCTTTCGATCTCCCAAGTCAATTTCTTGACCAGCGTAGCCTTTTTCCACTTGATATTCTAAACTAAGCACAGCATTCTCACTGTTAAATGTGCCTGGATAATCTGGCAAAGTGACGGGCCCAGTGATTTTCAAAAAAGAATTTAGCACATTAGTATTAATTGCTACAACGCCGTCAAAATTTTCTTGACCTTGTCCAAGTTGATAAAAATATTCCGCCTTTTTGGCATTTTCAGAAAAATCCGGCGACCAATTTGAATCTCGCAGTTTCCAAGAATCAATGCGTAAAGTTTCTCTCATTGGATAGGGCGGTTCAATAGCAGAAGGAATTCTTCCATCAAAATTTGAAAGATCATGAGTTTCAAGGTTGGTAATTTTTCCGTTTTTAACTTTCAAAATTCCAAAAGATCCAATATATCCTCCTCCGGGGCGAAGTTCCATATTATTTTGAAACAATACCAAAAATACTTTTTCCTGATCATCTCGCGCCAAAAGATAGTTTGCAAAATAAGCAATAGATTTATATTCGGTTTTTTGTGAAAGTTCAATTGGAAGAAAGTCAATTGCACCGGAAATTATTTTCCCAGGTTGTTTTCTAGCTTCTAGAAAAAAATATAAACAGGCCAAAAATACTATGGCCACTGACCAAAAGATAATCCAAAATTTTCGAGAATATTTTTTTGCCATAATTTTATTATAATTTTCCGCTCAAGAGCTTATTTAATCTTTCTTTGACTTCCTCGGCAGTAGCTTCATGAATTAGTGGATTTTTTTCTATTTGCTCCTTAGGCTCTTCTTTTCGGGGTTGCTCAAACACAGGAATATCTTCTGCGATTGGCAAGTTATCCGGCGCCGTAGCTTTTTTAGAAAAAATAGGAATATATTCTTCTGTTATTAGGGTTGGTTTTTTTACTTTTTTTATTTCCCCGCCTGCATCGCTATGCTCGCCCGAAGTCGCTACATCGTTGCGGGCAGGTGTACCTTTCTGTGTGTCCCTATATGTCCAAGCCAGTTTTGTTTTAGATTTTTCTTTCTGTTTATTTTCTTCAAATAAAAATAGAAAATAATATAATATAAAAGCCAAGAAAAATCCCACTAATAAACTTTTGAGAAATGTATAAATATATGAACTGGAGAAAGAAGATTTTGTGATTGGTCCTTCGATTATTCTGATATCAATATCATTTCGGATGTCATAATAAGCGCCGATAACGCCGATGAGACTTTTGACTGCTTGGGTGCTCAAAATTTCTGCCGTATAGGAATCATCGCTTTTCGCGATAAACTGCAAAACAGAACTTTTACCAACTCTTTCTATTTCAACTATTTCATTCCAATAATCTTTTCGTTTATAATCCGGCAATTCTGATACAGCTTCATTTTTTGTATCTTCCTCATCTTGAATCACCCGATCATAAAAGGAAAGTGACCCTGGCAGTATAGTTAAGTTTTCCAAAATAATATCTGCATTTTCAGAGGCTTTTTCACTTTTAAAAATAACTAAAATTTCTGTTTGGGATTGATAGGTGCGCTCGAAATTTATCAAAAACAAAAAAACCATCGCAGTCGCGATAAGAAAAAAGATATAGAATTTTTTTGCTTTGAATGTTTCTAACATAATTTTATGAGCGTTTCTTATTTAAAGCTTCCTTGTAAACATCTTCGATTTGATCAGCTATTTTATCCCAACTAAACTGTGCCCAAGCTTTTTCCATCGCCTTTTCTCCCATATTTTTTACCAGCGCCGGATTATTAATAAAAAACACTAATTTCTCTTCTAGATCAGATGCGTCGCCAGAGCGAAAAGACAAACTCACTTCATCATTAAGTGCCTGCATATTTTCTTTGATATCACTGGAAATGATCGCCTTGCCATAACCCATCGCTTCTAAAAGTGCTAAGGACAATCCTTCTGATTCAGACGGCTGGACAAAGCAATAGCTATGAGAAAAAAGTTGATTGAGCGCTTCGCCATTTTGACTTCCGGTAAAGATAATATTTTCTCGACCACGAGCTAAGTCCTTGATTTCTTTAACATAATCATCAGTATGAAATCCGTCCCCGACAATGACTAATTTTTTTCCGCGCGTCAAATGCTTGTCTTCTAAATTTTTAAAAGCGGAAATAAGATAGTGAACACCTTTGTGTCTAATTAATCGGCCAACAGACAAGATATAGCTGTTTTTTTGTAGATTCCATTTGGTCAGATATTGACTTTCCTCTGTCGGAAAAACATTCATGCCATTGGGAATAATTACCGCTTGTTTTTTAAATTTAGCTAAAATATAATCACCTAGAATTTTTGAAACCGCAATTGTTTTGTCGGGAAAAACAGAAGTGACTACTTCACCAAATCTAAGGCAAGTGCGCGCAAACCAATTCCATTTTTTGTGAAAATAATCCTGGCAATGGTAGGTCGCGATGATAGCAGTTTTTCTTTTGAAAATTTTGGGGATTATTGAAAGCGAGCTTGGTCCGATTGCTTGATAATGGATTATGTCATAATTTTGAAACAAGGCGTGGACTGTAGCAAAAAAAGTATGACTAATTGCGTCTAGGTGTTTTGTGGAAATACTTGGCAGGTGGATAAGTTTGATTTCACGATATTTATTGAGGTTTTTTGGTGTATAATTATTACGCACATAGACAAAAACCTCATGGCCTTTTTGGGCAAGTCTCAGAGTAATTTCCTCAACGTGTTTTTCTACTCCGCCGGATTTTGCCGGTATTCCTTTTTGACCGATAAACGCAATTTTCATTTTATTTTATATAAATTATATGCGAGATACTGCCTGAGCGATTTTCCCAAAGTTCGGTTTGGTTGTTAGCAGTAAAGAATTTATTCCAATCAGTTGTGCCGGCTCTTTGTAATCTAGCAATGCCAAAAAGTCCATTTTTGACAATTTTAGTTTTAGCGATATCAATTCTGCCTTCCGTACCAAAAGAAGCGACTTCAATTCCTTCGCGACCATTTTCACGGATGTCATTTTTTCTGGTCCAAATATTAGATTGATCCAAGACTAATTTCATTCCGCTTCCTCTATTGTTTCGAATTGAATTTCCTTCCAGCCAAGCACTAGTTTCTCGAGCTAAATCAATGCCATCTTTTTTATTGCCGGAAATTTCACTTTCTGTTATTGAAATTCTTCTAGCACCGGCGCCATAAATACCCGACCGATCATTATCCTTAATCTTGCTTTTTGAAATAGAAACTTGATTGGATTTCTTTGTGTCGCCTCCTTCAATCGCAATTCCATTGTCATTATCTTTTATAATACAATCAACAATGCTCGCCTCAGCATCTCTTTCCACCCAAATTCCGCTTTTTCCATTTTTGATAGTAAAGCCGTCGATGGTCGAATCATTTTTCATTGAAACTGTTTCGTACTTTTCTTTTTTCGCTTTGATTATGGTTTTTTCTCGATCTTCTCCAAAAAGTTTTATTCCATTTCTAAGTGTAATATTTTCCTTATATTCTCCTTTAGCCACATGAATTTCTATATTATCTTTATTTTTAGCGTGATCTATTGCCTCGCTAATTGATTTGTACGGATGAGAAGTTGAACCATCTCGGTTGTCTCCTGCCTTATGATCAACATAGAGATGACTTTTTCGGCTGGAAGAAACAAACATCGGCAAGGTTATGATTGCCAAGGCAAAAAACGCAAAAATACCTATTTTTAGCCCTTTATTTACTTGGACTGCTTGTTTAAACTTAAACATTTGTTTATAAATCAGATTAATTATTAACAGCGGATAATAGCATTTTAGTTTGTTTTTGTCAAATTTTCGCAGTACATCATCCAAAATCTAAC
>DHFM01000052.1 GCA_002400405.1 Candidatus Moranbacteria bacterium UBA4824
TCTAGTCTAGAGCCTTAAAAATTATACTAATTGACCTAATTTCTAATTGTTCTAAATAAATCCCAATTTCAAAAATTATTTTTTCTTAAGCTTATTATTAATAGCATTAAATATAAGATTCAATTCTTTTGCTTCTTTCCACAAAATCCTAGCTTCTTCTTTTATTTCAATTTCTGCTATAACTAGCATCCTTAGCCAATGCTTACATTCTCTAGATTCTTTTTTGCATATACCTATTTTATGTTTAAAATCTTTTCCTGATTCGGCATCATCAGCTTCACTATAATTAGCCCCAACACTAGTACCGGCCCTAACGAGCTGTGAAATCATTGGATTAGTTATTATATTTCGAGGAATTTTTTTACAAAATATAATTATGTTCTCACCAAATTTAGCAGTTCTTTCCTCCAAATCATAAATCCTATTACTCATTTGTAGTTTTTAGACTAATTAGAAATTAGAATAATTAGAAATTATTTTCTTATCATCCCTAAAACTTCCTCCCTCTTCTTCTCCATCATCTCCTCTGTCTTAGCTTCAAGATTTAGGCGAAGCACTGGTTCAGTATTGGAAGCGCGAACGCTAAACCACCAATCAGGAAAATCAATTCTAATTCCATCCATTTTATCCAATTGTCCATCCGCATATTTTTCTTTTAGTTTTTCCATTACCACATTCTTATCCGCCACTTCGGAATTTATTTCTCCAGAGTGAAAATATCTTTTGAGATCTGCCACAAGCTCTGACATTTTCTGACCATTTTCGTTCATTAGATTAAGTAACATCAAAACTGCCAGCGTGGCCATTTCAGCTTTGGAATTAGCTTCGAAAAAATAGTGACCAGAAAGTTCACCGGCAAAAATTGCCCCCTGCTCTCGCATTTGTTTTTTAATGAGAGAATGTCCCACTCGACAACGATTTACTTTTCCGCCTGCTTCTTCAATTACTTCTTTGACTGCATTGGAACTGCGAAGATCCATAAGAATGAGACTGCCAGGATTTTTTTTGAGAACTTCCTTAGCTAAAAGGGCAATCATATAATCCATTGGCACTACCCCCCCTTTTTCATCTACAAAACCCACTCGATCCGCATCACCATCATAAGAAATTCCCAAATCGGCATTTTTTTCTAAAACTGTTTTTTGTAAAGCTTCCAAAGTTTCAACTTTCAAAGGATTAGCTTCATGATTAGGAAAATTTCCATCCAGTTCAGAAAATAGATATTCGACTTCCAAATTTTCTGGAAATTTTTCAAACACTCCCTTCTCTACTGCTCCCATGCCATTACCAAAGTCAACTATGATTTTCTTTTTAGCAAAATTTTTGTTAAAAAATCCCGCCGTATAATCAATATATTGATTTTTGATTTCAAAATTTTCTTCAACTTTTCCTTTGTTTTCGGCGTCAACAAATTCACCTTTTATGGCCAACTCTTTTATTTCCTCCATTCCGCTTCCCTCTCCAATCGGCACCGCACCTTTCCAGCAAAATTTCATTCCATTATACTGCGCCGGATTGTGCGAAGCTGTGATGATAACCGCCGCATCCACCTCCATCTTCCAAGAAGAAAAATAAATCATCGGAGTTGAAACCAATCCAATCTTCACCACGTCTGCTCCCTGATCAGCTATCCCTTTCACCAAAGCCTCTTCCATTTCAGGTGAAGATACACGCATATCGCTTCCCACTGCAATTTTTTTGGCCTTGGTAAATGTCACCAAGGCTCGACCGATATTATAAGCTGTTTCGCCATTTATCTCTGACGGATAAAGCCCACGAATGTCATAGGCTTTGAAAATTTTAGGATTTATTGCTTGTTTCATAGTTATAATTTAGTATTTATGCCTATATAATAGCATATCTTGAGTAATTTTTGAATTATTATTACGAATATGTATATAAAATGCTATAATTTAACTATGGAAACTTTCATTTTGCCTTACAAGAAAAAACTTATCTTTCTCGCTCTCGGCGCTGAATCCGCTGGGAATTTTTCTGTTTTTAATAATGGAAAGATTTATTTTTCTGAAAACTTCGACGACCTCTTAGAAGAAAATAATTGGATAAAATATCAAGCATCAATTTTAAAATATTTGAGAGATAATAAAATTAAGCCACAAATTATCTTAACTGATCTTCATCCCCTTTTCAAAACTACTCTTTGGGGAGAAAAGCTCGCCAAAAAATTTAGCGCCAAATTTGTTCAAGTCCAACATCACCACGCTCACATTTTCTCCGCCATTGGAGACAAAATTTTGCATAATGCTTCCTACTTACTACCTCCTACTTTCTACGGTATTACTATGGACGGAACTGGTCTTGGAACGGATGAAAAAATTTGGGGAGGAGAGACTTTCAAAGTAGTAAGTAGCAAGAATAAAGTAGAAAGCATTGAAAGAATTGGATATTTGGAAAATCAGGTTATGATTGGTGGGGATTTAGCAATAAAAGAACCTGCTAGAATGCTAATAAGTATTTTATATAAAGTTTTTTCTAATTCCTCCTCTCCCTTTGGGAGAGGATGTCGCGTACTCGCGACAGGAGAGGGTACAAGCAAAATACAACACAAAAAACTTATCTATAATTTCGTCAAAAAATATTATACCAAAAACGAATTTGAACTTATCTACAATCAGCTTCAACAAAATTTCAACTGCCTCGAAACTTCTAGCACTGGGAGAGTTTTGGATGCTGTTTCATTTTTATTGGGTTTTTGTGAAAACAAAAGAAATTACAAACACGAGCCAATCGATCTCTTGGAAAAAAATTCGACTAAGCCTTATTCTGAATTAAAACCAAGAATAATAATTTCAGAAAATAAATATGTCCTAGATACTACCTACTTATTTAATTACATAATTAAATACTTACACAAAAGAGATAAGTATCGCCTCACCACCACCGCCCAACTTTATATTGCGGAAGGATTATATGAAATAGTAAAATTATCTTGTCATCCTGAGCGAAGTCCGTACTCGGACGAAGTCGAAGCCTGCCTGCCGGCGAGGCAGGGATCTACTAAATATTATAACCAACCAAACTACAACGCAGATTCTTCGACTTCCCCTTCGACTCGTTGCACTCGCTCAGGGTTCGCTCAGAATGACATATTTATCGCTGGTGGCTTAGCTAATAATAAAATAATTTCCGATTTTTTTATTTCTAAAGGCGCTTACGCTTCCAAGATAATCCCCCTCGGCGACGCCGGACTTTCTTTCGGGCAAATTATTTATTATCTTTTGCAAAAATAAAAGCCCCATACGATTTTGTAGAGGCTCCGGATTGTATTCGCCCAATCTGGTAGGCTTTTGTGGCGAGCTTGCCACCTTTTTGGAAAAATAATAACCATATACTAAATCGGAATTAAACTAATTCCAATTCGAGATCGGTCATGAGATTTATAAGAAAATCCGTACCTTTTTGACCAACGCCAAATGGATTTCCAATGATCCTTTTTTGAATTTGATGTTTTTCAAAATTAATTAATGACAATTTAATATTTTTATCCAATAGGCATGAAATTATAAAAGTTCTTTTAACTTCCATTTCGCTTATAATTCCTTTGGTCTTTTTTCTGGATTTATCAATATCTTCAAAATTGGTGTCCGTTATTAATTTTGTAAATAAATCACCGACACGATGTTCATTTTTCTCAATCAGATCTATCATCTGACTCAAATTAAAATTATTAGATAGATAAACCCAATCAATGTTATTCCTAAAAAAAGACGCCACTGCGTGAGCTTGCTGAACCGTAATTCCTATTCCCATAATCACTTTAATTCCTCCAAGTTTAATTCCCGCGTTAGGTTAAATTTATTTTAATTTTAAAAGAGCTATTGCTCTAGCAAATTCTTGGGATAAGTTTTCCCCTCGGCACTTCAATTTTTTTGACAGCGCCAATTTTGGTTTTCAGCCAAACTTCTTTCCCGTTTTGCACTTCTCCGACAATTCTAGCAGATTTATTATATTTTTTCAAAATTTCAATAACTTTTTTAGAATTTTTTTTCGCCACTGTCGCTACAAACCTTCCCTCAGACGGGAAAGAAAAAAAATCAATGCCAAGTAGTTCTGAAATAGCCATGGTTTCTTTTTTAAATGGCAAAGTTTTTTCATCCAGTACAAATTTAGTTTTGGATTTTTGGGCCATTTCATTGAGCACCGCAGACAGTCCACCGCGCGTTGGATCTTTGCAGGAAGTTAGATATTTTGAGACTGCTTGAATTTCCTGCAGGAGTGGCTGGCAATCACTTTTTATTTTTGTTTGGTAGTTAAACCTCTTAGCCAAAAGCGCCACAGCATGTTCGCCCAAATCACCAGAAACGATTATGTCATCGCCGACCTTTGCGCCGTCATTAGAAATTATTTTAGAAGCAAGCCCTACTCCAGAAGTAGTAATTTCAATTTTGTCGATTTTTCCTTTTTCCGTCACCTTAGTGTCCCCTGTCACAATCGGCACGCCCGTAATTTTTGAAACATTTTGAATGGAATTTATTATTTTCTCTAAGTCACTTTCCAAAAATCCCTCCTCAATCACAATACTTAGTGACAATCCAATTGGCTTAGCTCCCATCACCGACAAATCATTTAGTGTTCCACAAATCGCAATCTTTCCAATATCTCCACCAGAGAAAAACAGTGGGTCAACAATAAAAGCGTCTGTGGTAAATACTAATTTATTGCACCCCGTAGAGACGCAAAATTTTGCGTCTCTACCTAAATCGTAGATTGCCCCATCATCCTTAGTGTTCTTCCACTTCCCTTTCACGCTCAAAATTTTCCTTATATTTCCAATAAGTTCTTCTGATTTTTTTCCGCCTCCGCCCATTTCCAATTCGATTATTTTATTTTTCATAATTTTATTCAGTGAAACGAAAATTAATATTACATGACCCTTCCCTCGAAACCATACAAGCGCCCTGTGGATTATCCGGTGTGCAAACTTTTCCAAACAATGGACACTGCTTTGATTCAATTAGCCCTTGCAAAACTTCTCCGCAACGACAGGCGCTTTTCCTGGGTTTAATCTCTTTTTTTATTTTTGCAATTAATTCTTTATGAATAAATTCAGCATCGATATTTTGATATTTTTTTCGAATTTTCAATCCGGAATTTTTAATCTCTCCCAATCCTCTCCAGGAAGCGTTTCTTATTTCAAAAACTTCCGAGATTATTTTTTGCGCTTTTTTATTACCTGTCTTTTTCACCAGACTTATATATTCATTTTCTACCTTTTTTTCTCCGGTAATTATTTGTTCTAGGAGCATTTCAATCGCCAAGAGAACATCCTCCGCGCTAAATCCAGCCACTACTTGCGGGATTTTGAATTTTTCATAAGCTTTCATTCCGATAATGGCGCTCACATGCCCAGGATTGATAAAACCATTAATTCTAATTTTATTATTTTCTAGTAGTGCCTCCATCGCCGGCGGAAAAAGTTTGTGTGAAGAGAAAACTGTAAGACCCTGTTGAATCCCCCAAGCCGTCATTACAGTTGTTGTTTCAAAACCAATTCCCCAAAAAACCAAATTAGGAATTTTTCTGGAAAGTTCCAGCGCTTCAGCCACATCATAAACAATGAAAATTTGTGCGCCCTTTTGCCGAGCATTTTCCAAGCTCCCTAAACTTCCTGGGATATTAGTGGCGTCGCCATAACAAGCAATCGGAATTCCTGAAAGCGCCAATCCCGCTACCACATCAATTTCACCTTGATCCGTCACGCAAACTGGACAACCAGGACCAGTGATGAGTTTGATATTTTCTGGTAAAATATTTTTTATTCCGTGTTTGGCAATCGCTTCACTATGCGTCCCGCAAAGTTCCATAAATCGAAGTGGCCGATTTATTATTCGTACCTTTTCTTGAATGTTTTTCAAAATCTTTTTATATTCCATAGTTACAATAAATTGGTGTCATGCTGAATTTATTTCAGCATCTGGTTTTTTACACATAAGATCCTGAAACGAGTTCAGGATGACAAAAGATAAGTTTCAATTTCTCTCACATTATCTTTCCCCATTTTTTCAATCGCAAAACCAGCGTGCACCATCACATAATCTCCAACCTTAACATCCACAATACTAATATTTATTTCTTTTTTGACGCCTTGAAAATCAACTTCGGCTAGTTGATTTTTTATTTTTATAATTTTTCCTGGGATTGCTAAACACATTTACCCTATTAAGTAAGATTTGAGCCTACTTTTTATATATCGCTTGCCGTAAATAGTTTTTAGATACTTTTCTCTTTTAGTAGCATCTTGTTGATTTAGGCAAGCTTCATAATATATAAGGCTTAGTGGTGTTCTATTTTTCGTAGAAAGCACTAGCCCCTTGTTATGTTGCTCAAATCTTAATTTTAAATTTTTAGTATAACCTACATAATTTTTGTCATCTTTTTTACTTTTCAAAACATAGACATACTGCATGCAAATTTGGCTAAAAATTTAAAATTTACTTAATAGGGTGAATTTTTCCCTTCCCTATCTTCTCCTTATTCCTCACCAATCTCGCCACTTCTCTTTCGCTAAGCACATAATCCAAATATTTTCCTAAATTTTTCTTTTTATAAATTTTAGAGGAAATAAAAAATATCACAATATTATCTGGATTTATTTTTTCATGTTTAGCATATTCTATTTTAATCTTTCTTATTATTTCATCTTCTAAATTTTCTTTTTCAACTTCAACAATTTTTTCAAAACCCAATTCAGTCAATAACTTTTTCAAATTTTTTTCGGGCGTAATATCGGTCAATTGTTTTTTTATTTTTTCTTTTATGTCAATATCCAAAACAGCCACCGAAAATTTTTCAAGATTATCCAAATCATCAATTATTTTCACATAATCATTTTTGTCTGTGAGTGCTCCTGTCGGACAAACTTCAATACATTTTCCGCAAAAACTACAGTCCAGAACTTTTTCATAAGGCGTCCCAACCACCACTGCGCTTCCACGATGATTAAAACCAAACTTTTTTTCTGGGCAAATATTAATACATCTTCGACATTCAATACAAAGTTCAGAGTTTCTTGATATACAAGGATTCTCATTTTCCACCACCACTCGTGACCAATTATCGCGAATTAAATCCAACTCTTCTTGTCCAGTTATTTCTCCTTTCCTTGGAATGAAATGAAAGTTTTCAATTTTATATTCCAACGCCAATTTCTGCAGTTCGCACATTAGATTTTTTTTGCAAGTGGCGCATTTTCCCGCGTGATCCGCCCAAAGTAGTTCCAGATTTATTCTTCTTGCTTTATTTATATCTTCACTTTCAGTAATCACTTCTAAACCTTCGCAAACCTTTGCCGTGCAAGAAGTAGTTAATCTTCCACCAATTTCCACCAAACATAACCGACAAACCGCGCCTCGCAAAAGATCTTCAAAAGCACAAAGCGTGGGAATTCTAATTCCTTCTCGTCGACACACATCCAAAACAGTTTCGTTTTCTTTGGCTTCGTAAATTTTATTGTTTATTTTAATATCCATAAATCATACTAGTATATTAGCATACTAACATTTTAACAAATTTAACACTAGAAAATATTGCTTTTTTGTTAATATGTTAAAATGTTAAGATGTTTTTTGTTATTGCATCTCGAAACGCCGTCCCCGCAAATTTTCCCAAGGGGCAAAAAGTCGTGTTGTCGAGCGTCCATAAAATATCTTCGACCGCTGTTTTATCTCGATCGGAAATTTTTCCATCACGAAATCTTTTTGCGATTTCCCAAAGCCTGAAAGTTCCTTCTCGGCACGGCACGCATTTTCCGCAAGATTCTCGCCGAAAAAAATCTGTCCAAGAAATTAACAAGTCATGAATGTTGACACTTTTGTCCACCACTAAAATTGAGCCTGAACCCATTTGTACGGACAGGTCGCGACCTGTCCCTACACAAAATTCCATTTTTGCTTTTAGCTCTTTTTCTAAGAGGAGTTTTCCACAAGCGCCACCAATTTGCGCAAACCAAAACTCTTTGCCTTTTTTTATCCCGCCAGCATATTGGTCAATTAATTTTCTCACATTAATTCCTGTTGGTGCTTCATATATTCCTGGTTTTGCCACAGCGCCACTCAAAATGAAAAGCTTTGTTCCAGGGGAATTTTTTGAACCAATGCGCGCAAATCTTTCTCCACCATTAGAAATTATCCAGGGAATATTAGAAATTGTTTCTGTATTACTCACGGCAGTTGGACAACCAAAAAGTCCAGCCTCAGTTGGAAATGGCGGACGAATTTTTGGCTCTCCGCGATTACTTTCAATGGAATTTATCAGCGCCGTTTCCTCTCCGCAAATATATGCGCCAGCACCAGAATATATTTCAATTTCCAGATTATAATTTGAACCAAGGATATTTTCTCCCCAATATTTTTTTTCTTTCGCTTGCGAAATTGCAATTTCCAAAATTTCTTTTTGTTTTTCATAATTACCATTAATATAAATGTAGGCTTTTTTTGCTTCGATAGAAAGTGCAGAAATTATTATTCCCTCCAAGAGAAGATGCGGATTATTATCCACTATCAATCTATCCTTATATGTCCCTGGTTCTGATTCTTCTAAGTTACAGATAAAATATTTTTTACCCTGTGGAGTATCCCGACTTGTCGGGATAATTTTGTAATCAAAATTTACTCCACAGGGTGAATTCCTTGCCACCATCTCCAATTTATCCCCAGTTGGAAATCCCGCGCCTCCCCGCCCGCGAAGTCCAGATTTTTTAATCTCCAAAATAGCCTCCTCCGGATTCATTTTAAAAATAAATTTTTCCAAAGCCATGTATCCGCCAACACAAATATAATCCTCTATTCTTAGTGGATTAATCTTGCCCCAGTACTTTGTTAACACTTTTAAATTATCAGTCACTAATTTTCAATTACCAATTCTCAATTTACATTGAATTTTCAATTATCAATTTTCATTGGAAATTTAGTCATTGAAAATTGATTGAAAATTAGAAATTGAAAATTAGAAATTTATTAGATATATTCTCCCAATATCCCATGCACTGAACTTTTTGTTACTCGCTCGTAAATCTTTCCGTTTACCACCATCACTGGGCCATCAGCACAACGACCAAGACAACTAATTTCTTCCAATTTAAATTTCGAACTGGCCGAGCTACCTGCTTTTATTTTTAATAAATTTTCAACCTCAGAAATTATTGAAAAAGAATTATTCACGGTGCAGTTAGCTGAATTACAGATTTGAATTAGAATCTCCGGCTGTTTTTCAGTTTTAATTTCATCATAAAAACTAGTGGTTTCAAAAATCTTGCTTTCTGAAACATCAAAATATTCGGCTATTATTTTAGCCTCTTTTTCGCCCACAAAACCAAAAATGGCGTTAGTTTTTTTTAACGCCGGTAAAATATTCTCGCTCTTAGGCTCGAACTCCAAGATTATACTTTGTATTGTTTTTTGTTTCATGTTTCATGTTTCATGTTTCATGCTTTATGCTTTCCCCTCACTTCCAAAATATTTTATTTTTTGCTTAACTATTTCCTTGGCGGATTCCCTAGCTGCTTCCAGAATCTTTCTGACATCAAAATTAGTGCTTCCTCCTTTTAGGGAATTAATCAGACTACTAACAAACGCCACTCGAATAGCAGTATCAACATTAAAACAAGATATGCCGTTTTTAATAGCTTCAACAACTTTCCCATTTTCCCAATCTGACGCGCCATGAAGAATGAGTGGGATATTGCAAAGCTCATTTATTTTTTTCAATCTTTCAAAATCCGGTTCCGACCTTTCTTTGAGAAAGCCATGTGAATTGCCAATCGCTACTGCTAATGCATCCACTCCAGTCTTTTCAATAAATTCAGCCGCTTTTTGCGGATCAGTCATAAAATCATCCCAATTAATTTCTCCGCCTTCTGTTTCACCAATATAGAGAACACTGCCCAATTCTCCTTGCACATCCACTCCTTTTTCATGACAATATTCCACTACTTTCTTAGTATTTCTTATATTATCTTCAAATTTTGCTCTTGATCCATCATACATCACCGAACCAAAACCAATTTCCGCACAACGCTGAGTAGCTTCAAAGCTCTTGCCATGATCTAAATGAATGCCCACGGGAATTTCCGGGGCATAAAACTCCACATCATTTTTCACAATATTAAAAATCATTCGACCTCCGGCATATTCCATCGTCCTCTCTGTAATTTGGATAATCACTGGTGAACGCATTTCCTTGGCGGCATCCACAATTGCCCGCGTAGTTTCCAAATTAACTGTGTTAAATGCTCCAACCGCATATCCCCCTTCCCTAGCTTTAGTTAGAATTTCTTTAACGCTTACTATCATAATAATTTTCAATAACCAATTCTCAATTTACATTGAATTTTCATTTGTCAATTTTCATTGTAAATTTAGTCATTGAAAATTGATTGAAAATTGTAAATTGAAAATTGAAAATTTATTTATCGTTTATTATTCCTGATATCTTTATGAATTCATACGGCACCAAACTTTCTCTACCAATCAACACACCATCCATTCCCGGATCCAAACAAGTTTGTTTAGCTGTCGAAGCTGAAACTGATCCACCATAAATTATTTTTACTTTTTCAGCATATTTAGTACCAAAAAGCCCAGTTAGAATTTTAAAAATCAAAACCCTAGCCTCCATCACTTCATTTGATTTAGGAATTTCATCCGTCCCCACTGACCAAATCGGCTCATAAGCAACAACTAAATTTTCTGCTTTTGCTCGACTGACTTTTTCCAAAGCTGATTTTACTTGCCGTGTAATAACGCTTAGTGTTTGATTATTTTCTTTTTCTGACTTAGACTCCCCCACGCAAAGGATTGGTTTCAAACCATTCTTGAGCGCTGAAATAACTTTCAAATTCACTTCTTCATCTCGCTCACAAAAATATCGCCTTCTTTCACTGTGTCCCAAAATCGCATAAGCACAGCCAAAATTCTTGAGCATTGATGGAGAAATTTCTCCGGTATAAGAACCTTTTTCTTCCCAAAACATATTTTGCGCCCCAAGAATTATTTTTTTTATCTTAGCTTTTTGGAATCCCGGTAAATGAATAGCTGGCGGACAAAGAATGAGCTCACAATTATTTATCTTTTTGCCAGTCAATTCTTTTTTGAATAAATTCAAATATTGTTCTTGCTGGGCAGGAGACAAAATATTCATCTTTAAATTTCCTATAATTAGCTTGCTCATATTTTATAATTGTTTCTTTTTTAGTTTACTTTTGATTAGTTTGAATATTCCTGGAAAAACTGATATCGCGATTATTCCCATAATGACTATGGAAAAATTATCTCTTATTATTGGAATATTCCCGAAAAAATATCCTGCAAAAACAAAAAGTCCCACCCAAGTAAAACCACCAAGAATGCTATAGGAAATAAATTTGCGATAATGCATTTTTCCAATTCCAGCTACAAATGGTGCAAAAGTTCTTATAATTGGCATAAAACGAGCTAGAAAAATAGTTTTTCCGCCATGCTTATGATAAAATTCTTGAGTACTATCTATGTGCTTTTGATTGACTGGTACATATTTATTATTCACTATTTTTTGTCCAAAATAGTAACCCACCCAATAATTTATATTATCTCCCAAAAAAGCAGCTGTCCAAAGAAGGAGAGCCAAAAAAATCACATTAAACGAACCGGTCGCAGAAAACATTCCAGCGGCAAAAAGCAATGAATCTCCGGGAAGAAACGGCGTAAAAACAAATCCGGTCTCTGCAAAAATGATTAGAAATAAAATGGCATAAGTCATTCTGCCATAATTGGCAATAATTTCCCCTAAATGAACATCGATATTGAGTATGAAATCTATAATTAGCATAAAAGTAATTCTGATTTATTAGTTTTTTAAATACTGCGCTGCGTCTTCCGGACTGATTGTGATTATTTCTACTCCCGTTGAAATTTCAAATCCCGCCCAAATATTTGTTTTTGGCAAAATCTCGATGTGCCAGTGAAAATGAGGATAATCCTTTCCGTCACAAGGAGAGGTGTGGATATAGAAATTGAAATCAGGGTTGTTGAGTTTTTCACTCAGTCTCTTGATTGCCTCATGAAGGGCAACTCCGGCTGAAATTTTTTCATCTTGGGTTATTCTTTCAAAATATGGTTTATGTTTTTTGGGGATGAGCCACATTTCAAAATTAGCTCGCGAAGCAAACGGACAAAACAGCAAAAAATTATCATCTTCGAAAACTATTCTTTTTTTCTGTTCCATTTCCCATTCGACCATTGCGCAATAGACACAATGCTTGTTTTGTTTATGGTATTCTTCCGCACCATCCAATTCACTTTTTACATACGGTGAGATCACAGGGATAGCCATGAGTTGTGAATGCGGATGAGGAATTGATGCGCCGGCCGAGGCGCCGTGATTATGAAAAATGTCGATGTAACTCACAGACTTTTTGTTCATCAAATCAATATATCTCGATTGATAGGCATCCAGAATTTCAGCGACTTGAAGCGGTTCCATTTTGCCAATATGATTCCAGTGATCTTTGGTCACAATCACTTCATGATATCCGACGCTATCCATCCAAAAATACGGCCCGTCTTCTTTATGTTTGATTTGTCCGCCAGAAGGCCGAGAAAAAGCTGGGAATTTATTGGGAAAAACTCGCAGACTCCAATCGCCATCCGATGTGTTATAAATCAAAACATCTTTTTCTTGCTCAGATTTTTCCGGATCGCAAAACAAACATTCGCTTGGATTATCCTGCGTCGCATCTTGTTCTTTTTTAGCAAACTCATCTGGCCGACGGGCGCGAATCTTGGAAACTACCACCCAATCCCCCGTCACCAAATCCTGCCTAAGTTCACTGGTTTTGTTTTTGTCCTCCTTGTTCACTTTATTTATTTTTTTATTTTAAATCTATTTTTTATTTTTTACCCTGTTAAATAAGATTTGATTCTCTTTTTGAAAAATAGCTTCTTTAAAAATAAAATGTCTATATTAAAATAATTTCCATCCAAGTCAATTCAAATCTTAATTTTAAATTTTTATAAAAATTTAAAATTTATTTAACAGGGTGAATTTCACTCATTTTCTTTTTGAGTTGATATACCCCTCGCATATTATTCCACCAAACTTTGAACAATTCACGAAGCGTGATGAAATATCCTTTCATTCCAACTAAGCTGTATCCCATATCCAACCAAACTACTGGCACTTCAGAAATCCGATAACCCAGCTTTTTCGCTATCATCAAAATTTCAAAATCGATTCCCCAGCGATCCACTTTCGTGCGAGGAAAAACTTCTTTCACCACCTCTTCACTAAAAGCCTTGAACCCACATTGCGTATCATAAATTCCCCGAAGACCCAGCATAACTTGAATCAAAATATTCCCCGCATTTCCCAGCCACTCTTTCCATTTCGGCTGATGCTTTTCAATGTTAGAAGTTTTGAGATCGCGAGATCCAATCACTACATCGGCTTTTTTGAATTCTGGAATAAACTTGTCTAAATTATCAATCGGTGTGGCACCATCCATATCAGTCCAAAGTCGCCACTCACCATGCGCCGCAGCAAATCCTTCGCGAATGCTATATCCCTTACCTTTGTTTTCTTTTCGATCTATTACCCAAAAAGTCGGTTTGTCTTTTATTTTTTCTTTGACAATTTCCGGAGTGTTATCCGTTGGACCATCAAGCACAATCACCACTTCATAAGTTTCGTCTATTCTTTCAAAATAGTCCCTGATGGATTTCAAATGCACTCCCATTTCTTTTTCTTTTGGCGCTTCGTTATAAGTTGGGATGATCACTGATATGAAAGGTTTTTGTTCCATTGCTCTTATAGTTTAATAATTATTTTACACTCAAATTATATCATAAATTCATGAAACATGAAACATGTAGCATAAAACACAAAAAAAACACTCCTTGTTTCATGCTACATCACTTGTCCAACCAGCTTTGCAAAATTATCTTGGCCGATTCGCCGTCATCAAATTTGCCCACATTTTTCATTCCCTTTTCCACCAAATTCGCCTGCGCCATTTTGGTAGAAAACATTTCGCTTTGGAATTCAATTGAAATCTCCGGCAAAACTCTCAAAATATCTGTCTTTAGTTTTTCTATCTCGCTATTTTCTGAATTGACATAAGTGGGAATTCCCATTATAATTTTTCCGACGCTTTCTTTTTTGACAATTTTGACTAGATTATCCAGAAAATTTTTGTCATTAGAGAGTGTAGTATAAACAAAAGCAATTTTAGTCTCTTCGTCTGCCAACGCCAATCCGACCTTGGCTTTACCATAGTCGATGCCCAAAATATGGCTTGTTTGAGGGATATTCGGTTTTTGCGCTTGACAATTCATTGTTTTAGTAGTATAATTAAAAGTTAGTGAAAAGTTAGTTCTTAATAGCGGTCGCTGATTCTAACGACCATCAATATAAATTCATTTAAACCCTAAATTAGGAGAAAAAAATGAAAGCAATATTTTTTTGGAAATTAGTAAATTGGATGAGTAAGTTTGTTATTGTTATCTTCGCAGGGCTCGTTTTGTCCCTGCAGGATTTCAATAACTTCCAAATGTTGTTTGTTTTTTTGTTGGTGGCGAGCATTACTATTGCCACCAGTTTGAAATTAACTTCAGTTTCCTGCCGAAAGATAAAGGAGCATCTTTTGGCCGGGAATTATAACCGGCTTTTCCCTCGCAATGATGAGGGGAAGCCAATCGTTATGGCTCGGGTAGTATACCCATACAACCCAACCTAAACGGAAACCCGGAGTGCGTCTAGCATCTTAGACGCCCTCCGGTTTTTTTTATTTCAAAAAACTTCTTTTTCTGTCATCCTCGCGAATGCGGGGATCTAGTCTCTTAACTTATTTGCTTCTAATGATTAACCCATTTCACAAAACTTCTTCACTAGATTCCCGCGTTCGCGGGAATGACAAGCTTTTTTGTATATTCGTACATTCGTACCAATTCGCCTGCCTGCCGGCAGGCAGGTAATTCGTAAAACAATCATCTCGTCAAAATCTCACACCCTCCTTTTTTCACCACGATTGTATCTTCAAAATGAGCGCTGAGTTTGTCGTCTTGCGTTAAGTATGTCCAACCATCCGCCCCTAGTTTTATTTTATATGTTCCGACATTTATCATTGGCTCAAGTGCCAGCGTCATCCCCTCTTTCAAAATTATATCCTTAGCACTCCAATGATAATTTGGTACAACCGGATCTTCGTGCAAAATTTTTCCCACGCCGTGTCCGACAAGATCACGAATAACTGAAAAGCCATTTGAGCGCGCATAGCTTTCCACTGCAATTGAATATTCACTGAGTTTTGCTCCCGTCTTAATTTTGGCAATTCCCTGATTCAAAGCCTCTCTGGTCACATTCATAATTTTATGCGCCTCGGGACTCATCGCACCAACTGAAAAAGTCCGCGCCATATCAGTGATCATCCCTTCAAATTCCATTCCGATGTCAATTTTCACCAAATCCCCCTCTTTTATTATTTTTTCTACACTTGGAATAGCATGCACAATTTCATTGTTAATTGAAGCGCAGATTGTAGCGGGATAGGGATTGCTTTTGTCACCATAACCTTTGAAGGCTGGTGTCCCTCCATTATCAAAAACAAGCCTTTCGGCCAGCTTGTCTAACTCCTGTGTATTTACGCCCGAAGCAATCATTTTTCCAATTTCACTCATAATCATCGAGAGTATTTTTCCACCCCGACGCATCGACGCTATTTCATTTTGAGTTTTGATTATTATCATATTTACATGTTATCTAAAATATTTTTAAACACCTCGTCAATTTCTTTATCGCCATCAATTTCAATAACTTTACCTTGCTTATTATAATACTCAACAATTGGCATTGTTTCTTCGTTGAATATTGCCAATCTTTTTTTCACACCTTCCTCCGTATCATCAACACGCTGAATTATCCGACCTCCACATATATCACATTTTTCGTCTTCACTTTGAATATCTTTTCCAAAAATAAAAACTTTTTTGCATTTTTCACAAATTCTTCTTTTAGAAATTCTTTTTAGCGATTCTTCTTGCGAAAGCTTAATTAGAATTACTTTATCAATTTTCCTGCCAGACTCCTTGACCACTTTTTCAAAATATTCAAGCTGTTCGATATTTCTCGGTACCCCGTCAAAAACAACTCCTTGCTCTCTTCCTAATCCCATAATTTTCAAATGAATCACTTCTCGCAGAATTTTGTCGCTCACTAATTCTTTTTTGATATTTATAATTTCATGAATTTCTTTTCCTAATTGAGTATCTAGAAGTGCCACCTCACGCAAAAACTTTCCCATATCAATATGTTCCAGATCAAATTTCTGCGCTAATTTTTCTGCCTGCGTTCCCTTGCCGGAACCTTGTGGACCAAGAATAATGATATTCATAATTTTCAATTTCTAATTTTCAATTTTCAAAAAATTTTCAATTACTAAATTTTAAAATTAAAAATTTATAAATTGATTGAAAATTGTGAATTGAAAATTAAAAATTCGAGCAAAGCGAGTTTTCTAAAAGCCTTCATAATCCCTCATCACTAATTGCCCTTCAATTTGTTGGATAAGTTCAATAACCACGGAAACCACAATCAAAAGTCCGGTACCACCGATTGAGATAGAACCGATTTTAGTAAAACCCTGAACGATGAAAGGAAGAACTGCGATAAGGCCAAGGAATGTTGCGCCTGTGAGCGTCACGCGATTCATAATTCTAAAAAGATATTCAGAAGTGTTTTTGCCTGGGCGAATTCCGGGGATGTACCCACCTTGTTTTTGCAAATTTTCCGCAATTTTGTTTGGATCAAAAACTACAGCAGTATAAAAATAGGTAAAGGCCACTACTAGAAGAAAATATAGCGAACCATAGAAAAATTGATTTTGAAAAAAATTCCCGACTGCTCGCGCTACGCTAGCGACAGTGCCATTAGATGAACTAGCCAAAAAATTAGCAATCATTCCTGGGAAAAGCATAATTGACATCGCAAAGATAATTGGAATCACACCTGCTTGATTGATGCGCAGTGGCAGATGGGTATTGGTTCCGCCAAACATTTTGTTTCCCCTAATCCTCTTAGCATAAGCAATTGGAATGTTCCTTTGTCCTTCTGTCATAAAAACCACCGCACCAACTGCACCAACCACAACAACTAGTAGAAAAACGTAGGCGAAAAATTGTGTTGGATCCCAAGTAGATACGATGCGCGAAATGGCTGAAGGCAAACTAGAAACTATTCCAGCAAAAATCAAAAGTGATACTCCGTTGCCAATCTTTTTTTCAGTGATCAGTTCCCCTAGCCACATCAAAAAAATTGTTCCGGCCGTAGCCACAATCACAATAGAAAACAATCCATACGCTCCGCTTGGCGCCATAATTTGTTGAGAACGAAAAAGAGAAATCATACCGATTGTTTGCAAAGCTGCCAGTGGAACCGCAATCCATCTGGTCCACTGATTGAATTTTTCCCTCCCAGCCTCTCCCTCTTCCTTATAGATTTGTTCCAAGCGCGGGATAATCATAGTCATAAGTTGCATGATAATCGAAGAAGTAATATATGGTCCGACGCCAAGCATCACAATAGAAATGCTCGATAGTCCTCCACCGGAAAAAAGGTTAAGTAGTCCGAAAAATTGATTGCCTTCAAAAAACATTTTGAGTCGTTCTTGATCAATTCCGGGAATAGGAATGTTGGCCGCTAGACGAAAAATCACCAAAAGCGCCAAGATAAAAAATATCTTGTTTCTGAGCTCTTTGACTTTGAAGATTTGAATTATTTTTTGAAACATGCCAATTTTGTCTGCGAACATAGTGAGCAGGAACAAAATTGAGCATCCCGCACCAATTCACAAACTAATTTTATATTATCTAAAAACTAAGCCGTAGGCGATTCCGTGAAATAATCATTATTTTACAGTAAATCTAATTCGGAATTGGTGCGGGATAGCCCCTTCCTACAAACCAATTTTCCCGCCGGCTTTTTCGATCATTTCTTTGGCCGATTTTGAGAGAAGAATATCCTGGCTGAAAGAAAGTTTTTTGGAAAAAGCACCTGCGCCAAGAATTTTGATCTTTTCATTTTTCACAACCTTGCCAAGCAATTTTACCTTGACTAAAGATTCAATATTCACGGTTTCACCATCCTTAAACACTTTTTCAATTTGCTCCAAGGACAACACGGTTTTTTTAGCCTCTCTTGATTTAAATCCTTTTTTCTTTTTCATGTGATCAATAAGCGTTGAACGGCCACCTTCAAACAAAGGATCAACATGCGCTCCGCTTCGCGCTTTTTGCCCCTTATTACCCTTACCACAATAGGTGCCTTTTTTTCCACCTCGTCCAATAGTCTTTCTTTTCTTCTTTTTGCTATTAAGTTTTAGAGTATTAACTTGCATTTTTTTAATTTAAGTAAAAATTATTTGACTCTCTCACCTCTTTTTTTCGAATCTTGAAATGTTCTCAGAGCTTCGATAGTGGCTCTAGCTACATTCAATTTATTGGCAGTTCCCAATGATTTCGAAATAATATCTTTGATTCCAGCCAAATCAACCACGGCGCGCACCGCTCCACCAGCCACAATTCCCCTTCCTTCTGGAGCAGGTTTGAGCATAATTTTAGCACTGCCTGATTTTATAAACATATCATGCGCAATTGTGTTTTTGTTCACATCAACATTGATCATATTTTTCTTGCCGTCATCAAAAGCTTTCTTGATTGCATCCGTCACATCCGCTCCCTTTCCAACGCCCACACCTACTTTTCCTTTTCGATTACCGATAACCAAGGTAGCACGAAAACGAAATCTTCTTCCGCCCTTAACCACGCGCGTCACTCTAGCTAAATCCAAAAGCTTCTGATCGTATTCAGGTTTTTCTTTTTTAGTTCTTGTTCGTTTGTCTCTTCCCATAAAATTTTCAAATTTATAACAACTTATTTATTTCGTATTTCGCTTATTTCGTATTTCGTAAAACTAGAATTTTAATCCACCTTCTCTAGCTCCCTCGGCTAGCGCCTTTATTTTTCCATGATATTTATAACCACTTCTATCATATACAATTTCACCAATCTTTTTCTCCAGACATTTTTTTGCTATCAAGATTCCAACATTCTTTGCGCCTTCAATATCATTTTTAGCTTGCTTTATTTCTTTGAGATACGCCGAAACTATGGTAGTTGATTTTTCATCATCAATAACCTGAGCAGATATGCCCATGAGACTTTTGAAAACAGCGAGTCGCGGTCTTTTTGCGTCACCCTTAATCTTAGCTTTTATTCGCTTTTTTCGATATAATCTTAAATTGTTTCTACTATTTTTCATTGTTTTTCATTTACGAAATTACTAATCGAGCGAAAATACGAATTCGTAATTTAGTTTAATTCGTACTTTCGTAAATTTTACTTTACGGCGCCGGCTTTCTTACCGACTTTTCTTCTAACTTTCTCTCCTTGATATCTAAAACCTTTTCCTTTATATGGTTCAACTTTTTTTAATGCTCTGATATTAGCCGCGAATTGTCCTACTTGTTGCTTATCTATTCCAGAGATTGAAAGGACATTATTATCTTCAATTTTAACCGTTAGTCCTTCCGGAATTTCCTCCTCCACTGGATGAGAAAAACCAAGAGCCATAACTAGTTTTTTGCCTTGCAAGGACATTCGAAATCCCACTCCCTGTAGTTCTAATTTCTTTTCGAAACCATCTTTGGCACCGACAATCATATTGTTCACTAGTGCTCGAGTGAGACCCCAAATAGCATTAGCTTCCTTGGTATTTCTTGTGCGAGAAAATTTCATTTCTCCGTCAGTGACCTCTACTTTGATTTGTCGACTAATTTCCAAATTCAAAGTGCCTTTTGGACCCTTGACTTCCAATTTTTCACCGTCGAGCTTGATCTCGATTCCTTGTGGTATAGCTATTATTTTTTTTCCGATCTTTGACATAAATTTTCATTTACGAACTACGAAATTAGCGAAATACGAAATATTTTTTAATATATTTTCGTATTTAATTTTAATTTTCGTACTTTCGTATTTCGTATTATTTTCGTATTTCGTAATTTACCAAACTTCACAAATATATTCTCCTCCTAATCCAAGCTTTCTTGACTGAGCTCCCGTCATCACGCCCTTGGAAGTAGAAATGATAGCTGTACCGTAATTATTCTTAACATTCTTAATATCTTTATTTTTAATATAGATTCTTTGTCCTGACTTAGAAATTTTCTTGATCCCCTTGATTGCAGGAATTTTTCTGGTTGGAGTAATTTGATAATATTTCAAAATTATCTTTATCAAACCTTGCGCATCCATAGAAGTTTTTTCTACAAAACCTTCTTTTTCTAAGATTCCAGCTAAGGCAATTCTAAGTTTAGATGGTTTTATAGCCACTTCTTTGTGCCCAGCCATCTGAGCATTTCTTATTTTAGTTAACATTTCAGAAATTTTGTCCATAGTTTATAGTTTGATGATTTTAAATTTATCTCTTTTCCTACGAATTACGAATCTGTACAAATGTACTAATGTGAACTGAATAATTTTTACTGCTTTATTAAATTATTCGTAATTCGTACATTCGTAAATATTCGTAATTCGTAAGGACTACCAACTTGCTTTTTTAACTCCAGGTATTTGTCCGGTAATAGCCAACTCTCTAAAACATATTCGGCAGATATCAAATTGTCTCATATATCCATGTTTTCTTCCGCACTTCCAACAACGTCTCACGATTCTCGTCGAAAATTTAGGTTTTTTTCGGGCTCTTGCTTCTGTTGATTTCTTCGCCATATTCTTTATCTACAATTAATAAACTTTAAATAAATTAACTTTTTATCTCCATTGGAAATCCCAATAATTTAACCAGTGCCAATCCTTTCGCTCTATCCTGTGCATCTGTGACTACTGTCACTTCTAGGCTGAAAGTATTCTTTACTTGTTCCGGCAAAATTTCTGGAAAAATCAATTGTTCTTTTATCCCGATATTCAAATTACCACTTGCATCAACAGCTGAAGTTTTCAAACCATGAAAATCTTTCACGCGAGGAAGGGCAGCTTTGACTAATCTTTCGATAAAACTCCACATTCTTTTCCCTCGCAAAGTCACTTTCATTCCGATTTCTAATCCTTCTCTTGTTTTGAATCCAGCAATTGATTTTTTTGCTTTAGTCGGTAATGGTTTTTGCCCAGTAATGACAGTGAGAGTTTTCGCAATATCTTCAACTTGAGCAGAATCTTTCAAAAATTTTCCTATTCCAACATTAACCACGACTTTCTTTATCTTTGGCACTTCGAAATCATTGGAAAGATTAAGCTCTTTTTTCATTTTTTCCACTATTTCTTTTTTGTACTTTTCGCGAATACTAGTCATGGTATTTCTCTAAATATTTATTATATTTCTCCTTGGCATTTTTTACAAACTCTTTGCTTTTTTCCAGCTACTATCTTATATCCTATTCTGGTAGGTTTAGCACATTTTGGGCAAATCAGCATAACATTAGAAATTTGAACTCTTCTTGGCACTTCGATTCTTTGTCCTTTCTCTCCTTGTTTTCTTGGTTTAGAATGTTTTTTTACGATATTCAAACCTTCCACCACAACTTTTCCATCTTGCGGAACCGCCTGCAAAACTTTCCCGGTTTTTCCGGAGTCCTTGCCTGCGAGCATTTTTACTAAATCATTTTTCTTTATCTTCATAATAATATCACAGAATTACACAGAAACCTTACGGAACGACACTGAATTTTTTCTGTGTTGCTCTGTCTTATTCTGTATCTTTTTGTGTTTTATAATACTTCTGGCGCGAGAGAAATTATCTTGCTAAATCCTTTGTCTCTAATTTCTCTGGCAATCGGTCCAAAAATTCTGGTCCCTTTTGGTTCTTTGTTTTCCAAAATCACTGCGGCATTTTCATCAAATCTGATGTATGATCCATCTTTTCTTCTAAATTCTTTTCTTTGTCTAACAATCACGGCTCGCACCTTATCCCCTTTTTTTACCATGCCTCTCGGCTCAGCAGTTTTCACTGAAGCTACAATAATGTCACCAATGCTAGCAAAGCGTCTTCTCGTTCCGCCTAAAACCTTAAAGCATTGAATCATTTTTGCTCCACTATTATCAGCTACTTTCAATTTTGTTTGAGCTTGTATCATATTCTTAAACTACTTTATATTTTTTATCCTTACTTATTGGTCGGCAAGCAATTATTTCCACCGTATCACCAATTTTGCATTTATTTTCTTCATCATGAGCCTTATATCTCTTGGTTGATTTATATTTTTTCTGATATTTTTTATGAGTTTTGAATATATCCACAGCAATAATAGCGGTCTTATTACCCTTATCGCTGACTACCACACCTTTCTTTTTGGCTAATATTTTATTGTTATTTGAATTATTTTCCATTTTCTTTATTATTTTTCACTAATTAAAGTATTTATACGAGCAATGTCTTTTTTTTCACCTCTCAGCTCGCGAGTGTTTTTCACTTGCTTGACTGCAATATCAAATCTAAGCTTTCTGACTTTTTCTTGTTTTTCTGAAAGCATTTTTTTCAACTCTTCAATATTTTTTTCTCGTAATTCTTTAATTTTCATATTATTCTTTTTCAACAAATTTAGTCTTTACATTTAATTTATAAGCTGCGAGTCGCATCGCTTCCTTAGCAATTTCTCTTTTTACGCCATCCATTTCAAATAATATCGTTCCTGGTTTTACCACTGCCACAAAATGATCCACTGCGCCTTTACCTTTACCCATTGGGGTTTCATCACCTTTTTTTGTCATTGGCTTATCAGGAAAAATTCTAATCCAAATTTTTCCTCCGCGCTGGACAGATCTTGTCATAGCTCGTCTAGAAGCCTCTATTTGACGCGCTGTGACTAAGCTTGCCCCCATAGCTTTCAAACCAAAACTGCCAAAACTAATCTCGTTACCGCGATGAGCTGTTCCGCGAATTTTCCCTCCGCGTTGGATCTTTCTGTGTTTTACTTTTTTTGGCATCAACATAATAATTTATCTTACGAATTACGAATTCTTACGAATGTACTAATGTGAGTTAAAAATAATTTTTGTATTTTATTAAATTATTCGTAATTCGTACATTCGTACTGATTCGTAATTCGTAAGGATTACTCAAATACTTCTCCTTTATACAACCAAACTTTCACTCCTAATGTTCCATATGTCGTATAGGCCGTCGCTCGGGAAAAATCGATATCGCATCGCATAGTATGCAGTGGTAATGTTCCCTTAGCTGACCATTCTCTACGACTCATTTCCGCTCCGCCCAATCTTCCAGACATTTCAATTTTCACTCCTTTGATATTCTTATTTTTCATTACTTGTTCCAAAGCTGATTTCATAGCTTTTCGGAAAGGCAATCTTTTTTCTAATTGATCAGCAATGTTTTGCGCCATAATTGCAGCGCTCTCTTCCATATTCTTAACTTCGACAATATCCACTTTCAAATTCATATTCTTATTGCCTTTGAAAAAATTCTTTTGAATATAACTCTTAATATCTTCGATGCCACTACCACCGCGTCCGATTAGCACTCCCGGTCTGGCAGTTTTGATGATTACTCGAATCATTTTGGCTGATCTTTCTATTTCTACTTCAGATATAAAAGCCGCTTTCCATTTTTTGGAAACTCCACCTCTAATTTCAATATCTTGCTTGAGGTTCTTTGTATATTCTCTTTTACTAAACCATTTAGATTTCCAGTCTTGAGTTATCCCCATCCGGAATCCAATTGGATTTACTTTATGTCCCATGCTAATTTAATTTTATATGCTTTAGTTAACTATTTCCTTACGAATTACGAATTTTTACGAATGTACTAATGTGAATTGAATAATCTTTTGCTGTTTTATTAAATTATTCGTAATTCGTACATTCGTACCGATTCGTAATTCGTAAGAGTTATTTACATTGACTTTCTTTGGAATATTTTTTTTGCCCAACCCTTATTAGGGGTTTCTTTTTTGGCACGCTCTTCAATTTTATTATTTCCTTCGGTCTTTTTTTCTGGGTCGCTCTGTTTCTCCTCTGCCTCTTTCTGCTCTTTCTTTCTTTCTTTTTCTCTTTTTTTCATTTCCGCTTCCATTTCTTCTTTAGTTTTTCTATTCTTTCCTTCCACTCTTTCTTCTAGAATAATTTCTATCTTGGAGGTTCTTTTGAGAATTTCACCAGCTCGTCCGAAGGCTTTCGGCATCCAACGTTTCATTGTCGGTCCTGCTCCAACTCTGGCATCATATACATACAGATTATTCTTATCCAAACCAAAATTATTTTCTGAATTAGCGATTGCACTTAAGAGCAACTTTTTCATATGCGGACTAGTTCTTTTCACATGCACATCAAGCTGATCAAGCGCTTCCAAGACATCCAAACCTTTGATCAAATCAGCCACTAATTTTGACTTTCTTGGAGCGATTCTTAAATTGTTTAATTTTGCATTAACTTTCATAATTGTTGAAATTATTTCTTGGTATCAGTTGAAGCCTTAGCCGCTTTAGCCGCATCTAATTCTTTTTGTTTAGCAGCTGTTTCCAATTCTTTTTGCATCTTTCCTCCGTGTCTTACAAATTTCTTAGTTGGAGAAAATTCTCCTAATTTGTGTCCTACCATTTCTTCAGAAACCAAAACAGGAATATGAATTTTTCCATTATGCACACCAAAAGTAAAACCAATCATTTCCGGAGAAATTACACAGGCGCGAGACCAAGTCTTGATCGCTGTTCGATCACCCGGTTTCTTATCTTTAATTTTCTTGATAAGCCTCTCGTCAATATAAAGGCCTTTCTTTAAACTTCTTGTCATTTATTTTCTCTTAGATCTTCTTTTGATTATGAATTTATTGCTATATTTCTTCTTCTTTCTGGTTTTTTTACCAAGAGCTATCTTACCCCATGGAGTTTTTGGATGTTTGAGCCCAATTCCTTGTCGGCCTTCACCTCCACCATGTGGATGATCAACTGGATTCATAGCGCTACCTCGCACTCCTGGTCTCACTCCCATATGTCTTTTTCTTCCAGCTTTTCCAATGTTAACAGAATTATGTTCAAAATTACTTACTTGACCGATAGTAGCATAGCATTCACTACTTATCAAGCGAATTTCTCCAGAGGACATTTTCACTTGAGCAGTTTTTTGATCTATGGCAGTAAGAGTTGCACCTGTTCCGGCACTTCTGGCTATTTGTCCACCACGACCGGAAAAAAGTTCCAAATTGGAAACAACTGTTCCGATAGGAATATTTTTCACCTTAGCACGATTACCAATTTTTATTGGGGCATCTTCCTGAGAAATTATTTTTTGATCAATAGCCAAACCTTCCGGTGCTAACACATATCTTTTCTCTCCATCGGCATAAATTACAAGAGCGATAAAAGCACTTCTGACAGGATCTTTTTCAATTGAAGCCACTCGCCCCCAAATGCCAAATTTGTCTTGCATGAAATCAACTTTGCGATATCTTTGTTTCGCTCCGCCACCTTGATGACGCACAGAAATTTTTCCTCCCGATCTTCCAGCTTTTTTGGTCATTTTTGCCAAAAGAGACTTCTCCGGTTTTCGGTCGGTTATCATAGAAGACTTCACAATAGACATGTTTCTTCTACCAGCTGTATTTCGTTTATAAATTTTAATCGCCATATTGGTTCGAGTTATCTCTCTAAATTATTTTCCTCCAAAAACATCAATACTTTCTCCTTTTTTTACTTTTACAATTGCTTTTCGGTAGCCTGATTTAGTTCCAAGCACTCTGCCTCTAAGTCTTTTTTTGCTAGGAACATTAATTGTTCTGACAGTTATCACTTTTACTTTATATAATTCTTCAACTGATTTTTTAATTTGAATCTTAGTTGCTTTTTTAGCCACCTTGAAAATATATTTATTCTGCTCTCCCGCTGTTGTCGCCGCTTCAGTTATCCATGGTTCAATGAGTATTGTCATTTTTTTCTATTACTTATTATACTTTTCTTCTAAATATTTAACGCTGTCTTTTGACATTAATAAAAATTTATTCTTAAGCATTTCTAAAACATTCAATTGGCTAATCAGGATATTTTCTACTTTTTTGATATTTCGACTGGCAATTCTCAAATCTTTTTCAGCCGTTGAAAAAGCCATCAAAGTTTTTCCGCTTATTTTCAAGTTTTTCAGCGTCTGCGCCATTACCTTAGTTTTCTTATCTTTCAAATCAAATTTATCCAAAATCATAATTTCATTGTCCTTAAGTTTTCCACTCAGCACCATCAGGATTGCCTTGGCATTCATTTTCTTGTTGATTTTTTTAGTAAAATTTCGATCGCTTCTTGGTCCGAAAGCCACTCCACCTTTTTTCCAAGCGGGATTTCGCACTGATCCTACTCGTGCTCGGCCTGTTCCTTTTTGTTTCCATGGTTTGATTCCCGAACCAGCTCGGTCTCCTCGATTTTTTGTATGAGCCAAAACTTGTCTTTGATTTGATTGAATCGCCACCATTGCCTGATGGATAAGAACATCATTTTTCTTCACTCCAAAAACAGCTTCGGATAAATCCATTTTCTCCACTTCCTGACCGGCTATATTGTAAACAGAAATTTTCATAATTGTTGTTATTTAACGCTGGCTATTTCCACCACTCGTCCCATTACTCCTGGAACTGGGCCTTCAAGTCCTAAAATATTTTTTTCTTTATCTATAAAAACAATCTTAATATTCTTACTTGTGACTCTTTTGCCTCCCATTCTTCCTGCCATTCTTTTGCCCTTAACCACATGTTCAGGAAATCCAGAGCCAATCGCACCAGGAGCTCGAAGATCATGCTTGTGTCCGTGAGTCTTAGGCGATCCACCAAAACCATGTCTCTTTACTACGCCTTGAAAACCTTTCGCCTTGCCTAATCCACTTATCTTTACTTTGTCGCCAATTTCAAAAATCGAAACATCCAGCACAGCGCCTTCTTCTAGTTTTATCTCCTCTACTCGGAATTCTTTTTTGAATTTCTTGTTCTTAGTTTTATCTATTTCCAATTGAACCGCTTGATACCCATTTTTTTCTTTATTTCTAATCAAACTAACTTTTGAAGCACATTCAACCAGCGTCACATTTTGCGCACCCTCTTCGCCGTAAAGCGTTGTCATACCTAATTTTTTTCCTAATATAAATTTATTCATCTTTTTTTAAAAATAAAAACTGGTTTATTACCAGCCAAAACTCCTCGGGGAGTTTATAGAAATTTCTTTCTTGGCTAGTTGAGTATCTCGCCTGCCTAATTTTCCTATCTTATTATATATCCTCAACTGTTTGGGTCAGATAATCATTATTCTTAGTTGGGGAAAAATATAACAAAGTAAGAAAATTTGGCAGGTACAGACTTTAACTAGAATTCCTTACGAATTACGAATTCTTACGAATGTACTAATGTGAGTTAAAAATAATTTTTGTATTTTATTAAATTATTCGTAATTCGTACATTCGTACTGATTCGTAATTCGTAAGGGGTTACATTTTTATCTCAACATCCACTCCCGCTGGCAAATCTAGATTTGTGAGACTATCAATCGTTTTAGGAGTTGGGCTGATTATATCAATCAATCTTTTGTGGATTCTCATTTCATACTGATCGCGAGAATCTTTGTGAACAAATGTTGATTTATTAACCGTGTACCTTCTTATTTCAGTCGGCAAAGGCACTGGTCCGGCAATACTCGCGCCTGATCTCTGAGCTGTTTCAACAATAAGCTTAGCTGATTGATCAATAATTTTATGATCATACGCTTTAATCTTAATCCTGATTCTTGGTTTTACTTCTCCTTCTACCTTCAACATTTAGTTTTTAATATAATCTATTAATTATGCTTTATAAAGCTCGCCTCATATAAATTTTAGAGACGAGCTCTGAAAGCAAACGATTATTTTATAATTTTTGTTACCACTCCGGCGCCAACAGTCTTTCCACCTTCTCGAATAGCAAATCGCATTCCTTCTTCCATAGCTACTGGAGCACCTAATTTAACTCCAAAACTCACTGTATCTCCCGGCATAACCATTTCAGTTCCTTCTGGAAGAATCACTTCTCCTGTCACATCAGTTGTTCGAACATAGAATTGAGGTTTGTAGCCTTTGAAAAATGGAGTGTGTCTTCCGCCTTCTTCCTTGTTTAGGATATACACTTCACCATCGAATTCAGTGTGTGGAGTAATTGATCCTGGTTTAGCCAAAACTTGACCTCGTTCCACATCTTCTTTTTTAGTTCCGCGAAGCAATACTCCGGCGTTGTCTCCCGCTTGTCCGCTATCAAGAGATTTGTTAAACATTTCAATTCCCGTAACAATAGTTTTTTGTGTTGGTCTGATTCCCACAATTTCCACTTCGGTGTTAACATTGATTGTGCCTCTTTCAATTCTTCCTGTCACCACTGTTCCACGACCTTCAATTGAGAAAATGTCTTCAATCGGCATAAGAAAATCTTTTTCTGTTTCTCGCACAGGTTGTGGAATTTTTTCATCCAAAGCAGCCATAAGATCAATCACTGGCTTAGCCGCTTCTTCTTCAGCTGATTTTGCTTCAAGTGCTTTTAGGGCTGATCCACGGATAACCTTAGCATTGTCTCCATCAAATTCATATTTTGTAAGCAGTTCACGAACTTCCGCCTCCACTAAATCAACCAATTCAGGGTCGTCCACCATATCAACTTTATTCAAAAATACCACAATTTCTGGAACACCCACTTGTTTTGCAAGAAGAATGTGTTCTCGAGTTTGTGGCATAGGGCCGTCAGTGGCAGCTACCACCAATATTGCACCGTCCATTTGAGCGGCACCTGTAATCATGTTTTTGATATAGTCAGCATGTCCTGGGCAGTCAACATGAGCATAATGTCTTTTTTCTGATTCATATTCACAATGAGCAGTAGCAATGGTGATTCCACGTTCCTTTTCTTCCGGAGCTTTGTCAATTTCGTCAATTCCTTTTTCCTTAGCTTTTCCAAGGAAAGCCAGCACATGAAGAATAGCCGCTGTCAAAGTGGTTTTGCCATGGTCAACGTGGCCAATAGTTCCAACGTTAACATGAGGTTTAGTTCTTTCAAATTTTTCTGCTGCCATAGTTTTAATTTTGCCGTGACTTTTGCGCCCCCCGCTAGAGCGGAAAATTCCGGCTCAAACTCCGGATTCGCAATTAGTCGCGATTTTTTATTAAGTTATATTATTTATCCCCCACCACTTTTTAGCTTTTTTCTAAATAAATTTACTTTATTTTAGCCCACCTAGCTTAAGTAAAAAAGTGGTGGGGGATGAACAAAATTTAGTTTAATACACTTTTATTATTTTGGCAAGTCCCCCGCATAATTATTGTTGTGGATAAGACCTACTGCGTCTTTTCATAGCGTATTTCCTCACTTTTCGTTTCGCTTATTTCGGAAAGATCCATATCTTCAATTTTCTCTTCTTCTTGCATCACTTTCCAACTTGCTATATCATTGTTGATTTTATCAACCAATTCTTGTTTTGTCAAGCCTTCTATGCCTTCTTTCTTTATTTTCTTGAATTCCGCCAGACTTAGAATCACATAATACTGTTCTTGGTCTTTTATCACCGCTTTTCCTCCCAAGAGATCAAGCGCTTCTTTGAGTTTTTTATCCAACATAAACTTTGAATTATTTTATATTTTTATGCTAACTTATTTGAAATTGGATGTCAATGGAAAATTTACATAAGTCTGGCAAAAATAAACATTACACAAGCTGTTATGTAACATACTACTTACATTGATACTTACGCCTAAAATAAAATTGTTTTCTTATCGATTCCCCTTTGCTCTATTGTGCGTCTTACACAGCATTTCACAATTTTTTACTGAAGTTGCACCGCCTTTACTCCAAGCAGTTACATGGTCGGCGTCCATTTCATCTAGCTTCCAAATTTTGCTTTTGTTAGCATCGTGTCCAATAGCGCAATGTGAACAATTTGATTTGCCTTTTTTCTCGGCCTTGGCAGTTTGCACGGCGTAAACTGATTTTTTAGTTGCATCATCGAAAATTCGAACCTCAAGTAATTTTGTGTTGATGGATCCACCAAGAATATATTCAAAAATACCTTTTCGATTTTTGATATACGGATCACCGTAAAGTTTTTTCACTTCTGCCGACACTTTGGCAGGATCATAAACTTTCTTGTGATACTGCTCATATAATCGACCCCACTCAAGGCCTTTCATTTCACTCTCAATATCAGTAAATACACTAGATACCCAATCAATCACACTATTAAAATAGGTTTTTAATTCAGTAATATTTTTATCATTGCGATGACTGCTCATATAATCACCAACATTTCCACGACTGACCCAATTAAGCGCGCATTCTAAAAATTCTTGCCGATTGGCACTACCTGATACATACGTGCTCCATTTTTGAATATTGGCGTTTTGACTATTGCTAAATTCTTCTTTACTAAGGGTTACGAACGGACCAGAATAAACCGCATTGAGAAGTTCTTGATTATTAAGTGGCACACCGGCAATGTTAATCGTCCGAAACCATTCCTTTATTTCACTTTCCGTGCCTTCGCATTCATAAATGAGAAGTTTAGTTTTCAAAATTTTATCTTGTTTATCTTTCGCGATACCGCTAAAATATTGCTCCATACCATTTTCATCTTTGATGGCAAATTTATCAGTCACAAACCGTCCAAGACTGGTGATTCTCTGTTGTCCGTCCAAAACTTCGAAATTATCTTTACTAACTTTATTGAAATAAATCAAACCTATTGGATAACCTTTGAGGATCGATTCAATAACAGCTATTTCTCTTTTTCCACCATCGGAAGCATAAATATAGTTGCGTTGATATTCCGGTTGAATGGTTAATTTTCCAGACAAACCAAAAAGTCCTTTGCCTTCAAGCTCGTTATAGACAAATCCTTCACAAATATCTTTGACAGTAATGTCGGTTTTTAAAATTGTTTTCATATTATTTTTTTGGTTTATTATTTTTAACTTTTTTCTCTAAAATTTTAATGCTTTCCAAATAATCTTTTTCTACCAATGAAAAAGTTTTTGCCTGATATTTTTTATATTCATTTTCAGCCTTATCCATAGCCCTCTCATGACTCACACTTCCCGCATCCAGCAAGAGCTGTTCTCCCGTGGATGTAAGGATGCTATCAAGATGTTTCACCCAATCCAACATTTTCATGGGAATCTCACGCTCTGCCTGACGCTCGGCAAAATCAAGATACCCCGAAACGATTTGTCCGAGAGCACGCAATTCTTTTTCGTTGAGATAATTCTTGGCAATTTTTGCATCTTTAAGTTGTGGCGTTGAACTAGAAAATGTTGCAAGCCCCATAAAATCTTTTTTTGCGTCAGCACGATTATAAATAACTTCTGCGGCAGTTTGTCCGTGTACCGCGTAATGAACTTTATTTTGTACTTTTTTAAAAAACTCTACTGATGTTTTTGTGTTTGCGTCATAATCAATACTGGTTGCATAGATATCTAAAATTTGGCGATAGAAAACTTTTTCACTGGCACGAATGTCGCGAATACGAGTAAGAAGCTCTTTCCAATATCCACCACCTCCTAAATTTTTTAATCGCTCATCATCCATGACAAAACCTTTGATGATATATTCTTTGAGCCGTGCTGTTGCCCATTGGCGAAATTTTGTACCTTGTACTGATTTCACACGATAACCGACAGAAATAATAACCTCTAGATTATAAAAATTGGTCGGTTTGGTAGAAAAATCGGAATTTCCGATTTTTCTCACAGATTTAGCTTCATTTAGCTCTTTTTCGACATAAATATTCAAAATATGCTCGTTAATCGTAGAACGGCTCTTGTTGAAAAGTTTTGATATTTGATCAATAGTAAGCCATACCGTCTCACCCTCAACACGCACTTCAATATTCGGCGCCCCATCCGCGCCTTCATAGATAATTATTTCACCGGAATTATGGTTATTTTTTATATTATTTTTCATAGTTTATAATATCAGGCAAATCTTCTAATTTTTTGCCATTATATTCGAAATAACTAGCTCCTCGATATGATCCAGTTAATCTTCCTTTTTGTTCAAATATTTTATTAGTAAGCGGTGATAATTTCCAAACTTGCCCATCGTATTCAACCTCTCGTTCTCCGCAAACTTTTGCGATTATACTTTTATCTTGAGTAAACGCAATTTCATCACCATTCCTTAATCCTTTTTTGTAAAAACTAAATAAGCCACTTTTCTTTCTAATCTCCGAAACCTTATCAAATTCTTTTTCTTTATTTATGTTTTCTGGATAAATAATTTTTCCATCAAAAGAAAGAAGTAATTGCTTAACTAATTCATAATCCAAAGCAAATAATTCGCTATCACCAACTCTATGCTTACTAAAAATTTCTTTCAAAAGATTTTCCTTGTCAGAATAATCATCAAGTTCAATAGCAAAAAATCTTTTTAATCCTGATACATTGGAATATCCATTTGCTTCTAAAAATCGCATTCTTTCAGAATAATTTT
Source organism: Candidatus Moranbacteria bacterium UBA4824 (assembly GCA_002400405.1). Lineage (GTDB taxonomy): Bacteria > Patescibacteriota > Minisyncoccia > Moranbacterales > UBA2206 > UBA2206. Next base: position 32,482 of record DHFM01000052.1, read on the forward strand.
TAGTGCCAGTTTGACCGATTTTTATCAATCCAGAAACTGCCGTTGTCATTATGTAGATAATTCCTTTCATATTATTTTTTCTTATGTCTAATTAAAATCCTTTGATAAATTTTTCTGCTATTTGAAATGGGATTATTGTAAACTTTGAAATTCCCAATCTTAAACTTATCAGGCACTTGTCCGTTTGCTGTACCACCAATAATTTCAAATTGCTCAGGAGAGTATTTATCAAGAAAACTCAATGGCACACCCATTACATCAAAATAATCGCTTGGTATAGAATCGGTAAATGGCACTTCTATCGCATTATAATTATCATATTTTTCATACAATTTTTTACCCTTAATTTCTTTGTGTTTGCTGTATTTTAAATTTTCTTCCATTGTCATAAGTGGTAATGGCTGATGACGACGACCATGATCCAAATTAGTAAACCAACAACAATTTCTAAATTTCACTAAACCAGTTTCGGGCATATAGACCCCCTCTCCATATTCTTTAGCAAAAGGCGTTGAAAAAAAGGCATTACCAGCGTGAAAGCCGTTGCCAAGCCACATTTTATTCTCTTTTATCAATGGAAATGTCTCCTTATAAGTAATTGCGTTCATATTTCCGATAATCACAAATTGTTTTCCATAATCAAAAAGTTGCTTCACATATTCGCGAAATAAACTAAACGGCGGATTGGTCACCACAATATCGGATTGTTTAAGTAAATCTACACATTCATCGCTACGAAAATCGCCATTGCCATTGAGAGGTTTAGCTATATTAGCATCATGTCTTAGCAACCATTCAATATCTGCCAACCCAATTGCGCCATCTAAGTTAAAATCCTTCACTTCATTAATTTCAATCCTAAATGGCTCCTTGCCTTCCGGTTTTAATCCTTCAATCTCAAATAAGGGTAATTGTCCTCCAGCAATTGGAGAAGGGATATAGCTGGTGGTGATCAGCTTTTTCAATCCAAGCTTGTTGAAATTGAGCACGAAATAGCGAAAGAAATTGCTCTCAAACGGATCGTCGCAATTGCAATACACTACCTTCTTTCGGAACACATTTTTGTCATATTCCAAATACGCCTCAATCTCTTTTTGAATATCACCAAACTGGGTATAGAATTCATCATTCTTTGCTTTTTTTGCGTTTGTAAGGTTGCTGTTTGCCATAAAACTACTTATTTAAATCATAACCTTGCTTGATTAAAAAAACTGATCCAAAATTTTTTCATATTCCCATACTACCACCATCCCCCCAACAATTCAAGCCACAAAAAAACTAACTTCAACCTATTTTTCACAATTTCATTTCAACTTTCTCGCAGATTTTCTCTTTTCTTTTTTCTTATTATCCACACCCTTAAGCATTTTTTTATTTTCTGATTTTATTCTTCTTTCAACCTTTTTCACATCTTCTTCGGCTGGCAATATTTCCGGATAAATTTCTTTTTCTGCAAGAAGATTGCGCACACTCCTATTATTTTTTACATGCTCGGAAGTAATGGATTGCTCTCCTTGTATATGGGTGTCACGCTTTAGTGTAAAATTTGTAATCTCATTGGCGAAATCCTTGGCTTTGATGGTTATAGCTGGCAGAAAATCCGCCAACACTCGACTATCTTTGATTCCAAGTTTCTTTTTCATATCTTGCGTCGTATTCCCGCCGAAAAGAGCTTGATCGCCCCTACTTCTAATGCGTGCAAAACCCATACCGTCAACACCTCTTTCATAAATAATTCCTGATAATTCTTTTTCTGAATTGGTAAGTTTTTCACGAAAAGTTAGCCTTTCTATTTCAGCTATTCTTTTTTCAATAAGTTCTTGCTTTCTTGTTTGGACAGCAAAATATGCCATCGCAAAAGCAATCTCTTCCTTCCTTGGATCGCCATTTTGTGCAATCAAATAACATGCGTGCCGAGTGAGTGCAATATCGTCGATTTCCCGAGATGCACCCTTGCCGGCAGTTATCATCTTTCCGACGTCGGCAAATTGATCATCCACTTTCAAACCACTGTTTTCACAAGCTATTTTGGCCTTTTCTATAACTTTTTGAAAATTTTTCCACTGATCATATCCAAGTAAAACTTGCAAATCTCGAGCAAACCAAAACTCCGGACCATCATCTGCTTTCTGTGTATAATCATTAAAATTTTTGTGAAGTTTTTGTATGATTTCATGTTTCATATATTTTTATTTTTTAATATTACTTATAATGATATTATAACACTACATATTTTTTCGTCAAACCCTCCGCCCACAAAAAAGACGAGGCAGTGCCTCGTCTCTACGGAATTTAAATTTATTGCATGCTACATGCTTTATGCTTCATGTTTCATGATTTACTATTTCTTATCCCCACCAATAATTCCTTCCGCCACATTCTTCGGCACTTCGGCGTAGTGGGAAAATTCCATCACATAGTTGGCGCGACCTTGAGTCATTGAGCGAAGTTGAGTAGCATAACCAAACATTGACGAAAGTGGAGCCTCGGCGTCGATTTCTTTTACTCGCGCGTTGCCTTCACCGCGATCATTCATTTCTTTGATGATTCCTCGTTTAGAGTTCAAATCCCCTACCACGTCACCCATAAAATTTTCTGGAGTCGTGACTACTACTTTCATAATCGGTTCCATGATAATTGGATTAGCCCGACGAGAAGCTTCCTTGAAAGCCATTGAGCCGGCGATTCTAAAAGCCGCTTCAGAGGAGTCAACATCATGGAAAGATCCATCATACACAGTCGCCTTGATGTCAACCATTGGATACCCAGCCAAAACTCCGTTATCCATTGCTTCCTTGATTCCCTTGCCAATCGGTGCGATATATTCTTGCGGAATAGCCCCACCTTTGATTTCATCCACAAATTCAAATCCTTTGCCAGCTTCTTGTGGTTCCACCTTAATCCAACAATGACCATATTGTCCACGTCCACCGGATTGTTTGATATATTTTCCTTCAGCTTGGGCATTGGATTTAATTGTTTCGCGATAAGCTACTTGCGGTTGTCCAATATTAGCTTCCACTTTGAATTCTCTTTTCATTCGATCCACGATAATATCAAGATGCAACTCACCCATGCCGGAAATGATAGTTTGACCAGTTTCTTCATCAGTTCTAATTTTGAAAGTTGGATCTTCTTCGGCTAATTTTCGCAGAGCCATTCCCATCTTTTCTTGATCGGCTTTGGTTTTTGGTTCTACGGCAATTGAGATAACTGGTTCTGGAAAAGTTATTTTTTCAAGCAATACTGGTTTTTCCGGATCGCAAAGCGTATCTCCCGTAGTAGTATTTTTCATTCCCACTAAGGCTCCAATCCCGCCAGTATAAATTTCATCCACTTCTTCTCGATGATTAGCGTGCATACGCAAAATTCTTCCCACTCTTTCTTTTTCTCCTTTGGAAGAATTCAATATATATGAACCAGCCTTCAACACTCCGCTATAAACTCGGAAAAAAGTTAGTTGTCCCACAAATGGATCAGTCGCCACCTTGAAAGCCAAAGCAGAAAAAGGAGCATTGTCGTCATATTTAATGGCGACTTCTTTAGTTTCATCTTCTACTTCAGTAGCTTTAATTGCTGGAACGTCAACCGGTGAAGGTAGATAGTCTACAACTGCATCCAATACTAATTGCACGCCTTTGTTTCGAAGAGCTGTGCCTGTGAAAACTGGAATAAGAGTCACTTCATTGACACCTTTTCTAAGAGCAGTTTTCAATTCCACTTCAGAAATTTCTTCTCCATTTAGAAATTTTTCTGTGAGTATATCATCCGTTTCAGAAATTTTTTCCACCATTTTTTCTCGCCATTCTTTGGATTTATCCAACATATCCGCTGGAATTTCTCCTTCATTCACAATCTCTCCCATATCTCCAGAGAAAGTATAGGCTTTCATTTTGATCAAATCTACCACTCCTGAAAAATCTCCTCGCTCTCCGATTGGAAGTTGTACTGCGATTGCATTAGGAGTAAGTCGATCCCAAATAGTTTTTAGGGCGTAATAGAAATCTGCGCCTTCTTTGTCGATCTTATTGATAAAACAAATTCTTGGTACTTTATATTTTTCTGCTTGTCTCCAAACTGTTTCAGATTGTGGTTCCACGCCTTCTTTTCCATCAAAAACTACCACACCACCATCAAGAACTCGGAGTGATCGTTCCACTTCCACAGTAAAGTCAACGTGCCCAGGAGTATCGATAATATTAATTTGATGATCTTTCCAAAAACAAGTCGTCGCGGCGGAAGTAATGGTAATTCCACGTTCTTTTTCTTGTTCCATCCAGTCCATTGTCGCAGCGCCTTCATGCACTTCACCAATTTTGTGAGTGATGCCGGTATAAAACAAAACACGCTCAGTGGTGGTGGTTTTTCCAGCATCAATATGAGCGATAATTCCGATATTGCGATATTTTTCGATTGGGTATTGTCTGGCCATATAATTTGATTTTTACTTTCTTAATTTTATTTATAATTTACGAATATACGAATTAAACGAAAATACGAATTCGTACTTTCGCCAGATTCGTACTTTCGTAAATTAAGCGAAGTGTGCAAAGGCCTTATTAGCATCAGCCATTCGGTGAACATCTTCTCGTTTTTTCATAGCTCCACCAATTTTATTTGAAGCGTCGATTAGTTCATCGGCTAATTTTTCTGCCATTTTCTTGCCTTTTTTCGCATTAATAGCGGCTTTGAGCCAGCGAATAGCTAGAGTTGTTCTTCTATCTCCCGCAACTGGCACCGGTACCTGATAGTTAGCGCCTCCTACTCTTCGAGATTTTAGTTCAACTAGAGGAGAAACATTTTTGATAGCTTGTTCAAAGATATTCAAACCGCCTTTTTTTGTTCTTTCATGAATGATATCAAAAGAATCATACATTATTTTTTCGGCGATAGTTTTTTTGCCACTTTCCATAATACTCACCATAAATTTACCCACGAGCATATTATTATACCTTGGGTCTGGTTTAGTATTTTTTTGATAAACTCTTTTTCTTCTTGCCATGCCAATTTTTCCTGCGAGCGATAGCGAGTAGCTGAAAAATTGAGCACCCCGCACCAATTCGCATATGAAATTAATGTGTATTTATAATTTAAGCCGTTAGGCGAATCCGCGCGTAATTCTTTCTGTAATATAAATTTAAGTCGGAATTTGGTGCGGGGTCACTTTTAGAAAATTTCTTTCTACTATTCCTTTGCTTTTTCTCTTTTTGCCCCATATTTTGATCGGCCTTGTTTTCGATTAGCTGCTCCCGCGGTATCAAGCACGCCTCTTACTATATGATAGCGCACTCCAGGAAGATCCTTAACGCGACCTCCGCGAATCATCACAATTGAATGTTCTTGCAAATTATGTCCAATTCCTGGAATATAGGCGGTCACTTCCATTCCATTTGTGAGACGCACACGAGCAATTTTTCGTAAAGCTGAGTTAGGTTTTTTTGGAGTAGTAGTTGAAACCTTAATACAAACTCCTCGTTTAAATGGACCAGCCGTATCCGTTGGTCTGTTTTGAATAGTATTGAAAACATATTTAAAAGCCGGAGTTTTGCTTTTGTTATCCGTAGTTTTTCTTGGTTTTCTTTTCAACTGATTGATTGTTGGCATATAAAATAAAAAACATTAATTAAAAAACGAAACATCTGGGGCTTCGAAATTGCCCAGTGAAATAATCTTAATTGATTGAGTTTATTATGTCAATAGCTTGTGGATAATTGTCAACATTAAGTAAGAATGTC
>DHFM01000058.1 GCA_002400405.1 Candidatus Moranbacteria bacterium UBA4824
TTGCTTTAGCAAAATAAAAAATGTAATCATTTTTTATTCAACAGGGTGAATTTTTATTTTCTATTGAATTAATTTTTAATTCATGTGTAATCAGAATAATCACGTGCGAATCAGTGGTTCTGACTATATTTCTTTTATCATCCCCTTAGCCACCAAGGCATTATGCAATTCTTCTCCTAGCATTCTATCATGAAATTCGTCTAGTATATAATTATCTTCCATATGACGCGCCACATTCACGGCATGTGGGATACCCTTGTTCTCAGCAATTTTTATCAAATTACCAATCTTGCTCTCAGCATCAATTCCAGTATTAGCAGAATTTGCGTCAACGGCCACATTATCAGTTTGCACTTTTTGACTTTGCGCAGGAAGTTTAGAAAGAATTTTCGCATAAGCCGACTCCTTTTCTACTATTCCCTCTTTTCTTTCTATTTTTTCCGGAGCGGGAAATGTCTCTTCACTTTTTTTTGCCAAAACACTTTCCACTTTTCCCCCGCCGGTAAATTTTTCCTTAAGATTCAAATCTCCTTCTTCAATTGGCTCAAGATTAGATTTTATTTCGTCAGTCATAGTTTTAGATTATAAATTATCTTTTTTATTATACACCCACCATCTCTTCTTTGAAATTAGTAATTATTTTTTTTATCATTTCATCATAATTAGCTATTTTTTCTCTTAAAAATTCTTCAAGTTTTTCTGGAGTATAATTTTCATCAATCATTTTTTCATAAACTTTCTGATCGGATTCATTTAATTTCTCCATAATTTCTAAAAAAATCCGCCTCAGCACTACTTCCGTCATTTTCACCAAAAGTTGATCCTGCTTTTCTTTCGGCAGATCAGCTAATCCCAGTTCCTCAATTATTGTTTTTTGAATTTGCGTTTGATTATCCATTTTTTTATTTTATTATTATTTACGCTGCCATTTTTTTCTCAATTTTTTCTTCTTCAATGGAATACTCCATCACCCTAGCTACCCACTGCCTTAATGTTTCTGTTTTTCTAATTCTTGCCCCTTCTCCTAAAAAAACCATCAGCTTCTTTTCCATATCTTTGATATTTTTCACAAGCTTAGCATCTAGAATTTTTTCTTTTTTATCCAATTGATTTCCTGTTATATTTTTCATTATTTCCCATTTCTTTATATCATTACCCGAGATATTCTTCAATACTTTTCTTGATCTTGAATAAAAATCTTCACCTTTTATAAATTCGTATTTTTTAGCTAATTTATTAAAAGCCCTCTCCTTTTTTATTTGATTAAATTGTAAAACATTTTTTGCACCTAATCCTCCGGCCATTGCAGTTGCAGTAAAGGCTGTTGCTTCAATAGTTTTTTCATTGCTAATTCCGGCATCAGTTATTATTTTTTCTACTTCAGGAATGTTAATATTTTCACTAACAGGAACACCGTCAACACCCACGGATTCCTCTATATTTATTTTTGTTTCTGGCATTTTTGGCCACTCAGCTTTTGGACTGTCTTCAAAATTCAAAATGCTTTTTACGTCTGGAGAAATTTCCAGATGTGCATTGGGATGAACAATATCATATCCATGCCCTGTTGGATCAGGATGAGTTTTGACAAAATCACTCCACATTTTATGTGCTTCGATTCCAGCTTGATGCTTGTCCATTCCATTCTCCGTTAAATGTTTTATAATTGAGCCTTCAAAACTACTGCCCTCGGGAATTGTGAGCTCGATATTTGGTTGAGCAATATTTTCCGGATTAATTCCCGCTTCCGTATGAATATCACTTGGCGAAACATTTGCATTAGTTTCTCCAAAAATTTGTTCCTCAGTTAGTGGAACATTCCCACTGTGCGTTGCGGAAACCTCTGGCGTTTTTCCAAAAAAACTTTCCTTAATTGAACCAAAAACCTCACTTAACCCTGCTTTATCCATCCCAAAATCAATTAGCTGAGACACTACACCTGACGATAAAAATATTCCAACAGCCGAACCAATAATTTTTCTCATTTTTGCTTCACTCTTTTCATTCATTAAATCTTTATCGAAATTATCTATTTCTTTTTGTAATTTCTCCATCAAAGCTTCAAATTTTTCTTCTGAATTTTCAACATTTTCAACATTTTTCAATATTTCTTCTTGTTCTTTCTTCCTTTTTTGGCCTTCTTTTTTTCTATATTTTCCCTCAAGTCCTGCCGTCACACCCACGCCAGCCGCTACGCCTCCCAAAACTCTTTGACCCACAACTAAAAATCCAGCGCCAACAAGTCCTGCGCCAACACCAAAAGCCATTTTTTTCTTCCAATTAAGCTTTCTATAATCATTAATTTTTTCGTTTGTATATTTTATAAATTTACCGCTTGTTTTTGCTAACCAACCGGCATCTTTTCCGAATTTTTGCTCCCATACTTCAGCTCTAGCATTAGTATGTGATTCAAAAAGATTTATTTTTTCATCTTGGTTATAATATTTAGCCAGATCTCCCATCTCTTTCTTCAATTGATTCGGTGGAAGATTCTCTTCTTTAAGCTTTTCTATTTTATAATTCAAGAGATTATTAAGAGCTAATTTATATTGATCATAATAATATTCTCTTTCTTTGATAATTTCAGCATCTACATTCAGACGACCAGTTAGAACTTTATAAGTTGTAAATATATTAGTTATCTCATAATCTTTTTTTGCATACGCCTTTCTGGCCTTTTCAACTTCCGCAGTGATATTTTTCAGTTCACTATCTTTTGAATATTCCAATTCTCTTAAATCAGTAAGAGGATCCTCTTCATTTTTTTCTAAACTACTTAATTCAACCGTAGCTCCTCCAGCTAAAGCTTCCTTTTCTGCTTTTTCCAAATCCGATTCTTGATTATTGATCTGTTTTTGACGACCTTCGGGAGCACTCAAGTCAAAACCAGCTTCAGTATTTTCTAAATCAGACTTTTGAGAATTAATATATCTTTGTTTGCCTTCGGGAGTAAAAAAATCATGACCAGCTTTTGTTTTCTCCACATCAGATTCTTGTGAGTCTATGTAGGCTTGACGACCCTCCAAGGTATTCATACCCATAAAAATAATTTTTACAAAATTAAATCTTTTTCACAACTAAATTATACACCCAAAATCATTTCTTGGGTATGTGGATAAGTTATTTTTTTTGTGATATAATTTTGATATGAAAAAAACAAAAATATACATTCTTTTAGCTCTGATAATATTTTTTGGATTATTTTTGCGGGTTTATAATATTGAAAATGCTCCGCCAGGAATTTATCCGGATGAAGCAGTTAATGGCGAAGATGCTTTGCGAGCCAATATAGATGGAAATTATCAGTGGTTTTATCCTGCCAATAATGGCCGCGAAGGGCTTTTTATGAATTTAATTGCCTTGTTTTTCAAGTTTTTTGGTGCCAGCATCCTCACCTTGAAATTGCCTGCTATAATCTTTGGCACTCTCACAATATTTGGAACATATCTTCTAACTAAAGAACTTTTTAAAAGCGAGCGGATTGGAATGATTTCTGCTTTTCTTACCGCTGTTTCTTTTTGGGCGATAAATTTTTCTCGGATTGCTTTTCGCGCCAATATGCTTCCGACTATTCTGGTTTTTTCTTTCTATTTTCTGTTTCGAGGACTACGCACTAAAAGATGGTGGGATTTTGCTCTTGGCGGATTTATCTTTGGCTTAGGGATGCATTCCTATATCGCCTGGCGAATTGCACCGATTGTTTTAGTAATTATGCTTTTGTTTTTCCTATTATCTCGAAAAAAATTTTTCAAAGAATATTGGCAGTCGATTTTAATTTTCTTATTTTTTTCCCTCATCTCGGCCTTTCCAATGTTTCTAACTTTCTATCAACATCCAGAATTTATTGAGTCTCGCTCAGCTTCTATTTCTATTTTTTCACCTGAAGTTAACCAAGGAAATCCTATTGGAACATTTTTGCGCAGTTTTTCGCTAAGTCTTATAAAATATACTTTCTGGGGGGATCAAAATTGGCGCCATAATTTTCCGCCCTATCCCTTGCTTGATCCTCTGACAAGCCTCGCTTTTATTTTAGGTTTTATTTTTTCCCTTAAAGTTTTTTTTCAAACTTTTTACGCTAGAATCCGCAAGAAAAAATATGATCTGAATTTAGAAAAACATACCTTTCTCCTGTTATGGTTTTTTCTTTTTCTTGCCCCCGAATTTATGACCGCCGAAGGTAATCCCCACGCCTTGCGAGCAATTGGTACGCTTCCAGTAGTTTTCATCTTTTGTGCTCTTGGCTTTGAAGCAATTTTTCAAAAAGTTAAAAAGCGGGATATTTTTTGGAAAAAATTTACCTTCTCAATTTTAATTTCCATTTTTCTGGTAATTGGAATTTTCAATTCGCTAAAATATCATATCTTTTGGGCCCAGAAAGTCCGCACAGCGGAGTCTTTCAACAAAAATGTCACTGATATTTCTAAGTATATTGACACTTTACCCGAGAGCCAAGAAAAATATATCATAACTTCTTATAATACCATCATTAAACTTCCGATTTATATTTTTCACTCAAATAGTTCAAATATTCAGTATTTATATCCGAATGAATTGGGCAAAATCAATCCAATCAATCCACGAAACTCTATTTTTATTTTCATCGAAAAAAATGATGAGGCAATCAAGGAAATTAAAAATAGATATCCCTTCTTGAAACTAGCTGAAAAAAATTATCCCTTAGAAAGTAAATTTTATATCTTACAATAGATTTAAAAAATAAAATAGTAAGTTTGTTTCTCCTTGAGGGACTCAAATCTTATTTAACAGGGTAAATGAAAAAATTTATCGAAAAACATTACAAAAAAATAATTATTGTAATTTTGGGCTTTGTCACAATTGTTTCAGTTTTGAATGCCAAAAATGACAGTCTCATCTATGACGAAGACGCGCATATACCAGCTAGTTATAGCTACCTCACCCAGCACGATTTCCGGCTCAATCCGGAGCATCCACCAATCATCAAAAATCTATCTGCCATTCCACTACTTTTTATGGATTTGAATTTCGACACCAATCAACCCTTCTGGAATGAAAATGCCAATGACGCCCAGTGGAATGCCGGAAAATATTTTCTTTTTAATGCCGATAATAATCCCAATCGGATAATTTTTTGGTCGCGCTTACCAATCATTTTCATTTCCCTACTACTTGGACTTTTTATTTTCAAATGGACACGAGAATTGGCCGGATTAGGAGCTGGGCTTTTCGCCCTTCTGCTTTATGCACTAGATCCAAACATTCTTGGTCATAATCATTTTGTTACCACAGATCTCGGCATTGCTGCCTTTATGACTTTTTCTTTCTACTATTTCTTGCGGTTTATGAAAGAACCGACCTGGAAAAATGTTTTTGTATCCGGTTTTTTTCTTGCCCTTATGCAACTGGCCAAATTTTCTTCCGTAATCGCCTTTCCTGTTTTTGGATTAGTTATCATAATTTATCCTTTGATAAAAAATAAAAGCCATCATGAAAAAGGCAATTTTAAATTTAAATTTCAAGTCTTGGGAAAATATTTAGGTAAAGGAATTGTGATGTTCGCCTTTTCTCTGATTTTAGTTTGGGGAGTTTATTATTTCAATACCTATGCTATGCCGGAAAACAGACTGCCAGAAACAATAAATTATTATTTTAACGCTGATGACACTAACATAAAAACTATTTATTCCCGTCAAATTCTTTTTTATATGAATGAAAGTCCGGTCCTTCGCCCATTAGCAAACTATTTTTTTGGAATTGCGCGCGTGTTTCAAAGAGTGGCTGGCGGAAACGTCACCTATTTTATGGGTGAAATTGACACCAAAGGCTTTCTCTCCTATTTTCCGATTGTTTTTCTAATAAAAGAACCGCTGGCGATACTGTTCTTCATTTTCTTAGCATTGGGAATATCAATTTCTCATATATTGAAAAATGTTTTTAGCTTTAGTGGAAATTTTTTCAAAAATTTATTTTCCAGATTTGCTTATTATCTGCGAACTAACATTGTCGGCTTTTCTCTAATTGTTTTTATTATTTTATATTCAATTACCAGTATCACTGGCCGACTCAATATTGGCTTTCGCCACCTCTTTCCAATTCTACCTTTCATCTACATTCTCACCACTAAAACAATTTTTAATTTCCTAAAAAGATCAGAAAAACACAGTGCCATTATTTGGAAATTCGCTCTCGGCTTTATGCTCTTATCACTCGCCCTGGAAACAATTGGCGCTTATCCATATTATATGTCCTATTTCAATCAAGTCGTTGGGGGATCAAAAAACGGCTACCAATATGTCACTGATTCCAATGCTGATTGGGGCCAGGATCTAAAAAGACTTAAGATTTTTATTGACCGCTACAATTGGTGCCCGAAAAATTCTCTAGACTCTTTTTGTAAAATTTATAATCCTAACTTTCCTCCTATAGAAAAAATTCGTGTGGATTATTTTGGTATGGCTGACACTAAATACTATTTAAGAAATCACTATACCCCTTGGTGGAAAAGCAAAAGACCGATTGAGCCGGGTTGGTATGCTATTTCTACACTCTTTCTTCAAGAAGGAATTTATAATAAAAACACGCCTGATAACGAAAGTTATCGTTGGTTAAAAAATATCCAACCTTTTACTCAAGTGGGAACTTCAATACTTATTTATCACATAACACCCGAGCAAGCTTTGAACGCTAGTATCACTAAAGAATTAAATTAATCTTTTTTCTTCTTATCTTTATTCTCAGTTAAGTTAGCCGGTGCGGTTGGCGTTGTCGCGCTAGTCGCGTTGTCTTTGGCAATCTGCGTTGGCGTACCATCACGAAATTTATAGTATATTTTATTGTCGATTCGCAAATCCACATATTCCAAATCAGTGCGCTGGCTTTTTTCAATCTTATTATCTAGTACAACCTTGAGCATTTCAATTTCTTTTTCTAAATTTATGTTTTCATTAAAATATATTTCCCAGCCCTCCTTTACTCTTACTCTGATGTCTTTTGAAATCAGACTCACGGCACGAAAATTATTATCCGCTTCTATTGCAAGCTGATCAAATAATTCTTGTCTGATTTCTAAAACATAATTCATATATTTTTGTTCTAAAATAATTTCACCCAGATTTATTTCTTTTGAATTTTCCTCACGCAATGTGATAAAATTATTTTCATTATTCTCTTCATTCGAAGAATAATTATCATATGCCTCTCCATTTTCATCTAAAATAAAACACTTGTCCGCACTGCAAAAAACCATCTTCGGCTTTCTTTCGATAATACTCACGACTAATTTTTCAGGAAATTCTCTTTTTATTTCAATTTCTCTTATTATCTTAAATTCATTTTCTATATCTTTTTTTATTTTTCTAGTCCTCACTAAAAGCAAATTATTCTTCTTTACGATATCTAAATATTTTCCTGAAATTTCCGGATTGATTTTACCTAAAATTAAACTCTCCTCAATGTAATCATTGCCATTTACTTCGATAGAAGTTATTTCCAAAAAGGACGAGAAAAATAGGGCATAAACTAAAACAGCTGTAAAAGATATTGCGATGAGGAAAAATAAAAAACGAAGAAAAGAAAATTTTCCGCGAGTTTTATTTTTAGTTAAATTTCGTCTTTTAGGAGTTATCATTTAATTTCTAGTGCTAAGTTTTCCAAGACTAATTTTGGATTTGAATTAGTTTGACTGATAATTTTTAGACTTTTTTCAATATTTAGAATGAGGGCAAACGCTTTTTTCCTATCTAATTGAAAAAATTTGCGATCATTTAGTATGTTTTTTCGCAAAAGTACTGTCCAAAAATCAAGCTCCTCTACAGCCATTGAAACATCTTTGCTTAAATTTTCAAAAAAAGAAAACTTTTCGCTCAGGTTTGCATCAATTATTTTCCCTAGATCCTCCTGAGCTTTTTTTCTTTTTTCCAACTCCCCTTCTTTTTTTTGTAAATCGATAGCCAGTCCCGGACGATTAAGCGACCAGAATATTACCTCCTCGACATTTTCCCCACTGACCATATCCGCAATTTCGCAGTCCTTCACCAAGTTAAATTTCTTAATAACGCATCGGGATTTGATAGTGGCGATTATCTTGTTCGTATCTTCTACAATCAAAATTATAACGGCTTTTTGCGGTGGCTCTTCTAGCGTTTTTAACAGTGCATTTTGAGAAGCTCGACTAAGTCTATCAGCCTCATCAATTATCACTACCTTATGTTTTCCAAAATAGGCCGTGAGGCTAAGCTCGTGCTCCAATTCTCTAATTTTTTCAATTTTTATATCTTTCTTCCCGCCTGCAACGCTATGCGTAGCATTGCGGGCAGGTTTCTTATCTTTAATTTCTGGTTTAATTATAATTATATCCGGGTTAACTTTTCCATCCATCCCTCCCGTAATTTTTTTGGCAAATTCCAAGGCTAAGCTAAATTTTCCCAGATGCGCTGGGCCAGAAAAAATATAAGCGTGAGAGATAANNAATTTTCAATTTACAATTTTCAATTTACAATCAATTTACAATTTTCAATTTTTTATTTTGAAAATTATATAATTGAAACTTCATTGAAAATTGGTCATTGATTATTGAAAATTATTTATAACTTTTTTTATATATTCCTCTATCTCCCTACTAAACCTCTCTTTCCTAAATTTCTCAACACTTTGTTTGATATATTCTCTATCATAACTTTCTTCCTTTTCACAAAATCTTCGAACACCATCCGCAATAACTTCCGGATTTGAACTTTCAAAAAATTCTCCTGTTTTCCCTTCTTCTATAATTTCAACTGCTCCCCCGTTTCGGATGGCAATCACAGGGATACCTTGCGTCATTGCCTCAGCAGGAGCAATTCCAAAATCATCTACTCCGGGGAAAATAAAAGCACGAGCATTGGCATAAATTTCCGGCAATTTTTCATCTTTTTGATAGCCCAAAAATTTTATATTCCCCTTGGCAATTTTCTTGAGTCTTTTTTCCTCCTTTCCCGCACCAACAATCACCAATGGCAATTCCAATTTATTAAAAGCTTCAATCGCCTTGTCTATCTTTTTATACGCGCTAAGTCTTGATACTATTAAGAAATATTTTGTATTTTTTTTGTCATTTGAAAATTGGTCATTAGAAATTGATTGGAAATTGGAAATTGGAAATTGGAAATTATTATCTACCGGAGGATAGATAACCCTACTCTTTCTTCGATAGTATTTTCTTATTCTGTCTCTCGTATATTTTGAATTAGCAATTAAAAAATCCGGCCGATCAGCTGCCAGTTTGTCCCAGATACGAAAATAACTCAACATTGGACGAATTATAAAACCCAACCTCTCTTTTCTTTCATCACGCAAATATTTTTCGTTATAGTCCCAAACAAATCGCATTGGGGAGTGAATGTAGGCAATGTGAATAGTGTCTAATCTTGTTATAATTCCTTTTGACCAAGCGCCGGAAGAAGAAATAACTAAATCAAAATTCCTAAGATCAAAAGACTCTGGAGCAGTCGGCAAAAATGGCAAAAAATATTTGAACCGGCGACGGAAAAATTTGGGCAACTTTTGCAAAAATGAAGCATGGATTTCTCTACTTTCAAATTTACCTTGCATTTTTTCCTCATCATAAAGTAAGGTATAAATTGGCGCATTCGGAAACATTTCGCACAAAGCTTCCAGAGTTTTCTCTGCTCCACCATATTGATTCAAAAAATCATGCACTAACGCTATTTTCAAATTTTTGATTTCTACCATATTTTTTATTCGCTTATTGTTATTCCAACGGACTCTTAATTTTTCTCAACATTGGGTTTGTTACTCGGGTATAAATTTGCGTTGTTCTAATATTAGCATGCCCCAAGAGTTCTTGCACATAGCGCACATCCACCCCGTTTTCCAGCAAGTGCGTAGCAAAACTATGTCGCAAAGAATGAAAAGTGGCATCTTTCTTGATATTTGTTTTTTTCAGAGCCTTTTCAAAAATTTTTTGCGCTGTTCTTTCAGCTAACTTTCCCTGCCCCATCGGCAGACAAGCTCCTCGCCCACTGGCAAAAAAATAATCATTGGAATTCTTATCAGTCATTATTTTTTCCACATCCTTCACTAATTTTTCCGGAAAAAGCGTAATGCGATCTTTATTGCCCTTTGCTCCTTTGATGTGAATGATAAGTTCCGCTAAATTTATATCTTTTATTTTCAAATTAATAATCTCACTCACTCGCAAGCCTCCGGAATATGCCAAAGCTATCATTAATTTATGCTTTTCATTGGAAATTACTGCTAAAATTTTTTCAATTTCATCTCGAGACAATACAATTGGCAATTTGCTGGCAGTTTTCGCAAATCGAATATCAATCTCGGTTTTATTTTTCATTACCTCCCGATAGAAATATTTAATCGCTTGCAAATGGACATTAATTGTCTGAGAAGACTGTCCCCTGTCTTGCTTTCCTAATAAATATTTTTTTATTAAATTAATTTCCGGTTCTTTTTTGATAATTTTTATGTATTTGAAATAATCCGAAAGACATCCTAAATAACTTTCAATTGTCCGCGGACTATAATTTCGCAATTTGAGTTCATTTTTGATTTTTTGCAACAACTCTTGGAGATTCATAAAAAATATGCTATATTTATTTCATAAATCAATGACGCTTAAATTATACTAAAAGTTCGCATAACACGCAAATTTTAGCATAATATCAAACATTAAGTTCGCATATAAACGAGTTGTGCGAAATTAAATAATTTTTTTTCAAATATGCGAGAAAATAAAATTACAGTTGTCATAGATAAACCGATAGATAAAGTATTTGAATTTACGACGAATCCCCAAAATACTCACTTATGGATTCCTTCCATTTCAGTAGAGGTTGCTGATGAATATCCGCCAAAAATAAATACGAGGTATAAAAATCGCGGAGAAAATGATAATTGGGATGAGTATAAGGTCGTAGACATTAGAAATAACGAAGTATTTATTTTGTCGGATTTAGATGAAAATTATTTTGTAAAGTATACTTATCGCAAGATAGACGATAATAAAACTGAAATGGAATATTTTGAATGGATGACTATCGGTGAATTAACTAAACCATTTACGGAAAGTATTTTGGGGAATTTGAAAAAAATTATTTAACATCGCACAACACCGCGATAAGCGGCTCCATCCCTTTTTATTAATATAAATATCTTGCACCGCTCCGCTCTTGCAAGATGAATAATAATGGGAGGGATTACGGCTCAAATTTCTGCTTTCTCTTTTGTTATTAATTTAATAATGTAGAGAAAACAGAAACTTCGCTTCATCGGGAAACGATATGCAAAATGTCGCGTCGCGATGCTCCGCTCCATTTTGCATATCGTGCGCGGATACCTCCGTTGCTATGCTCTGTGCCACTCCGCTCCGCTACGCGACACATCGCATATCAGCGGATATCCGAAATTTTCCTTCAGAAACCCTTCGGGATTTCTTCGGAAAACTTCGGATTATCCGCGCACGATATGTGAAATAAAATTTTTTCTTTTTTCTTTTTTAAATTTGCTTTTTTAATAATAAGGAAAAATAAGTTTTTTTATCTATTTATATAGGGGGAATAAGGTGTTTTTTCTGCCCACAAAGGGGCAGTAAAAAACGATTTTATTTTATATTTATTTCAAGGTATAATAAGATTAGATTTTAAAAATATAATTACAAAATATGACACAAGATATTTTAAGTAAAAAAGAGGCAATAAGATCCATTGTCCACGCTTCAGTCGAATCTTTTGCTGTTGGTTTTCAAGGCAGACATGAGGGCGAATTGGAAGACCCCGAAGGAACGCTAAACATGAAAATTCATAATGTTTTTATTGCGGTTCTTGGTCCAGAAATACAATATTACACGGCTTTAGTGCGATCACTTGATAGCTCTTTGGGTAATATGCTCGAAAAAATGGCAATCAATATTGCAAAGCTAACATATGAAGTAAAACAAAACGTCGAAGGTCCGCTCAGCTTAAAACAAACTCAAGATATGGCGGAATTGCTAGAAAAGTATAAACGCAGAGAAATAACTCCACCCACAGCCGAAGATTATCAGTTTTTGCGCATTAAACCAGAAGACCAATCGCTTGTAACCAAAAGACACGATAGCGATTACTATTTGATTGATAAAGAAACGGGCGATAATTTTTTGATTGAGTTAAAAATTGGAGGCGATCTTGATAATAAAAAGGCTCGCTCCGAAAAGGAAGCGTTATTGGAACAATTCGCAATTCTATCAAATACCTTGCCAGAAAACACAAAGATACAAATGTTTTTTGCAACCGCATACAATCGCTTTGGTGAAGGAAAGCCTTGGAAGCAAGAAAGAGTAAGACAATATTTTTCAGATGATGAACTTTTGATCGGAAAAGATTTTTGGGATTTTGTTTGCAAATCAGACGAAGGATATAAAATCGTGCTTGAGGCGTACAAAGAAAAAGCCGATCTAATTAAAAAATCTTTAGACTCAATCAAAAAAACTTATCTTGGATAATCTATGAATTCACTTATTAAATGGCCTGGTGGAAAATCAAAGGAGTATGAGCAAATTAAAAATCTCATACCAAAACATACTCGATACATTGAGCCGTTTTTTGGTGGCGGAGCGATATTTTTTAAACTCCAACCCCAAAAAGCAATCATCAATGATATTTGTGTAGAATTGATTGAATTTTATCGTTTTATCAAGGGTGAAAATGATAAAAAGGAATTTAAAAAATGCCTATACGATTATGTCGATAACTGGGAAAAAATCCCAAAGTATATAAATATTTTTGAAAATGATTTTATCAAGCTGTATGAAGAATATAAAGATGATAAAAAAACAGAAAAAGAAGTTAAAGAGATAATAACCAAAAAACTTAAAGCGAAAGAAGATCAATTTAATGGTTTATTTTCGAAAAATTTTGCACTAGATCCAAATAATTTACTTCAAGAAATAATCAAAAATTTAATTTCAAAAATTAGCCGAACTAAAAAAATTGAAAAGGATCGTGGTAAATTGCCAGATGGCGATTTACACAAAAACATTGAAACTGCTTTCAGGAGCGGATTTTATATGCACTTTCGAGATGTAATGAATAAAAACGGCTCAAAATACAAAACATCTTTGGCAAAAAAAATCTCGAATTATTATTTCATAAGAGAATTTTGCTATGCTTCAATGTTTAGATTTAATGCTAACGGAGATTTTAATATTCCCTATGGAGGTATTGCATACAACAGTAAAGATTTTAGAAGTAAGGTAGATTATATACTAAGCGAAGAAGTTGAAAAAGTGTTTAAAAATACAAAAATTTTAAATACCGACTTTGAAAAAATACTTTCTCAAAAAGATTTGAATAAAAATGACTTCATTTTTATTGATCCGCCCTATGATACCGATTTTAGTGATTATGAAAAAGCAGTTTTTGATAAAAAAGATCAGGCAAGATTGGCAAAATGTTTATATAACACTAAAGCTAACTTCATCTTAATTATCAAAAAAACTCCGTTCATCCATGATTTATATAGAAATAAAAAAGGAATAAAAGTTGATAGCTTTGAAAAAACATATCTTTACAATGTTAAGGGCAGAAACGACAGAGATGTTGAACACCTTGTCATTTATAATTTTTAGGTAGATGCAAAAATATTTAAACAAAATCATTCATGGAGATTGTATCGAAAAACTAAAAGAATTACCCGACAATTCTATTGATTTAATTTTTGCTGATCCACCCTACTATCTGCAACTGCCAAAAGGCAAAAGATTGAAACGAGCCAACGGAACCGAAGTTATTCCAGTTGACGATGAATGGGATAAGTTTGAAAGCTATGAGGACTATGATAATTTTACAAAAAATTGGCTTACCGAATGCCAAAGAATTATAAAGCCATCAGGAACAATTTGGGTAATTGGAATGTATCACAATATTTTCCGTGTCGGCACGATTATGCAGGATTTAGGAATTTGGTTTTTAAACGATGTGATTTGGGTCAAAACTGACGCTCTGCCAAATCTCAACGGACGAAGATTTACAAATAATCACGAAACCTTGATTTGGGCTGTGAAAGACAAGAATTGCAAGAGCTACACATTCAACTATGAGCAAATGAAGATAATGAACGGCGGAAAACAAATGAAGGATACAGATTGGGTTTTCGGTTTATGCAGAGGGAATGAAAGACTAAAAGATCAAAATGGCATAAAGGCACACCCGACACAAAAACCGCTCAAACTAATTCAACAGGTTCTACTGGCAGCAAGTAAAAAAGATGACATTGTTTTAGATCCTTTTTTAGGAAGCGGTACAACCACTTTTGTTGCAAAAGCACTTGGACGAAACTGGATCGGGATTGAAAAAGAGAAAAAGTATGTTGATTTGGCAAATTGCCGAATGCAAATGTAAAAAATAATTAACTAATCAAAAAAATATGACGAAAAAAGCAACAAAAGCTGCCATAAAAAAAGAACGAGATCCTGAAAAGGTTAAAAAAGTTATCAAGCAAAAAGGATATAAAGACGGAGAATTACCAAAAGGCAAAGAATTGCATCATGTTATACCAGTCGTCGAAGGCGGTAAAACAACAAAGAAAAATACAAGAGTTATAAGTGCTACTAAGCACAAGCAAATTCATAAAAACAGAGCAAAAATAGGAAAAATATAATAAGGAGTTTTTGATTTTGGGCATTCACCCCTTACCCCTCTGCCCAAAATCAAAAACAAAAAAACTTATTTATCATTTAGAATAAAAGCAAATTTAAAAAAGAAAAAAGAAAGAATTTTACATCACATAACAAGGCATATCCGGTTCAAAAATTTTGCACTTTATAATAAATTAAGGAAAGCAAAATTTTCTCTCCCAAATTTTTCCTCCGCTACGCTTCAGAAAAACTTCGGATATGCCTAACGTTAATCGGCTAATAATACTTCCGCTATTTCTTTTGCACATTTTTCCCAACTAAATCTTTTGACATTTTTAAAACCTTTTTCTATTATAGCATTTCTAAAATTTTCATCACTAATTATCTTGTAAATTGAATCGGCAATGCTTATCGGTTCAGTTGGAGTTGCATAAGCCACGCTATCTCCACCCACTTCAGGCAAAGAAGAAACATTAGAAGTAACTACCGGAACTCCCAAGCTTTGAGCTTCCAAAATAGGCAAACCAAAACCCTCATAGAATGTAGGAAATAAAAATATATCAGCATTTTTTATCAGCTTATATTTTTCTTCCTCTTTTATAAACCCTAGAAAAATTATTTCGTCTTTATACTTTATGCTTTCTACTTTATGCTTTATTCTTTCATAGCCATATCCAGGAGAACCAGCCAATACCAAACTATGCGGGATATTATATTTTTCTTTTAAAATCCTATAAGCTTCAATTATTCCTTCGATATTTTTCCTTTTTTCAAGTCGACCGATAAAAAGCAAGTACTTGTCATTGTCATCCTGAACTTGTTTCAGGATCTTATGAGATGCCGAAACAAGTTCGGCATGGCAAGTAGAGACTCCTTCATAAATAACCTCTATTTTATTTTTTGGTATTTTGTATAATTCAAATAAATCTTTTTTGGTATTTTGAGAAACTGTAATTATTTTTTTAGCCCATCGGCAGGATAGCTTTATCGAGTTGTGCATATAAATTCTTTCCCAAAAAGAATATCCCTCTTTCATTATTTCATATTCCAAACCATGAATAACCACAAAGGTTTTTTTCGGCCCGCCTGCATCGCTATGCGTGTTATAATCAGTTTTAATACCTAATTTTTTTAATATTTTTTGAATAAATAACGCCAGAGAAAAAAGCGAAGCATTGCGGGCAGGATGAATCACTGGCACAATATGTGCCGGAATAAAAAGAATATCTACGGGATGAAATAGCATCTCCAAGGAAAGTCCGAATTGTGTCCAAAACCTCGGCCAAAACAAAACCTTAATTTTCCAATTTTTCGGCAACACAAAATCAATTTTTTGATTTTTTCTTAAATACAAAATAACCTGCGTCGCACCTGTAGAGACGTAGCATTGCTGCGTCTCTACTAAATGCGATACAAGATGCCTAATCACCTGATAAGAATATTCCTCAATGCCGGTTCTTTGTTCCAAAAAGGCTCGCGAACCATCAATACCTATGATCATAATTTTTAATTTCAAATTTTTAATTTTTAAATAATTTTTAATACTTTAAATTTTTAAACATTAAAAATTAAGATTTATTTTAAAAATTATAAAATTAAAAATTGCAAAAATTATTTCGAAAGCATTATAGTCCTTTTATACAATTCCAGATTATCTAGTGCAATGCCAATACCTTTGATTACACAAAACAATGGGTCGTCAGCAATATAACTTGGCACTCCGATGGTTTTAGTGATAAGCTGATCAATATTTTTTATAAGCGCTCCGCCACCGGAAATTACCATGCCCTTATCCATAATATCCGCAGAAAGTTCCGGTGGGGTTTCTTGTAAAACCTTTTTGATAGCATTAATCATCTCGCGCAATTCATCCTGAATGGCTTCTGTAATTTCATTGGAAGAAATTTTTATCGACTTTGGTAATCCCCCCGTCAAATCTCGCCCGCGCACATCAGCATACTCTTCTTTTACTTGCGATATAGCTGAACCTATTTTTATCTTTATTTCTTCAGCTGTTCGATCTCCAATCGCTAAGCTATATTTTCTTTTTATATAATCCGCGATAGCTTGATCAAATTTATTTCCACCTACCCGCGCACTTGTAGCGCTCACCACGCCACCCAGGGAAATAACTGCCACCTCGGAAGTTCCTCCGCCAATATTGATTATCATATTCCCTGAAGCATTCGCAATTGGAATTCCCGCCCCAATAGCTGCTAACACTGGCTCCTTAACGACATAGGCCGCTTTAGCGCCAGCCCGAATAGCCGCATCGATTACTGCTCTTCTTTCGGTTGAAGTCACCCCCACTGGAATAGAAATCATCACTTCTGGCTTAATTAAGCGAAATCTTCCGCTAACTTTATTGATAAAATATTTTAGCATCGCTTCGGTAATTTTATAGTCAGCAATCACACCATCTTTCATTGGCCGACTGGCTTGAATTGTGTCCGGAGTGCGCCCAAGCATTTCCTTGGCCTCATTGCCCACTGCCAAAACCTTATTTTCCAAAATCGAAACCGCCACCACGCTCGGTTCATTAGCCACAATCCCTTTTCCCGGAACAAAAACTAAAATATTAGCCGTCCCCAAATCAATACCGATCTTTCTAACGAACATATGTTTGCAAATTAATTTTTAACTCTCCTTATTTGCGCCCCTAATTTCTTAAGTCGCTCTTCTATTTTTTCATAACCTCGATCAACCTGATATATATCATTGATAATTGTTTTTCCTGAAGCTAGCAGTCCAGCGATTATAAGTGATGCGCCAGCACGCAAATCAAAACTGGTAATTTTCTTCCCCTTGAGTTTAGTCGGACCGCTTATAACAGCCTGATGCTGATCTAAAACTTTCGCCCGCGCACCCATGCGCGCCAATTCATTGATATAATTAAATCTTCCCTCAAAAATAGTGTCAAAAATCAAAGTATCTCCAGTGGCCTGCGAAGCTAGCACACCAAAAGGAGCTTGGACATCCGAAGGAATTCCGGGATAGGTTCGTGGATCGATTTTAGAAACAGCTCGCAGTTTTTTCGCTGGGATAACCTGAATTGAATTTTTTGCGCATTTAAAATCTGCTCCAAATTCTCTAAGTTTTTCCAAGACTAAATCCAGATGATCTTCGCGCGTATTATTAATGATAATCGGACTGCTTGTTGCTACCGCCATAATGAGAAAAGTGGCTGCTTCATTGGCATCAGGAATAATTTCATGTTTCGCTCCTCGTAAATTTTTTGAGCCAGTTATTTTCAAAGTATGCGTTCCAAGGCCATCAATCTTGGCTCCTATAGAAATTAGAAATCTACCCAAATCCTCCACGTGCGGTTCACAAGCTGAAATTTTTATGATTGTTTTTCCACTCATTCCCGCCGCCAACATCATAGCATTTTCCGTAGCGGTCACAGAAAGTTCTCTAAGCACAACTTTTGTAGCTTTTCTTTTTTTAGAATTAACACTATAAAATTTTTCATTTTGTGAAATTTCAATTCCCATTTTGCGCATAGCTTCAAAATGCGTACCCAGCGGTCGTTTTCCAATCACACATCCTCCAGGATGATATAGCTTAAAATTATCAAATCTAGCTGACAATGATCCCAAAAGCAAAATCGAAGAGCGCAATTTTTTTATCTTTTCCACATCCATTTTCGCTGGATCTATTTTTTCATTTTTAATGGAAATTTTTCTTTCTCCCAACCACTTGATTTTTGTCCCCATACTTTCCAAAATTTCAATCATGCGAAAAACATCTTCGATCAAAGGAAGATTATCCAAAATACATTCTTTCTTAGTCAAAATTGTCGCAGCCAAAATTGGTGTCGTGGCGTTTTTTGAACCCCGCACATCAATTGAGCCAGCTAGTTTTTTCCCGCCAATTATTTCAAAATGTTCCATAAATTAGGCTTAAAATTATAATAAAACCACATATAGACTATACTATATGTGACTCTAAAAATCAACTCAAACTAATTTTGTTTTTATTTAAAGAGATTTTTGTAATTCTTTGCCCAATACACAATCCCACTATAATAGTTGTTATTAAAAGCTCCTAAATAATTAATGGAGGCTTTTTTTATAGCTGAAGAACTATCCGAAGTAGCTCCAGCTTTTCTTAGTTTTATTGCCATCGCCATTACTCCGTCAGTAATATTCCATGGATCAGGTTTTTTATGCCCAGTATTGGCTGTTATTTGAGACTCATAACCTTTCCAAACATCTGACATAAATTGCGACACTCCCATTGCACCTCCCTGTCCAATATAACTACTCGGAGAACATGACACTTTTTTATCTTTTTTATATCCAAGATCTTTCACTATATCATAAAAAAGATCCTCTCTTTTATTAAGTAAATCTATTGAAGATTGCCATTTCTTATTCTTCTTGAGAAGTGATTTATATCTCGCCAAAGCCACTTCTACTACTTTTTTATAGGTGCATTGACCGGTGTTAGCTCCAAGATTTGTCTCCATTTTCAAAAATCCGTATAAAACACCTTTTGGCACTCCGGTTTTCCCACTAGCATATTCAACTGCCTCCTGAATGTTTTTGGCGCTATAAGAAGTACCCGTCACTTTCAATAAGTCGCTTTGCAATTCTACCAATTTTTTTTGCAACTCCCCAATAGTTGCCTGAGTTTCCACAATATCACTTACTATTTCATTTTTTTCCGATTTTTTTACGGCTAAAAGTTTTTCGTGATCCTCTTTTTTTTCGGCTAATTCTTCTTTTACATCAACGATTTTATTTTTATCTTTTTTTATCTCTTCCACTGCCAATAGAATTTTTTCTTTTACTCCGAGCATTTGATCAAAGTTTTCAAAATATTCATTGAATTTTTTTTCCCCAAAAACCGCAACCCAAGCAACTTCATCATCAACCGAATACATTTCCTGTACATAAGTCATCAAAATTTTCTTATTCAATTCTATGCGTTTTTCTATATTTTCAAGCTCTGCTTCTTTTCTGGAAATTTCCGTTTCGGTTTTATCTAAAAGACTGACCGTGGTATTTATTTGATTTTGTGTAACGGACAAATTAGCTTGGCTCTGTTGCAATTCTTTTTGTTCTTTTTCTAATTGTTCTTGAGTTTTTTCCAAAGATTTCTTAGTCTTATTAACATCCTCGTCTGCTTGAGCAAAAAATGTTCCGCTACCAAAGTTAACCGTTGTAAAAACGATTATAAAAATAAATAATATTATTTTTTTGCTAATAAATTTCATATTCTTTATAGTTTATTATAGCAAATTTTTTCAAATAAAACAAAACTGCCCCGAAAGCTCGGGACAGTTCTTGAAATATTCTTTATATTCCTCAGTTTATTTCTTTTCTTCTTTCGCTGGGTCTTCTCCCTCAATTGGCTTTTCTTTTTTGATCACTCCTTCAACCTTCGTCACATCAGCTTCGACTTTTTCTGAAAGTCCAGACAATTCTTCTTCACTTCGAGGAGGAGAAACAAGAGCCACCACAGTCTCCGGCTCAAGTTCAATTTTGACTTTTGGAGAAATCTTAAGATCCTTAATGCAAATATGGTCTTCAAAAGTTTTGAGGCTTGCAATATCAACTTCAATTTCTGAAGGCAAGTCCGCCGGCAAACATTTAACCGTGATTTCATCAAGACTCTTAACAAGCACTCCGCCTAATTCTTTCACTGCCGGCGCTTCTCCACTATAGACAACTTCGACCGCTTTTTCAATTTCTTCATCCATCCTAACTTGGAAAAAATCAGCGTGAATAATGTTTCCCATTACGGGATCTTTCTGAATTTCATATATAATCACATTTCTTTTGTCTTTTTCGTCAATTTCCAATTCAATCATTGTGCTTTCTCCTGATTTCCTAAGAAGTTTTGCAAATTCAATCACATTAACCCACAAGCTCTTGGGAGTTATTTTTTTCCCATAAACTACTGCCGGCATAAGTCCTTCTTTTTTTCCGACCTTAGTTTTTCTGCCAAAGACCTCTCTAGTTTTGGCTACCAACTTTACTTTATCCATGTTTTTGCCACTCTACCCGCCCGCAACGCTTCGCGAAGCTCCGCGTAGCGATGCGGGCGGGCCTGCCCTGCATTACTTCGAAGCAAAAACAAAATCGTTTTGGTCTCTCAAGTGAAATAAAAATTAAAAAAAGCTAAAAGCTTTATCCAGTGAATTCTAGCATAGATTATAAATCAGTCAATAAAAATTAGACTTTCTTACCTATTTATGGCTCAAATAAAGCCTACCAAAGTTTATGCGTAAACTTTTTTTGCTAAATTAAATCCTAATTCTTCGCAAATAGACACTTTCAACTAATCCGATAGCGCCAAGCATCACAACCATTGAGCTACCACCGTAACTCAAAAATGCTAAGGGCACTCCCGCAACTGGCATAACGCCGATGTTCATACCAACATTTATCAGAAATTGAAAAAATAAGATTGATAAAATCCCTAGAGTTAACAGATATCCGAAATTATCCCGCGCGAGCCTTGCAGTTTCTTTTATCCGCCAAAATATAATTCCAAAAAGCACAAAAATTGCTATTGAGCCTATTAGACCCAGCTCCTCAGTTATTACCGAAAAAATAAAATCCGTATGTTTTTCTGGCAAAAAATTCAATTGTGATTGCGAACCATGACCCAGCCCATTGCCAAACATTCCGCCCGAACCAACGGCAATAGTCGCTTGAATCACATTATATCCACTACCCATAGGATCATTTTGAGGATTAACAAAATTTATTATCCGATCTTTTTGATAATCTTTCAGAAAAAACCAACTTGATGAAGTAGCTAAAATTCCAAAAATCAAAAGCAAAGCTAAATTTTTTTTATTAAGTCCTGAAGCCAAAAGAAGTGTTAACCAGCTAGCTATAATTATTATTGTCGAACCCAAATCTGGTTGTTTCATAATCAGAAAAATTGGGATAAAAATAAGGACTACAGAAGAAATTATTCGCACAAAAATGCTTAGTTGCGTCTTTTTTTTACTTAGAAAACTAGCCAAAAAAATAACAGTAATGATTTTAGCCAGTTCCACCGGCTGAAAGTTGAAAAAGAAAAACTCCAACCAACCGGTATTGCCCTTAACTGTTTTTCCAAATAAAATAACNNAACCGCCGTCAAAATAATGAGCATTAGAAAATATAATTTTGTGCTATGCGAGTTTAATAATCGATAATCAAAAAAAGACAAAAAAAACATCACTCCAATGCCGATGATGATAGAAATTATTTGTTTTTGAAAGTTTGCCGGATTAAAATTCGCCCCCGAAAAAGAAACACTGTAAATTATTAACAAACTAATAATAAGGAGCAGGCTTATTGAGATTATCAAAACCCAATCCAGTTTGAAAAATTTTTCCATATTAATATGTTCTTTTAAGAAACATTTCCGAATTGAAAATATTCACTTCAGCTTGAGCTTCTACAACACTCACCACTCCTGGAAAACTGTTCGGCCAAGAAATTTTGAAGTCTCGATCTTCTCCCGCTTTGATTGTTTGCATCGCTGTTGAGTTAAGAGCTAGAATCTTATTATTTGAATCTTTAAGTATCACTTGTATTTTTATGCTATTAAAATCAAAGGGGCTACGATTTCGCAACAATCCTTGCGCGTTGGCGAAACCTACTCCCTGAGAAACTTCACTATAATTTTTATTAATAATTTGGATATCGGGTTTTTCATAATAATCTTCAAGCCTTATCCAATCTGAATTAAGTATCTTAAACTCTTGCGAAAAAGGAATCTCGCCAGATTCAATATTGGTTTCTACTACATATTTTTCCTCTCCCGGTAAAATAAAACTTGATCCGCTTCGGGTGGCTATTACATTGCCACCTTGATCTTTCAAATTTATTTCATAAGCAAAATTTTTATTGCCAAAAACTGCATTAGGATTGGAAATTTTTGCATAAAAATCATATTTATCTACAAGGCCAGAATAAACAAGTCCCACTTCCCCCATAACTAAATTCTGAGCCTCTACTATATCACATTCTTTTTGACAAACTCCTCCACAATCTACCCCTGTTTCATTTTGATTTTGAATTTTGTCCATACAACTTTCTCGGGGCTTGAATGCAAAATAAAGACCGATAATAATCAGAATAAAAAAAGTTACATAGATAGATATTATAATATATTTTTTTTTCTCTGTGTTTTCAATTTCCATAAGAATATTTTACCATAATATTCGTAATTCGTACATTCGTACTTAATTCGCCCGCCTCGACTCGTGGAGACACTCGTCGACGCGAGGCGGGTAATTCGTAAGGGACAAAAAAAGAGCATTATTCTGGCGGCGGCCTACTCTCCCTCGTAAGAGGTACCATCGGCGCTGAAGTGCTTAACTGCTGAGTTCGGAATGGGATCAGGTGTAGCCACTTCGCTAGAGCCACCAAAATAATGCTCTCTTATATATTCTTTCAAAAAGCATTGATTACTGGAGAAAAAAACATGAAAAATACTACGGTCGTCATTATGAGGGTAAAAATTGTGAAAATAAACTTCAAACTTTCCTTATATTTTTTCATACAAAATGCTAATTTAGTAATTTCTAACTGCTAATCAAATCACATAACACGCAGCACGCAACACGAATCAAATCCAAAGGACTGTTTCATGTTTTGTGTTTCATGTTACATGATAATCAAAATTAAGAGAGATAAAGTTCAATTTATTAGTATTTCTTGGCTTAACACATCGCTGTGCTTTCACCTGAAACCTATCAACCTGGTCATCTTCCAGGAAATCGCCCTAACACCAATTTTAGAAATATTCTCTGATATCCATAAGATTGATGCGAAGCATCGGCTTCGTCTCTGATTTTATGTTACAAAAAATTTTCCCAAAATTGGTGCAAGGGATTGCCTAATCTTGAGGTGGGCTTCCCGCTTATATGCTTTCAGCGGTTATCCCGTCCAAACGTAGCTACCCAGCAGTGCTCCTGGCGGAACAACTGGCACNNTTCCGGTCCTCTCGTACTAGGAAAAAGTCCTCTCAAGCAATAACGCCTACAGCAGATAGGAGACCAACCTGTCTCACGCATGAGTCTTCACATATTACTATGTGCATTGGACTATAACTTTATCCGAAAAATTCGGATAGCTAACGTTTAGTCTCTACGGGCTAATATAATAAATTATAATATTCCCTCGGTATTGTCCAAAATATTTTTGGATTTTACCGATATTAGTTAGCTTCTCTTTTAATATTACTATTAAAAGCCGCCGTGATTATTGATGTCGTTT
>DHFM01000070.1 GCA_002400405.1 Candidatus Moranbacteria bacterium UBA4824
GAATACGGCAAGGTAGTGGATATAAAAATATTTTCGCGAGAACTTGGTGATAAACTTTCAACTGGTGTGATTCAACAAATTCAAGTGTCTGTTGCGCAACTCAAGAAAATTTCTGTAGGAGACAAGCTAGCGGGACGTCACGGAAACAAGGGTGTGATTTCTCGGGTAGCTCCTGTAGAAGATATGCCATATCTGCCAGACGGATCTCCAGTGGATATGATAATCAATCCTCTTGGTGTAGCTAGTCGTATGAATATTGGCCAAATTCTGGAAACTCATCTTGGTTGGGCTGCTTTAAAACTTGGATACAAGGCCGCTACCCCAGCTTTGGAAGGAGTAACTGAACAGCAAATTGAAGCTGAATTGGAAAAAGCGGGACTACCAAAACATGGAAAATCACAACTAATTAACGGAAGAACTGGAGAAAAAT
Source organism: Candidatus Moranbacteria bacterium UBA4824 (assembly GCA_002400405.1). GTDB lineage: Bacteria > Patescibacteriota > Minisyncoccia > Moranbacterales > UBA2206 > UBA2206. Next base: position 431 of record DHFM01000070.1, read on the forward strand.
TTGATAATGAATCAACAGTGGGCGTGATGTATGTTATGAAACTCCATCATTTAGTGGATGACAAGATTCATATGCGCTCAATCGGACCGTACTCTTTGATTACTCAGCAACCGCTTGGTGGAAAAGCTCAATTTGGTGGACAGAGATTTGGAGAAATGGAAGTTTGGGCCTTGGAAGGATATGGCGCCGCTTATACTTTGCAAGAAATGCTCACGATTAAATCTGATGATGTGATGGGACGAAGCAAAGCTTATGAGTCAATTATTAAAGGCGAAATGATAAAGAGTCCAAATATCCCAGCCTCTTTCCATGTGCTTGTGAGCGAGCTTAAAGGCTTGGGAATGAATGTGGAACTTATGGGCGCAAAAACAGACGAGGATGAAAAAGAAGAACAGGATGGGGAATAAGTATAAAAAATCATCATATAACACATAACATATAACACGCAACAAAATACATGCTTAGCATGAACAGATTTATAAAATATGTTTCATGTTGCATGCTACATGTTGTATGAATAAATTATGGATTCATTTTCTACCACCAAAATAAGTGACTTTAACAGTGTAAGACTTTCCATTGCCAGTCCGGAAAATTTCTTGGATTGGTCGCATGGTGAAGTCACCAAGCCAGAGACTATAAATTATCGAACTCAACGCTATGAACGCGAAGGTCTTTTTGACGAAAAGATTTTCGGACCTTCCAAAGACTGGGAATGCTATTGCGGAAAATATAAAAGAATTCGCTATAAAGGTATTGTTTGCGACAAGTGTGGCGTGGAAGTGACCCGTTCAATCGTGAGACGCGAACGTATGGGACATATCAAATTAGCTGTGCCAGTTTCTCATATTTGGTTTTTGCGAGGAGTGCCTTCAAAGATTGGTTTGGCGCTTGGAATGGGTGTGATGGATTTGGAAAAAATTGTATATTTTTCCAGTTATGTGGTTTTTAATGTAGATGAACAGGAGAGAGAAAAAGCTTTGACTCAATTAGAGCAAGAATTTAAGAATAAGCAAAAAGAAATTGTGAAGAATTTTTCTGCTGACACTAAGGAAGGTTTAGAAAAACAAGAAGAGTTGAAAAATATCTATCGTTCATCTAAAGAAGAATTAAAAAGTTTGCAAAAATTACAAATAATTTCGGAAATAGAATATTTCAATTTGTCCACCAAATATGCGCAGGTTTTTTCTGCTGGCATTGGAGCGGAAGCGGTGAGGAAAATTCTTTGTGATATGGATCCAAAAGTTGAAATTGAAACTTTGAAAAAAACTTTAGTGGAAGATGAAAATCAAGATAAGAAAAAAATTCTTAAAAGAATAAAATTATTCCAAGGATTTATAAAGGCCGATATGAAACTGGAATGGATGCTTCCAACTATTATTCCGGTTATTCCACCTGATCTTCGACCGATGGTGGCTTTGGATGGTGGACGTTATGCTACAAGCGATCTTAATGATCTTTATCGAAGAATCATCAATCGTAACAATCGTTTGAAAAAATTAATTGAAATTGGCGCGCCGGAAGTTATCACGCGAAATGAAAAAAGAATGCTTCAAGAGGCGGTGGATGCTCTTTTTGACAATAGCGCCAGACGATCTCAGGTGAGTGTGGCGGCTTCAACTGGACAAAGACGACCGCTTAGATCTTTGGCTGATACACTAAAAGGCAAACAAGGACGTTTCCGCCAAAATTTGCTGGGAAAACGAGTAGACTATTCCGGACGAAGCGTAATTGTAGTTGGACCGAATTTGAAACTTCATCAATGTGGATTGCCAAAGAAAATGGCGTTGGAACTTTTCAAACCATTTATTATCAATAAATTAATCGAAAGAGAATTAGCTTATAATGTTCGCAGTGCGGGAAAAATGGTAGAAGGCGAAACTGAAGAAGCTTATGACATTTTGGACGAAATAATTTCCCATCACTATGTGCTATTAAACCGTGCTCCAACCCTGCATCGTCTTTCAATTCAGGCTTTCCAACCAGTGCTAATCGAAGGTAAGGCGATTCAAATTCATCCAATGGTTTGCTCAGCTTTCAATGCTGACTTCGATGGTGACCAGATGGCCGTGCATGTTCCTTTGACTGATAAGGCTCGTTGGGAAAGTGAAAACTTGATGTTGTCCTCAAGAAATCTTTTGAAACCAGCCAGTGGAGAACCAATCACTACTCCAACTTTGGACATGGTTTTGGGTTGCTACTATATTACCCATATCTTGGCAGGCGCTAAGGGTGAAGGGAAAATATTTTCCAATTTTGATGAGGCTATTTTAGCTGTTGAACTTGGGCATGTGGATGTGCGAGCAAAGATAAAAGTGGCGCATGAAGGAAAAATATTAGAAACTTCTGTGGGAAGAATAAGATTAAATTTGATTACTCCAAAAGAAATTGATTTTATAAACGAAGAACTGACCAAGAAAGAATTGAAATTTTTGGTGGCGAAAGTTTTGGAAGTCTCTGGGCGTGAAGCCGCTGCGATTTTTGTGGATGAAATCAAGAACTTAGGTTTCCGTTCAGTGACTAAGTCTGGTATCAGTTGGGGAATGAAAGATTTGTCCGTTCCAACTAACAAGAAAGAAATCATGGATAATGCTGAGGAAAAAGTGGAAGTGGTCAAGAAACAATTCAATATGGGACTTCTCACTGAAGAAGAAAGAAAAAACAAAGTTATTGAAATTTGGAATGATTCAAAAAACAAAATTACCGATGCAGTGCGATTTTCAATGGACAAAGAAGGACCGGTCTATTCAATGGTTTATTCCAAGGCTCGAGGTTCTGAATCAGTGGTGGTACAGATGTGTGGAATGAAGGGACTTATGGCAGGACCAACCGGAGAAACAATTGAACTGCCAATTAAGAGTTGTTTTAAAGAAGGCTTAAATGTGTTGGAATATTTCATCTCGACTCATGGAGCCAGAAAAGGTATGGCTGACACCGCTCTTCGAACAGCGACGGCGGGATATCTAACGCGAAGACTCGTGGATGTGGCGCAAGATATTATCGTGCGTGAAGCTGATTGTAAAGACAAGGGGGGCGCTTTCATTTTCAAGGAAGATTCTGATCGAATCGGACAAAGCTTTGGAAGTCGTGTCACTGGCCGAGTGCTCACTGAAGATGTGATTGATCCAAAGACCGGAGAAGTTATTGTAGAAAAGGATAATTTAGTTACCAAAGAGCAAGGCGAAAGAATTGAAAAAAGCGGTATCCCGAAAGTCAAAATTAGAACAGTAGTCACTTGTAAAACCCCACGAGGAGTTTGTCAAAAATGTTATGGTACTGACCTTGGTAGGGGCAATGTGGTGGAAATTGGTCAAGCCGTGGGAATTGTGGCCGCGCAAGCAATTGGTGAGCCAGGAACACAGCTAACTATGCGTACTTTCCATATCGGAGGTATTGCGGGATCTGACATTACTCAAGGTTTGCCGAGAGTGGAAGAAATTTTTGAAGCTCGTCCACCAAAAGGTGAAGCGATTATTTCAGAAGTTAATGGAAAAGTTTTGGCCATTGAGAAACAAGACAAGAATTTTGTGATTAAGATTGAAGCGGAGGATAAACAAAAAACAATCAAGGAATATCAAGTGCCATCCAACACAACTCTTAAGGTTTCAGAAGGTGAAATAATTGGAATGGGGACACAACTTTCCGAAGGCCATATCGATCTCAAGAAACTCTACAAAACAATGGGTTGGGAAGAAGTCTATCGTTATATTATTCGAGAAATTCAAGAAGTGTATGCGGCGCAAGGCGAAGGCATCAACGACAAACACATTGAATCAATTATTCGTCAGATGTTTAGTCGCGTGACTGTAACTTCTTCTGGAGACGCAGATTTCTCTGTTGGAGATATCTTGGAACAAGACGAATTCCTAGAAGCCAATGCAGAAATCAAAAAAGCTGGAGGAGAAAAAGCGCTAGGTGAAAAAATGCTCTTGGGCATCACTAAGGTAGCTCTTTCAACTGATAGCTTCCTCTCTGCAGCTTCTTTCCAAGAAACTGCTCGCGTTCTGATCAACGCTGCCTCACAAGGCAAGCAAGATAAACTGCGTGGTCTCAAAGAAAACGTGATCATTGGAAAACTTATTCCGGCTGGGACGGGATATAAGAAATAATTTCTGTAGAGACGTAGCACTGCTACGTCTCTACTCTTGAATACAAAAAACGCCTTGGGAAATCTGAGGCGTTTTTTGATTTTTGACTTCTAGCCTTAAAATAAGCTATAATTAAACTATGGAAAATTCGCAAGAAAAATTAGCTTATGAGTGGGTAACGGTTGAGGCTGGTAATGTTGATATTGCCAGTGAATTTTATTGTGCCACGAGAGATGTTTTTGAGGCGAGATTTGGCCGAATGATTAGGGAGCTTTTTGAAAAAAGAGAAAATGACGCTTCGATTGTTTCTGCGGTGGTTGGTGAAATTGCTAATAATTCTTTTGATCATAATCTTGGAAATTGGAGAGATGTTCCGGGGATATTATTTAGTTATTTTTTTTCTGAAGATAAAATTGAAATAGTTTTGGCGGATAGAGGACGGGGAATTTTTAGCACACTTAAAAAAGTTAAGCCGGAAATTAAAAACGATCAAGAGGCTTTGATGACAGCTTTTACAGAAAGAATTTCTGGGCGTGCGCCGGAAAAAAGAGGTAATGGCCTGAAATTTGTGAGAGAAAATGTGCAAAGCAAAAAAATGCATCTGAGTTTTTATTCGGGAAATGCCAAGGCGGAACTTAATGATGAAATGAAAATAGAAGAAAATTTGGAAAATATTGAAGGATGTTTAGCAATAATAACTTTATAATTCTATGCGCATTGAACTGCAAAAAATTGGCGATGTTTTAGTTTCTCGTCCGGCTGGTCGAGAGGCGTTTTTGGCAATTTCAGCCTATAATCTGAAAGATCTCAAAGAAGATGAGGAAATCGAAATTGATTTTTTTGGGGTGAAAGTCATCGCACCGTCTTGGGCGGATGAAGTGATCACAAAAATTGCCGAAAGATTCAAAAATGTGAAACTTCTAAATGCGGAGAATGAAACAGTGCAAGCGACCTTGAAAACTCTGCGGGAATATTCGGGGTTGAAGATATAGAAAAAATTTTGTAGAGACGTCCCGACGGTTAAGACACGCCGTGTCCAATTGGACACGGCGTGTCTTTTTGTGTACAAAGAAGGTGCTATTTTTGATTTTCAAATTTTGTGGTAGAATAGATTTATGGGAAGAAAGAAGAAAAATAAAAATTTAGAGGGGGATAATTCGAAGGATAGCTTTGAGGAAAAGAAACCAAGGATTAATCTCAAAGGGGACGCCAAAAGAAGCGCGGTGGCCGTGGTTCTTTTTGCGTTGGCGGTGCTTTCCATTCTGGGCTTTTTTAATGCGGCCGGATCTTTCGGGCAATTTCTTAATAAAATGATTGGCTATTCTATTGGTTATGTGAAATTTATTTTTCCAATCTCTTTGGTCTTTGCTGGAATAGTACTGCTTCTTCGTCGGGAAACGGCCTTTTATGTGACGAAGTTTATCGGTCTTTTGGTTTCCCTGCTTAGTATCGCCGGAATCTTTCATTGGTTCTATCTAGCCGAAGAAATGCTAAAAATGGCCGGCAAGGGTAAAGGCGGAGGATATATTGGTTATGGATTGAGTCATTTTTTGGGAAAATATCTAGGCTCAGCCGGAAGTCTCGTTGTGCTATTGGCTATTTTTATGTTAGGGATAATTTTGACTTTTAATTTTTCCATCGTGCATTTTTTCTTAAAGTTCAAGAAAAAGAAAGAAACACAGAATGACACAGAAGAGGCACAGAACGACACAGAAGTAGAGGCACAGAATAATACAGAAGTAGAAGAGAATAACACAGAAATAAAACAGAACGACACAGAATTAGAAAAACAGAATAACACAGAAAATGAGATTGAAAAAAATATTGGTAAAATTGAATTTGTGGAAGGGCGAGATCAATTCGTGTCGCCAAAAGTTGAAGAAGAAATTGAGGGACAGATAAATCCAAGAAAAATAATGAAACGTCATTCACTTAATCTGGAAGCTCCAACAGAAGAATTTAAGTTTCCAAAATCCAAAAATTCTAAATGGGTTTTTCCGCCGGCAGATATGTTGGAAAAAACTTATGGTGAAGCGCAAGGCGGAGACGTGGAGGCTAATTTTGCCATTATTGAAAAAACTTTGCATGATTTTGGTATTCAGGTAGAGAGAGGCACAGTCAAGATTGGCCCGTCGGTGACGCAATATAGTTTTCGTCCGGCGGTGGGAGTGAAAATTGCCAAGATTTTAGCTCTTCAAAATGATTTGTCGCTGGCTTTGGCGGCTCATCCAATTCGAATTGAGGCGCCAATTCCCGGACAATCGCTGATTGGAATTGAAATACCAAATAAATCTTCACTTATTGTGAGACTGCGCGATATGATTGAAGAATCGCAATTTAAAAAAAGAACTTCTAATTTAATGTTAGCATTAGGAGAAGACGTGAGTGGAAATTGTGTTTTTGGGGATTTGGCCAAGATGCCTCATCTTATGATTGCGGGAGCAACTGGCACTGGAAAATCAGTTTCGATAAATTCTGTGATCACAACTTTACTCTATCAAAATTCACCGGAAGAATTGAAATTTATTATGGTTGATCCAAAGCGAGTGGAACTTTCACTGTATAATGGTATCCCGCATCTTCTGACGGATGTGGTAGTAGACAATGGCAAAGTAGTCAATGCTTTGAAATGGGCGGTAGGAGAAATGGAAAGACGGTATAGACTACTCCAAGATGCTGGTTCAAGAGATATAAATTCATACCGAGAAAAACTTAATTCTGGCTATAAGATAAAACGCACCAATCCAGAAACTAATGAAACAATTGAGGAAGAATTGAAAGTTTTGCCATATATCGTTATTGTAATTGATGAACTGGCCGATCTTATGGGTAGCCACGGCAAAGAAGTGGAAGGCGCAATTGTGAGAATTGCTCAGATGGCACGCGCTGTGGGAATTCATTTGATTGTTTCGACGCAACGTCCATCGGTGGAAGTTATTACAGGACTAATCAAAGCTAACATTACCACTAGGATTGCTTTTCAAGTAGCCACCCAGATTGATTCACGAACAATTTTGGATATGGGTGGGGCAGAAAAATTGTTGGGCAATGGAGATATGCTCTATCTTAGTGCGAGCTCTCCGAAACCAAAAAGAATCCAAGGAGTTTTTATCAGTGAATCAGAAGTGAAAAAAGTGGTGAAATTTATCATCTCGCAAAAAAAGGAGGATAAAAAAGAAAAGGAAGACAATGGAAAAGAAATTGTCGAAAGCCCACACAAGGAAATTACTGATTTTAAAATGGAGGAAGGTAGTGGGGAAGACGATGAACTTTTGAAACAAATTGAAGAAGAAATAAAGCGCGCGAAAAAAGCCAGTGCTTCATTTTTGCAAAGAAGATTTAGAATTGGCTATGCACGGGCTGCGAGAATCCTGGATATATTGGAAGAAAAAGGAGTGATTGGACCGGCTGATGGCGCCAAGCCACGCGAAGTTTATGGCGTGGCCGAAGAGGGCAGTATTGAATATGAAAATAATGTTTCCGATCAGGAGAAGCGGGATAAGTGGGAGATATAATCATGCAACATGTAACATGAAACATGAAACATGTAAAACGAAACAAGCTTAATTTTTTTGTTTCATGCTATATGTTTCATGCTATATGAACTATGAATGGTTTTACTAAAAAAAGTGTTGGCACATTAACGCTGGGAGAAAAATTGAAAAAATTGAGAAGCGATAAACGAACTTCAATCGGTGAAGCTTCAAAATTTACTAAAATTCAACCAGCTTATTTGGAATACCTTGAAGAAGGCACCTGGGAAAAACTTCCGGCAGATGTCTATGTGAAAGGATTCTTGCGAAGCTACGCAGATTTTTTAGGAGTAGATGAAAAAATTCTTATCCGACTTTATCAGCGGGAAAAAGAAATTCGGGCAAATCTAAAAAAGAACAAGAAAACTGATGCAAAAAAAGAAAAACCAATTAACATTTCTCCTTTTATTTTTACTCCTAAAAAAATTCTTATCTCCGCTATAATCGTTTTGGTTTTTGCCGGACTATTTTTACTGTATAAGGAAATAAATTCTTTTGCTAATGCGCCGAGTCTTATTATTCTAAATCCTGAAAACAACAGTCAAATTTCTGGCAATTCAGTTTATATTGAGGGAGTAACTGACAAGGAGGCACTTCTTTATATAAACAATCAACCAATATTAGTAGGTGATGACGGTCGATTTAGAGAAAACCTAACATTGCAATCTGGGTTGAATATAATTGATGTAAAATCAAAAAATAAATTTCAAAAAGAAACGACACAAAGTTTGAGTATCCGTTCAGATTATAAAGAACAAATAGAGAATAATGATTTTTTAACAGAAGAAAATGAGACAAGCAATTTGTCAGAAAAGAAAATAAAAATTGAAGTGAAAATTGACCCTGGTCCAGTTTGGATAAAGGTGGAAGTTGATGGAGGAGTTATTTTTGATGGTACAATGCTCAGCGGAGCGGTGCAAACATTCGGGGGAAATGAAAAAATAATCATAGATTCAGGCAGAGGTAAAGCGACTTTTGTTAAGTTTAATGGGCATGATTTGGGAGCATTAAGCTTGGATTCAGGTGCAGTTAAGGGAGTTGTTTTTACTCCGGAAACTAAAATTGACAGCCCTGTGGATAAATCAAAAGACTAACTCCTTGCCAAGATTTTATCGAAGTGATACAATATCATTGTAGATTAGTAATTAGTAAAACAAAATTATGAAAGAAGAAAAAGATGACAAGAAGTTGTTGGCAGTAGTTGAAGAAATTAAAGAAAAATTTGGAGAAGGAGTGCTGATGAAATTAGGAGATGTAAAAAGAGTGGATGTGGCTTCCATTCCAACCGGTGCGATTTCTTTGGATATCGCTTTGGGGATTGGTGGAATTCCGCGCGGGAGAGTGGTGGAAATTTATGGACCAGAATCAAGTGGAAAAACAACCCTAACTTTGCATATCATTGCTAATGCACAAAAAGCCGGAGGAGTGGCGGCGTTTATCGACGCTGAGCATGCGCTTGACCCGGAATATGCCAAGAGAATAGGAGTGAACATTAATGATCTTTTGATTTCTCAACCGGACAATGGTGAACAAGCTTTGGATATTGTGGAAACACTGGTGAGTTCTGGAGAGATTAGTATCATCGTAGTGGACTCAGTAGCAGCCTTGGTGCCAAAAGCTGAGATTGAAGGTGAAATGGGGGACTCTCATATGGGACGTCAAGCTAGGCTTATGTCGCAGGCTCTGCGAAAACTCACCGCAATTATTGCTAGGTCAAATTGCACCGTAATTTTCATCAACCAAATCAGAATGAAAATTGGTGTGATGTTTGGCAATCCGGAAACGACTACAGGTGGAAATGCTTTGAAATTTTATGCGTCAGTGCGAATTGAAGTGAGAAGATCGGCGCAGATAAAAAAAGGTGAAGATATTGTGGGTAACCGTACTAAAGTAAAAATTGTCAAAAACAAAGTGGCACCACCTTTCAAGACTTGCGAGTTTGACATTATGTATAATGAAGGTGTGAGTGCTTCAGGGGATGTGCTGGATACGGGAGTGAAATTTGAAGTGATTGAAAAGAAAGGCAATTCATATAATTTTGGCGAGATAAAACTTGGAGTGGGTCGGGAAAATGCCAAAGCTACGCTCAAAGCTGATCCGAAAATTATGAAAGAGATAAACAAAAAGATTTATGAGAAGCTAAAGGAACAAGAAAAAGCTGAGGAGTAAAATAATTTAATTAATCAATAATTTACAATAATATGGAAAAACATCCAAAAAAAGAGAGGTCTATGGTTTTTATAAAGCCGGATGGGGTGCAAAGAAGTTTGATTGGAGAAGTTATAAAACGTTTTGAACGTACAGGTTTGAAATTAGTTAGTTTAAAAATGATGGTTCTTGATGCAGATAGATGTTGGAAACATTATAATAAAAATGACGAATGGTATGAAAAAAAAGGAGCGAGAAGTATCGAAGAAAGAAAAGCTAATGGATTACAAGTGGATAAACGTGCTATTGATTATGGAAAAGAAATCATTGAAGCTTTGATAAAATTTATGACTTCCGGACCAGTGGTGGCGATGATTTGGGAGGGCAATAAGGCAACAGGTGTTGTCACAAAAATAGTTGGCACAACGGAACCATTAACTTCTGATGTGGGTACAATTCGAGGAGACTTAACTGTTGATTCATATGAAATTACTAGCGTTGACTCACGAGCAGTGAGAAATTTGATCCATTGCTCTGAATCACCTGAAGAAGCTGAGAGAGAAATCGCTCTCTGGTTTTCAGATCAGGAAATTATTTCTTATACCCATTTACAAGAAAAAATTCTTTATGATGTAAACTTGGATGGAATTTTGGAATAAATTATATTTCTCAGACAAACAAAAAATCCTCTCTGATTAATCGGGGAGGATTTTTTTTGAGACTTGAATTTTTTATTTGGCCATAGTCTTTATGCATTTAGTGCAGACTTTCCTGGATTTTCCGTCAACTTTTTTGACTTGCAAATTGATCATATATTTTCGCAAAGTCTTTACTTGGGAATGACTAACTTTGTTTCCAACTTGAGAACCTCGACCGCAAATATCACATACTCTACTCATAATCATGAAACATGAAACATATAACATGAAACAAAAATGAAACAAAAATGTTTCATGCTTCATGTTGCGTGCTACATGCATAGGTTGATTTATTACAAGATATAATGTAGCATATAAGGGTAATAAAAGCAAGTAATCGCGATGCGAATCTACGAATGCATGCGAATACTGCGAATAAAACAAACTAAATATGTTAAATGAAATAGTTCTGATTGGTTTTTATATCGCTATACTGCTCTACAGTGTGATTATTCATGAAGTAGCTCATGGGCTAGCGGCGCTCCAATTAGGCGACACAACAGCTAAATATGCCGGTCGGCTCACAGCTAATCCGTTGAAACATCTAGATATGGTGGGTTCGTTTTTTGCTCCGCTTTTTATGTATCTTTCTTTTGGTTTTGCTTTCGGCTGGGCCAAGCCGGTGCCATACAATCCATATAATCTCAAAAATCAAAAATGGGGTCCAATGCTAGTGGCGCTAGCCGGTCCGGGGATAAATTTGACAGTGGCGCTTGTGGCTGCTCTTATGGCAAGATTTATCGCTTTGCCAATATATCTCAAGAAAGATATTATTTTAAATGTCAATGAATGGTCAACGGTTTCGGGACTAATTTCTGGATCGGTAAGTACCATATTTTATGAGATTTTAATTATCATTGTGATTATCAATGTATTTTTGGCTTTTTTCAATTTAATTCCCATCCCGCCGTTAGATGGTTCTAAGGTGCTGTTCACTTTTTTTCCTGTTAGAATTGAAATACAAGCCATGCTTGAACAATTTGGTTTTGCTATACTTTTGTTTTTTATTTTCTTTTTCTCTACGCCACTGCGAATTTTTCTCGGCACAGCCATCAACGCTTTCCTAAATATCGCGATTTAGCTTGACTTTTGTCGTTAGATGATGTATAATAGATATATTGAATAAGGAAGCGGGTGAACACCGCTTTTTTCATTTATTAAAAAAGTTAATTATTAATAAACCCTTTAAAATAGGGGGAAAACAAAAATATGGAGGAAACAAAATGCAAATGCCCACATTGTGAGGCAAGGGAAGCTGAGGAAGAGCAAAATGAAGAGTTAAATTTTGCTGTCCTCGTAGCTCTAGTGCCAGTTCTCACTATCACACTTTTTAACACAGTCGGATTATTGTAAAAATAATCCCCGAAAAAAATCCCTCACCACTTTTGACTTGTAAAAAATTAGAGTTAAAAGTGGTGAGGGATAAACTTCAAAAAAATCTGAATTTCAAATTCAGATTTTTTTAATTCTATAATCAAATGCGTAAGTCTTATATATAAATGCAGGTTCAAGCGTCTCGCTTGAATCGCATAGTTCTGGTAAGAAATTAAATATTGCCAGAAACAAAAGGTTCAGGCGAGGACGCCTGAACCTGCAGTGACTCCGCTTGAAGCTTAGCTTCGGAGAATTGCTTAGGCTCGGGAAACGTATTCGCCTCTTTCAGTATTGATGATAATGTCATCGCCTTCTTTCACAAAAAGAGGAGTAGAGACCTTGATGCCAGTTTCGAGAGTCACCATCTTTCCGCCGGTGGAAACGGTGTTGCCCTTTACTCCTGGTGGTGCTTCGACAACGCGTAAAGTAATTTTAACTGGCAATTCAATGTTGATTGGATTGCCGTTAAAATTCAAAATTGAAACTTCTGTGCCTTCTTTGAGATAGTTAATATTGTCTCCTAGAGCAACCTTCGAAAGAGTAAATTGTTCATAAGACTCATTATCCATAAAATTATAGTTGTCATTTTCCTTGTAAGTGTATTGCGCCTTGCTTTTAGAAACATCAGCCTGCTCAACTGATTCTGCTCCTTGAAAAGTTTTTTCTAAAACAGCTCCATTGGTAAGATTTTTCAGTCGTGTGCGAAGCACTGAGCCAGCGCGTCCCATCTTGGAATGCTCATGATATAAAACGACATAAGGGTTGCCGTTTTGAATGATGTTTGTTCCGGTTTTTATTTCGTTTATATTTAACATAAAAACATATTAACATTTTAACATATTAACAAAAAACAAATTCAGCATGCTAAAATGTTAAAATGTTAATATGCTAGAATGATTTATCTAGCGACAAATGGCACAAGAGCCATAGTGCGCGCTTTTTTAATGGCACTAGCAAGAGCTCTTTGATGACGAGCACAAGTCCCGTGTCTTTTTGGAGGATAAATTTTTCCTTGAGAATTCATAAAACGACGCAAAAGATAGGAATCCTTAAAGTCGATTTTGTCCATTTTGTTTTGGCAAAAATGGCAGATTTTTTTTTCAATTACTTCGTTGTTGTTCATAAAATTATTTTCTAAATATTAAAAGGGTACATCTTCAATTCTTACTTCGTTTTCTTCCTCATCTAAATTAATAGTGGGAATTTCTTCGGCTGGAGCTTCCTGCTGTGGCGCTGTTGGCTTAGCGGGAGCCGGATTGTTATAGCTAGAGGCTGGAGCGCTGACGCCTTGAGGACGCGAACCAAGTTGCATATTTTCCGCTACAATTTCAGTGGTTCGTCTCTCGGTACCATCCTTAGCGGTATATTTTCTGGTTTGGAGTCGTCCTTCGATGAAAGTTTCTTGTCCTTTAGAAAGATATTGACCGGCGATTTCAGCAAGTCGTCCCCACAGTACAACATTATGAAATTCAGTTTGATCTTGGCGTTGACCACTCTTGTCTTTCCAGAATCTGTTTGTAGCGATACTTATGGCTGCAACAGTTTGCCCCGTAGCAGTGTTTCTCACTTCGACGTCTCGAGTGAGCCGTCCAACTAGCATGACTTTGTTTAGATTCATAAGTTCATGGAGCATGTAGCATGTAACACGTAACAATTTTTAGATAGAATTAATCTTGAAAATTGTATGTTTCATGTTTCATGTTTTATGTTATATGTTAAGTATTTCTTCTAATTTTTTGTCGATGTCGTCATTAGTCATTTTCTTTGTCGGAGTTTTGATTTCTTCATTTACTGGGGTTTCAGCTATTTTTTCCTCAACTACTTTTTTTATCGGAGCCACTTCTTTTTTGATAGCAGGCTTAGTGGCTTCTCTCATTTTCTGGTTGGATTCTTTCTTGGCAGTTTCATTCATTCTTTCTTCCTTGGATTGAAGTGGGGGAAGCTCATCAGCTTTACTTAAGACGTAGCGAAGAATATTGGCGCTCAAGTTTAATTTGGCGATAATTTCTTGTAAATTTTTAGTTTCTTCAAGTTCGAATCTACGGGCGATATAAATTCCGTGATTTTCCTTTTTGACTATATAAGACAAGCGTCTTTTTTCTAAAGTTTCTTTTTCTGAAAAAACTCCGCCTAAATCTGTCACTATTTTTTCTACTTCCTTTTTGATGTTATCTAACTCGGACTCTTTTGAGGCCCCAACTAGATAGAAAATTTCATAGATCATAAGTCATGAAACATGAAACATGAAACATGAAACAGGATTAATTATACTGTTTCGTATTGCGCGTTTCTTGTTGTGAGTTAATAAAAATCCGCTCAAAGAAAGTCCTTGACGGAAGGTAGTTTTCTTATCTTCACCTGAGTAAAGCGAGAAAACCATAGGACTTTTTTGATTAAATATAGGATAGCAATAAATCTGCCTTAAGTCAAGAGCCATTTACTCTAATGGTAAATTAGACAAAATTTTGAAATTGAGGGAAGATAGAATTAGGAGAAAGTTAAAATAGAAATAAAAAAGGGACGGTTTTTTGTCCGTCCCCATAGAATAGAGTTTTTTGAATAAATGGTTTTTAAATATTTGGAAATTTCATACCCAAATCAGAATAGATTTGGATTAAATTTGCACGATTGCTCGTGCCAATTTTTCCGGTGGCATCCAAATCTCCTCTGAAAGATGGATGCTGAAGCCCCCATGATTCCCCAAACTCTTTCATGCATCGGAAAAGGACTTTTTCGAAATCAACGCCCTGCTCTTTTGCAAAAACAAATAATGAGGACAATGTAATTTGTCCGTTGTGACAAAAACCTTGTTCGATAAAATTTATGGCGTCATCAAAATTTTCTGGCAACATGTTTTCTTTTAAAAATTTTTCTATCTGTTCATTCATGATTAGCGACTCCTTTCGTTGAAGGTTGGATTATAAAAAGTACAGATTCTTGTAATTCAAGTGTATAATTAGTAGCATAAATTATAATTTTTAGCAATGTCTGATAATTTATTCAAAATCTCATCAAAATTCAAACCGGAAGGGGATCAACCGCAGGCTATTACGAAACTTACGGCGGGACTTGAAACTGGCAAAAGATTCCAGACGCTTTTGGGTGTGACGGGGTCGGGGAAGACTTTTACTATTGCCAATGTGATTGAAAAAGTACAGCGTCCGACCTTGGTTATTGCCCCAAACAAAACTTTAACGGCCCAGTTGGCGCAGGAATTTCGCACTTTTTTTCCGAAAAATGCGGTGGAATATTTTGTAAGTTACTATGATTATTATCAGCCGGAAGCCTACATTGCTTCCAGTGACACCTATATCGAAAAAGAATCGCAAATTAATGAAGAGATTGATCGCTTGCGTCACGCGGCGACTTCTGCCTTGCTTTCAAGACGAGATGTGATAATTTGCGCGTCAGTTTCTTGTATTTATGGTTTAGGTTCGCCGGAATATTATAAAAATATATCTTTAGAATTAGTGGTAAATAAAAATGTCGTAGAGACGCAGCGGTGCTGCGTCTCTACGCGGATATCCCGTGATGAAATAATCAAAAAATTAATTGACATGCAATATGTTCGCTCGGATATTCTCTCTCGCGGAAAATTTCGTCTTACGGGCAATACGCTAGAGATAATAACTCCTGGCAGGGAAGTAATAACGAGGATTATAATGGAGAACGAAAAAATTTCTAAAATTTCCGAGTACGATTTTTTAACAGGAGAAGAATTGGGAAAGTTAGATCGCACGCTGATTTATCCAGCCAAGCATTTTGTGGTGCCGGAGCCGGTGATGAAAGAATCATTAGGGGAGATTGAAAAAGAAATGACTGAGAGGGTAAAATATTTCAAAAAGAATGGAAAAATTTTGGAGGCAGAAAGAATATCGCGTCGCACGCGCCAAGATATTGAAATGATGAAGGAGATTGGCTATTGTAATGGCATTGAAAATTATTCGCGCTACCTTTCCGGACGAGGGGAGGGTGAAACGCCATATACTCTGCTAGATTATTTTGACAAAGATTTTTTGATTGTAATTGATGAATCACATGTGACTATTCCTCAAATAGGTGGAATGTTTAGTGGCGATTATTCCCGAAAAACATCACTAGTGGAAAATGGTTTTCGACTTCCCAGCGCTTATGACAATCGACCTTTGAAATTCGCCGAATTTGAAAAAAAAATCAACCAGTCAATTTTTGTGAGTGCAACTCCGAGTAAGTATGAAGCGCAAAATTCCAAAAATATTGTTGAACAAATAATCAGACCAACAGGATTAATTGATCCAGAGATTGAAATCAAATCTGCGCGTGGTCAAGTCAAGGATGTAATGAAAGAGATAGAAAAGATAGTGGCGCGCAAAGAGAGGGTGTTAATTACGGCTCTGACCAAAAAACAAGCGGAAGATTTATCCGAATTTCTTAAGGAAAGCCGAATTAAATCCGAATACTTGCATTCCGGAGTGGATACTTTGGATCGTATCAGAATTTTGGAAAAACTTCGCCGAGGCGACATTGATGTTTTGGTGGGCGTCAATCTTTTGCGGGAAGGTTTGGATTTGCCGGAAGTTTCATTGGTGGCGATTTTTGACGCGGACAAAGAAGGATTTTTGCGGAGTGAAACTTCGCTCATTCAAACGATCGGTCGCGCCGCGCGAAATGTGCGAGGGAAAGTTATTCTCTACGCCGACAATCTGACCGGCTCAATGAAACGCGCCATTGACGAAACTAATCGGCGAAGAAAATTGCAAACAGCCTACAACAAAAAACATCACATTACACCGCGTACAATTGAAAAGAAAATACAATCCATTGTCGATCATGAAATTCGATCCGAAATTCCGAAAGAGTTTATCAACCTAGAAAACTTGGAAGATATCGCCGGCTACATCAAACAACGTGAGCGCGAAATGAAAGATTCCGCCAGAAATTTGGAATTTGAAAAAGCCGCGATTATTCGGGATGAGATTGGGGAGCTGAGGAAGTTGCAAATTAGATAATTGAATGGGTGGGTGTGGATAACTTTTATTTGCAAATTTATGTGGAAAGAATAGAATATAGATACAGATGGATATTTGAAGAAAATAAAAAATAAAATTTAAAAAATATGTTTTGGGTTTATTATAATTTAGTAAATCGCAAGTTTAGATAACGACCACACTTTGAATGTGGTTTTTTGTTCCTTAAATCTCTCAAAAACAAGGAGGTGTAAGATGGATAAGGTGGAAAAACTTTTAGAAAAAATTATTTTTTCTCCTATGAGCAAATACGCGAGATTAAAGCTCATGGAAAAAGCACTAGATGATTTTTATGGAGGAAAAATTGAAGTTCCTTCAGAAAAAATTGATCTGGAAAAAATAAGAGTCCACAATGGTGGACTGCTCGAGAAATTTTCATAAACTTCTTCAAAAAAAGGATGGAACGATGCATAAATTTCCAAAGGGATTAACAAGAATCATTGTTAATCCCTGTTTTATTTTCTAAAAAAAATCAAAAAAATCGACCACTTGCGTTAAGTCTGGTGATTATTTATAATATAGGAACAGTAATTAACAATTAAACAATTCATCCCCCACCACTTTGTTGCTTGCGCTAAAAGCGCAAAAAAAGAAAAAACAATAAGTTTTTGCAAAAATTATTTTATTTACGGCAAGAAAGTAATTAATTTAAATAAAAAAGCAAAAAAGTGGTGGGGGATAAAAAAACTATGGAAATGGAAACAGAAAAAAAAGAGCCTGAAACAGCAGAAACAGCGGATTGCTGTGAAAAGGGAAAGTGCGGTTGTGAAAAATACAAGAAATTTTTACCGCAAATAATTGGGGTAATTGTTTTGATTATTCTTATCATTGGAGTGGGATATTATGAAAAAGTATGGAAGAAAAATAATTTGACCCAAAAATCAGCCAAAGCGCAAGTAGAAGATTTCATCAACAACAATTTGATGCAAGAAGGGGCAAAGGCGGAAATAGCAGAGGTAGTTAAGGAAAATGGGATGTTTAAGGTAAAAGTAAAAATTGGCGAAGGGGATCAGAAACAAGAAATTGATTCTTATCTTTCATTGGACGGAAAAAAATTCTTTCCAAGCGCTCCGATGGATATAGAAGAAACTAAAAAGCAAATTGAAGAAAGCAAGAAAAAGGAGGCTGAAGCAGAAAAGGAAGTGCCTAAATCAGAAAAACCAAAAGTAGATTTGTATCTGATGAGTTTTTGTCCTTATGGCAACAAAGCCGAAGACACAATGAAACCAGTTTATGAACTTTTGAAAAATAAAGTAGATTTTAACTTTCGCTATATCGTAAGTTCTAATGGAGATACTATAAATTCTTTGCACGGAGAGCCGGAAGTTTTGCAAAATGAAAGAGAAGCTTGTGTTATGAAATATTTTGGCAAAGATAAGTGGATGAATTTTGCGACTTATGTCAACAAAAATTGCGGATCGGACGGCGCTTGTTGGGAAGCTGGGATAAAAAGCGTTGGGCTAAATCCAGTGAAGATTTCTGCTTGTGTAAAAGCAGAAGGATCTGCACTTATGAAAGCAGATGAAAAAATTTCTACTGATGCAGGGGCGACGGGTTCACCAACAATGCTGATCAATGGTGTTTCAACTAAGGCGGTTTATAAATATGGTGATTCAGAAAGTTATAAACAAGCCATTTGCGCATCTTTCAATACTGCGCCGGAAGAATGTGGAAAAGTTCTTGGTACTAGCACAACTACAACCCAAGGCGGAAGCTGTAACTAAGTAGTAAGTATAAAGTTCACCCTGTTGAATAAAAAATGAGTACATTTTTTATTTTGCTAAAGCAAAATTATTCAACAGGGTAAAGTATAAAGCTTAAAAATCCCTCAAGTTGGGGGATTTTTTTGTTAAATTCACCCTGTTGAATAAAAAATTATTAAATTTTTTATTTTGCTAAAGCAAAATTATTCAACAGGGTAAAGTTATCCACAGGGGGGGCTTGCAGTGATAATTAAGAAGTGCTAGAATATCACTGTAATAAATAATAAGCGATGCTAATCTACGAATAGCATGCGAATGTTGCAAATAAGTTCGTGACATTCGAATCGAATTCGCATTATTTGCATCGGTAAAATCTTATGGCAACACTAACAGCCAAGCAACAAAGTATTTTGGAAAACATCCGCGAATTAATTTCTCAGCGCGGGGAAAATCCAACTAGCTATAAATTGCATAAATATTTGGAGTCGCAAGGGATCAAAGATAGTTTGAAATCAGTGATGCAGGTGATTGAAGCTTTAGAAAAAAAAGATCTAATCAAAAGAGATAAGGATCGAAAAGTATATTTAGTGGAAAACGAGAGTTTTGCTAATCTCAAAAATATTTTTTCCGTTCCTGTTTATGGTTTAGCTTCTTGTGGTGAGGCTCTGGCCTACGCGCAAGACAACGTTGATGGATTTTTGCAAATTTCCAAAGCTCTTTTTCGCGGAGCAGATAGTGCTCAACTTTTTGCAGTGAAAACCTTGGGGGATTCAATGGACAAGGACGGAATTAATGACGGGGATTATGCTATTTTTGAAAAATATGAATATTCTAGTGGGGAAGATCTTGAAGGAAAAATTGTGGTAGCGGTGATAAATGGTATGGCAACCATCAAGCGGTACAAAAAAGTTAGTGAAGAAATTATCGGACTTTTTCCAAAATCTACCAACACAATTCATCAACCAATCTTCATTCACTCATCCGATTCAATCCTAATTGCCGGAATTTTCAAAAAAGTTTTGCCGGTGAAGTTTGTGAGTTTGTAATTAAATTCAAAACTCAAATTACAAAATTGCAATAAAATATTTGTCAGGAATATATTTATAGCCTAAAGTGTAATATGCTTGAAAGGTAGTAACTTAATACTAAGTACCTCAAAAGGGGAAGTTTTTTAGTTTTACGAAATACGAAATAAGCGAAATACGAAAAAATTATGAAGGATGAAATAATTATTCGCGGAGCGCGCGAACATAACTTGAAAAACATAAATTTAAACTTGCCGAGAAACAAGTTTATAGTTTTTACGGGCATTAGCGGTTCTGGTAAGAGCACGCTGGCTTTTGACACAATTTTTGCGGAAGGACAAAGGCGCTATTTAGAAAGTTTGTCTTCTTATGCTCGGCAATTTTTGGGTCAAATGAACAAGCCGGATGTGGATTATATTGAAGGACTTTCTCCCGCTATTTCGATTGATCAAAAAGCAGCTTCACATAATCCGCGTTCGACTGTGGGGACGGTTACGGAAATTCAAGATTATCTCAGGTTGCTTTATGCTAAAATTGGGATCCCTCATTGCCCAATTTGCGGACAGGAAATCGCCAGACTTTCTACTGATGAAATTGTGGATAGGATAATAGATACATACACCTCACCCCAACCCTCTCCTTATAAAGGAGAGGGAGTTAGTAAAATTGAAATTCTCTCACCGGTTGTTAGGCAAAGAAAAGGGGAATATGGCACGATGCTGGCCGAAATGTTTAAGCGAGGATTTTCTTTCGCCTATGTTAATGGAAAAAAAATTGAACTCAATGCGAAAATAAAAGATCAAATAAACCCCCACACCAAAAATTCTAGCGAGGATAATTTTGGTGTGGGGGTAAAGCTTGAAAGATACAAAAAACATAGCATTGATATTTTAGTGGACGAAGTTAAAATAACAGACGGGAATATCTCACGAATTTTTGAAGGAGTGGAAAAAGCTTTGAAATTATCAGAAGGATTGTTGAAAATAAGGTCAAAAGTCAAAGGTCAAAAGTCAAAGGTTAATGAAACGGTTTTCAATCAGAATCTAGCTTGTCCAATTCATGAAATTGAATTTCCTGAGCTTGAACCGCGACTATTTTCTTTTAACAGCCCCTATGGCGCTTGTTCGGCGTGTGAAGGCTTGGGAACAAAAAAAGAAATTGATCCAGAACTTGTGGCGCCTGATAAGAACAAAACAATTTCTGAAGGGGCGATTATGCCGTGGAGTTATAAGAAAAATAACTGGCAAGGAACAATTCTTCGCGCGGTGACAAACCATTTTCATATTTCAGAAAATGTGCGACTGCGGGATTTATCTGAAGATGATTTTAATATCTTGATGTTTGGTGCTCCAGATGCAACCGATATGATTTCAGTTTCTGAGGCAGATGAGATTCCAGTGACGCTTCGCTCAAAAACTGGGGCAGTTTGGAAATATAATATGAACTGGCGCGGAGCGGTGGGATATTTGCAAGATAAGTATAAGAAAACGCAGTCAGACGCGGTGCGTGCAGACACGGAAAAATATATGTCGCAAAATCCTTGTTCAGAGTGCTTTGGAACACGGTATAAAAAAGAAGTTCTGCTTGTGACAGTGGGCGGAAAAAACCTTTCAGAAATTTCCTCGGTTAGTATCTTTGAAACATTAAAATTTTTCAAAGAGATAAAATTTAGCCAGAAAGAAGAATTGATTGCTGGGAGAATTCTTGTTGAAATTAAAAATCGTTTGAGTTTTTTGGAAAATGTTGGACTGGGATATTTGACATTAGGACGAAGTGCGGCAACTTTGGCGGGTGGAGAAGCGCAAAGAATTCGTCTAGCTTCGCAAATTGGTTCGCAATTGGTGGGAGTGCTATATATTTTAGACGAACCGTCAGTGGGTTTGCATGCTCGCGATAATGCGAAACTTTTGGAAACACTTTTGAAATTGCGAGACATTGGTAATACCTTGATTGTGGTGGAGCATGATGAAGAAACGATGTTAGCCTCGGATTATTTAGTGGATATTGGTCTAGAAGCAGGGCGTCACGGCGGAGAAGTCATATTTTCTGGGAAGCCGGAGGACATATTAAAAAGTTTACCCCCACACCAACTAAACAATGATAAAATTAAAAATTTAAATAAAAATGAAAAACAAGAACAATTAAATAAAGAAAATAATAATCAGTTTAGTTGGTGTGGGGGTGAAAAATCACTTACAGCTAAGTATCTTCGAAAAGAATTGTCCATTGACATTCCAACTTCCCGGCGGAGTATGAAAAACAAAAAATCAATCATTGTGCGTGGAGCAAGTGAACATAATCTTAAAAATGTTACTGTGGAATTTCCTTTGAAAGTTTTAACTTGTGTGACTGGAGTTTCGGGCTCGGGAAAATCAACTTTAGTGGAAGATGTATTGTATAAATCTTTGGCGCGAAATATTATGCGTACGCTAGATCGTCCTGGGCGTCACAATGAAATTGTTGGTGCACACTACATCAACAAGGTTATTATGATTGATCAAAGCCCAATTGGTAGAACTCCAAGATCCAATCCCGCCACCTATACCGGACTTTTTACTCCAATTCGCGAATTGTTTGCCCAGACGCGAGATGGCAAAAGCAGGGGATATTCTCCTGGGAGATTTTCATTTAATGTCAAAGGTGGGAGATGTGACAATTGTCAGGGAGATGGACAACTGAAAATTGAAATGCAATTTATGCCAGATGTCTATTTGCCGTGTGATATATGTTCCGGTAAAAGATATAATAGTGAAACTTTAAAAGTGAAATATAAGGAAAAAAATATTGCCGAAGTGCTGGAAATGACCATTGCAGATGCACGAGAATTTTTTCAGAATTTTCCCGAAATTCATGATAAGCTGGCAGTCTTGGAGGATGTTGGTTTGGGGTATATTCAACTGGGGCAAAGTGCTACCACCCTTTCTGGTGGAGAAGCGCAGAGGATAAAGCTGGCGACTGAACTTTCTCGCCGAGCAACAGGGGACACGCTTTATATTTTAGATGAACCAACTACGGGACTTCATTTTGATGATATCAAAAAACTTTTGAAAGTTTTGAATCGTTTGGTGGACGCTGGCAACACTGTGGTGGTCATTGAACATAATATGGATGTGATCAAAACCGCTGACTGGATAATCGATCTTGGTCCGGAAGGAGGAGATGGTGGTGGAAAACTCATTGTTTCCGGCACGCCGGAAGAAGTGGCGAAATATCACAAAGAAAGTTGGACAGGGAAATATCTAAAAGAAGTATTAAGTAGAAAGCAGGAAGTAAAATTAAGACATTCTTAATCAATATTAGTAAGGCTTGCCATATTTATTTTCTTTTGATATAATAAATTTTAGTTTTTGGGCCCTTAGCTCATTTGGTAGAG
>DHFM01000064.1 GCA_002400405.1 Candidatus Moranbacteria bacterium UBA4824
AATATCTTCTAGTCTAGAGCCTAAACAAAAATAATGAAACTAAAAATATTCCTTAGAATTTTTATCGTAGCAATTTTTTTATTTTGCCAATTTTTGCCACTATCTGATTTCCAAAAAACCTATTCTACACCAAAAGCTTCGGCAGAAACTGATCCGGATTATGACGCTTATCAAAAATACGAAAAGTATCTGCTTTATGATAAATATAGAAAATATAGAAAGTATAAGGAATACAAAAAATATAAAGAAAAATACGGTTTTGACAGTTCTTCGGAGAAAGCTAAAGCCAAGGATGGCTATGAAAAATATAAACTTTTCAAAAAAAATCCCGGTCAATATGCAAGCTTTGGCGCTTTTTATGATGACTACAAAAAATATTCTCGCTATAAAAAATATGTCACACCAAACAAAAAATATAGTCGTTATAAAAAATACAAAAGATACGATAAGAAACAATACAAGGAAGGGAAGAATTATGGAGGTTCGGCATATAAACAAGGCCATGCCCGCTATCTGGAAAGCCAAAGAAATGGCGGACTTGGTGAAGCTACGCTCGGTGGCGGAGTCTTAGGACCAGACATTACTGTAGGAATACACTCCTATGCTAAGAATGAATTGGGAAGTGATTATATTCGATTCAAAGCCAACAAACAATATATCGCTAAAAATTCAAACAATGAAATCATCGCAACCATTGATGCTGATGCTATAACCAAAGTTAAGTACGATTCAAATAATAACTTCAAATTTTATGACCCGCTCGATGTTTCTTCTCTTATTAACGCTGATATTTATTTTGAATCGGCAGATGGGAATAATACAGATTTGATTTTAGCCATTGAACAAACTGACAACGAAGCTGGCGATTATGACCAGTATCGGGGAAAAATTAACGTGCATCTATATGATCCTTCCGGCAGTGACAACGATCGCATTTGGATAATTAATACTCTGCCACTGGAACATTACGTCTGGGGAATAGGAGAAATTACCGGTACAGGAGATATGGATTATAATAAAACTATGTCAATAATGTTTCGAACTTATGGCTATTGGAAAATTCGCTGGAGCACTCAATATAGCGCCCAAGGCTTTGACGTTGTGAGCACTTCTTCTAATCAAATCTATAATGGTTACGACTGGGAGGAAAGCCATCCTCGCATCAAGGAAGCTACCGAGGACACTCAAGGTAAAATTATGATGTATGGCGATGAAATTGCCCTTTCTCCCTATTCCTCTTGGACAGATGGGCGAACCAGAAGTTTTGAAGAACGTTGGGGCTCAAAATTATATCCATGGTGTCAATCAGTCACTGATACCTATGGTAAACACGCTACGATGAGTACTGCTGAACTTGTGGCATCCGGAAATCATATGGTCGGTCTAAGCGCTAATGGTGCGCTGAACCTTGCAACCGATCACGACTATGACCATCTGGATATTCTTCGCTACTATTTCTACAAAGTACGCTTCCAAAAAGCATATTAAATTATATGCGCGCAATTATTAGTCAAAAAAAAATATTTCTGCTCATTTTAGCAATTCTCATTGCCGGCATTTTTCTTTTTTCTGGCAATATAATCAAGAAACGCTATTTTGAAAAAACGGAAAGCACAGATTCATTCCAAGATAATATTTCGGAAAATGAAAATCTAGAGGACAGTAAACAACAAATTACCCCAGAAGCAAAAGAAGATATTCCGGGAGAATTTTTGAATGAAGAGGATGCAAAGGAAGATGAAGAAATAAAAATAGAATCAGAAGATGAAACGCCCACAGAAAAAGAATATTTTTTGGATGTTAAGCAAGCTGATTGCAATGATAGTTGCAAGAAATACGCTAAAGACAAGGAAGATTTCAATTATTGCCAAGAATTTTGCGGACTCAAGGAAATAGAGAAGAAAGATTCAAAAGAAGAATGCGAAGAAAAAGAAGGATTGGAGGAAGATTATTGCCTACGGGATTTAGCAATCAGCAAAAAGGATTATTCCATTTGCGAAAAAATCGAAGACGCCGGAATTTTGAAAATGTGTCAAAATAGAATCACCGAAGATTTATTCGAAGAACAGAAAAAAGAATTGGATTGATTTTTTATAAATAAAAAAACCGAGTGAGCTATAGAATCTAGCCCACTCGGTCTTCTGCCTGAAGAAATTTATTCAGGCTTTTTTTGTGGAATTTTTACCTTACCATTGGTAAAAAACCACAATCCCAGCCAAGCGTACTTGACTACATTAGTTATTCTTTCTGCCATCGCTTCCCTCCTTTTTTTTAATAAGCCACAAATAAAAAAGTTAAAGTATACATTAAAATAATAAACCCCATAAACTTTTTAAATTTTGAAAAATTTGTTTGTTTTATTTCCACCTCTTTCTCCTTTTTTTTAGTGTTAAACAACCCGGCGTTGCGGATTGCAGCTTAAAAAACAAAGAAACAAAAAAGCAAAAAACACTCTGGTCGAGTATTTTTGTTTTTTTGTATCCCAATTTTATGCGATTTCCGCCTCATCGGCGGATAAAAGTCCAAAAAATTAAGTTTCACAATCTTATGCGATTAGTCCAAAGTCTAAACGTGCACTGTACTAAAATACACTTCAGATTCATATAGCTCTGATTGGCATTGACGTTCTCCGATAAATCGGAGTCGACCGTCGGATGAAATCCATACTGCACAACAACGGTTTTGAGGCCTATTGTCTTTAATGTGCAATACTCTGGAATTTCATCAGTTCTCCCTAGAAAGGAGGTGATCCATCGACAGCTTCCGCTACCGATGCCTTGTTACGACTTCACCCTTATCATCGATCCCACCCTGGCCCCCGATTTGATTCGGGGTCTTCCGGTGTTACCGACTCTCTTGGTGTGACGGGCGGTGAGTACAAGATCCGAGAACGTATTCACCGTGACATGGCTGATTCACGATTACTAGTGATTCCGGCTTCATGAGGTCGAGTTGCAGACCTCAATCCGAACTGAGACCATCTTTATGGGATTAGCTCCATCTTGCGATTTGGCTACCCTTTGTAATGGCCATTGTAGCACGTGTGTAGCCCAGGGCGTCAAAGGGCCACGCTGATCTGACGTCATCCCCGCCTTCCTCCCAGAACAAAACGCGTTTTGCTAAACGCTAAATTTTCAATTTTAAATTTTCAATTTTAAGTTTTAAATTTTCAAGCATTTCTACCGAATCGTCGCGGGAATTATTGTCAACAACGATGATTTCGGCCAAGGAAAGATCCTGACTTTCATCAGGATGACGAACTCGGAAACTGT
>DHFM01000027.1 GCA_002400405.1 Candidatus Moranbacteria bacterium UBA4824
GGAGAATATATGCTCGAAGAATATGCTGGCATCCCAACAGAAGTGGAATATGCCTCTGAGTTTCGCTACCGAAAACCAATACTGGATTCTTCGACGGCGGTAGTGGCTATTTCTCAATCGGGTGAAACGGCTGACACCTTGGCGGCAATTCGCGAAGCTAAAAACAAGGGAGCGCTAACACTTGGAATTGTGAATGTAGTTGGTTCTACAATTGCACGTGAAACAGATGCTGGAACGCATACGCTGTCTGGTCCGGAAATTGGCGTGGCTTCAACTAAAGCTTTTACTACGCAACTTTTAGTTTTGGCGCTGTGGACAATGATGTTTGGGCGACAAAGAGATATGTCGAGCGTGATGAGTAAGAGAATTGCAAGTGAGTTGAAAAATATGCCAAAACTTATTGAGGGAATTTTGAAAAAATCCAAGGATATTAAAAAGATTGCCAAAAAATATTCAAGCGCTAAAGATTTTCTGTATCTAGGTAGAAAATATAATTTTCCGATTGCGCTTGAAGGGGCGCTAAAGATAAAAGAAATTTCCTATGTGCACGCGGAAGGATATGCCACAGGAGAAATGAAACACGGACCAATCGCGCTCATTGATGAAAATTTTCCTTCAATTTTCATTTGCCCGAAAGATAGTGTCTATGAAAAAAATATTTCCGGTATGCAAGAAATTAAAGCGCGTGGTGGGAAAATAATTGCTATTGCTACAGTGGGCGACAAAGAAATTGGGAAAATTGCCGACGACGTAATTTATATTCCAAAAACTTTGGAAATGCTCACGCCATTTGTTTCAGTCATTCCACTCCAGCTTTTTGCCTATTATTTTGGCGTCAGTAAGGGCTACGATGTAGATAAACCTAGAAATCTTGCAAAATCAGTGACAGTGGAATAACTTCTCCTAACATCCGATGTTAGGAAATTCCTAACATCGGATGTTAGAAAAGCCATGGATATCAACTCAATCAAAAACACCCGAGAATTCTTTTGGACGAATCATTCAAAGTACAAACTTCTTCAGTATGGTTTGAGTCCGATGGCAGTTAAAGGTGTTATCAGGCGACCCGACCGAACTGAAACCGGCATCGCGCCCAAAACTACGGCGGTGATGAAAAGAAAAGATTCGAAGAAAACTAAAAAGGAGGTTTGGGTAATGATACAAAAGCATGAAGCATATAACATGAAACATGAAACAAATAAAGAAGAAAAAATGCTTCGTGGAGTTAGTTCTAAAACAAAAATTATTTCCGCATGGATTTATCCGGGGGTGAGTCCGAAAGGGAAGGATATTTATGTGCCGGAAGACACGTTAAATGAGTTGTAAATTTTATCAATAAAAGTGGATTATTAATATTAGGCTTTATTTAAGGCAAAAAACATATAAAATACTTATGAATATCCAAAAAATTGAACAAATTTTAAAAGATCAAAAACAGCCGAAATTTCGGTTGGGGCAGATTAAAAAAGCCGTCTATCGGGATGGGATTTCGAGTTTTGCGGAAATTTCGACGATTCCGAAAGAATTGAGAAGTGTTTTGGAAAAAGAAAAAATACTTTCTTTTGAAGTGGAAAAAGTTTTGGTTTCGAAGGATGGGAATTCAGCTAAGGCACTTTTGAAACTAGATGATGCAAGTAAAATTGAAACAGTTTTGATTTCGCCTAAAGAAAACATTTGGTCGGTCTGCATTTCAAGCCAAGTTGGCTGTCCGATGAATTGCGCTTTTTGCGCGACGGGGCAAACCGGGTTTAAAAGAAATTTAACGGCAGAAGAAATTGTTGATCAGGTTTTGTTTTGGAAGCAGTACCTCATGAAGCATGAAACATGTAACATGAAACAAAAAATAAATTCTAAATTAAAATTATCCAATGTTGTGTATATGGGGATGGGGGAACCGTTTTTGAATTGGGGAGAGGTTCTAGAAAGCCTAAAGATATTATCCGACCCAAAAGGCATGGCTTTTGGTTCGCGTTCAATTTCAATTTCGACGGTAGGAATTCCTGGTGGGATAGAAAAATTAACCCAAGATTTCCCGCAAGTGAATTTGGCAGTTTCGCTTCATTTTTCTAAAGATAAAAACAGAAATGAATTTATGCCGGCGAACAAAAATCTAAATTTAGAAAAACTAAAAGTTGAGTTGGAAAAATATTTTGAAAAATCTAGTCGAAAAGTTTTTTTGGAATATATTATGTTTTCCGGGCTCAATGACAGCGAGAAAGATGCAAAAAATCTATTAGAATATATTAAATCTTTCAAAAAACCGCAACTCTTGCATGTGAATCTAATTCGATATAATTCAACAGATAGTAAAGATAAGTTTATTTCTTCTAGCGCAGAGCAAGCAGTGAAATTTAGAAATTATTTGCTTGGGAATAAAATTAACTGCACAATAAGAAGAAGTCTTGGTACAGACATCGAAGGAGCTTGTGGACAGTTGGCAGGAAAAAAATAGTCATACTATTGTCATTCTGAGCGGATCCGCCAGCTGGCGGAGGAGTCGAAGAATCTACTAAATGGTACTGCAAGTAATAATAGTAAGCAGATCCTTCGACTTCGTTCGAGTACGAACTTCGCTCAGGATGACATATTAAAATTGCCTAATTTCCTTTTTTGGCGTAGAATAAAGATTGCAAAAGAAAGTCATAAAATGCTAGTTTGTCATGCTGAATTTACCGTGCCTCGCCGGCAGGCGGGTTTCAGCATCTTATGTAATAACCTACCATCATATAGATCCTGAAACGAATTCAGGATGACATTTATATAACTTAATTAACCCACTCATTCTAGCAAGAAAAGAAGTGGGAGTCAAAAGAAGGGGTTGATTCTATTTATTGACTATCAATTCAAAAGTTTGCAATATTTTTTCGGCCTCATCACATCTATCTCTTTGGAATTTATCAAATTGACCACCGCCAGTATCACCTTTTTGCCCACAACAACCGTCGCAAAAATATACTTTTCCATTATCCTGGGTTATTTTTGTTAAAGCTGATTTGTTGGGCATATTATCCCAGTTATTTTCCGAGACAACTCGAATAGTCATTATGGAAAAAGGCTGATGTTCATTATTAAAACTAAAGCTAACGCTTTGATCACTAGGCTGATCATTTTCGGTTGCTACATATCCCTTCCAAGTTTCTGGAAAACCTAATTTAAATCCAATCTTTTCATTTGCATAAGCTCTCCAGGTAAATGGGCTAACACTTTCAATAGTTCTAGAAAATTTCACTGGCAACTTAAATTCTTCATCTAATTCTCGCCTATCTGACGGATTATCTTTCTTGAAAATAATATAACCACTGTCCGTTTTTGGTTTTTCAAATTGAAGTTCACACTTAAAATCAACAAATTCTTCTGTCATCCATGTTTCATTTTCTGTTTTTGGAGAAAATGAGCAATATTTAGATCCAATCTTTTTATCATTACCATCATAAATTTCAATCGGAAAATCTGCTTCAAAAAACCATCCACCGAATGATCTTCCTAAAATTGAAAGTGGACTTGAAACCACATCATTGGATTTCAAAGATGTTATCAAAATTTTATTTGCAATGCCAACAATTTCAGGACACGGTGCAAATTCACAATTCAGGGCTGTCCTTCCCACTGCCGATCCATCAGGACAAACTTTTGCTTCCTCAGTGCAAGCAACTATCTTATTCTTCTTGGGAATATTCACCAGTGGACTGTTTTCAGTTTTAATTCCCTTCCATAAATAAAAAGAAATTCCAGCTAAAAAAATTGCCAGAATTATAATCACACTAAATGCTAGGGTTGTTGAAATTTTTTTGTTCATAAATATTTTGCAAAATTAATTTTTATTTTACACCACAATTATACCACAAAAAAAGAAAGGCTGCTACCCAATTGGTAGCAACCTTATCAAGAATATTTTTCACTTATATAATTTTCCACAAAGTCACAAGAATTTGTCATCCTGAGCGAAGTGAGTCGCTGATGAGGCGACGAACGCAGTCGAAGGATCTACTCAATAGGTTAGCCCAATTAAGCCACAAAGCAGATTCTTCGACTACATCTCATCCTAAACGGATTCGATTCCGCTCAGAATGACAATTAAAAATTCAACGCGCTGTTTGTTGAAAATCCGATTCTAAAACCTAGCGTCTTTACTGATCACTATCTTCTTTTTGAGCGAGCGAGCTCCGCGTTCGCGAATATCTTTGAGCTTGTTTTTATCCTTAGTGATCTGCTTTTGCAAATCTTCTATTATCATATCGGTTGAACCCTCCACAGACTCTGAAACTTCGGTAGCTCGGTATAGCTTATGTGGCGTCTTAATCATAACTTCTACATAAAATTTTCCTTTTTTATCCATCGAAACTTCCACTTCATATTCCAAACTTTTCTTCAAAAATTTTTCCATCTTCTGAATTCTTTTCACAATATAGTCCTTAGTCCGATCATCTAGTTCAATATTTTTACAAAACCAACGTAGATTAAGCGTCTTGTTTATCATATTTTTAATTAATTTAATTAGCTTTTTAATTTTACGAACTACGAAATTAATACTAAATACGAAAGTACGAAAATGGGGTTTGATTGTTTCATATTTCGTTAATTTTGTAGTTCGTAATTGCTAGAATCCGACATACTGAATTTCTTCGCTAAGTTGTACGCCTAATTCATCGCGCACTTTCATTTTGATAACACTTGAAAGCATCACAATGTCCTGCGCCTTAGCATTGCCTATATTTACTACAAAATTAGCATGTTTTTCGCTCACCTGCGCTCCGCCAATTTTTTTCCCACGCAGTCCCGCTTCATCAATTAGCCAACCAGCTGGAACTTTTCCATCTATCGACTTTTGACCAGTATCTTTTTCAAAATTAGCAATTAGTTGCAGATTGTCCACTTTTGGATTTTTGAAAAAACTACCCGAACTAGGTTCTTTTGGATTGGGATGAACAACTTTCAAGCGATTTTCAATAAATTCTTTTATCTTTTTACTAATTTCTTCTTGATCGCCAGTTTCCAATTTTAAAACAGCTGAAATTATAATTAAATCCTTATTTTCTTTGAAAATACTGTTTCTATAAGAAAATCGACATTCGCTATTTTTCAAAATTTTATATTTTTTATTTTTTACCTCTAACACCTTTACACTTTCGATATTGTTAGCCATACAGCCCATCGGTATCCCAGCATTTCCGCGAATCGCCCCACCAACTGTTCCGGGAATTCCCGACGCCCATTCAAGTCCAGAAAGTGAATTTTGCATTGCTAAATTAACAACAGCACTCAAAGAAGCGCCGGCAGAAATTTCAATTTTGTCTTTTTGTATCTTGTATCTTGTATCTTGTATCTTAATTACTAATCCATCAAATCCCTCATCATTGACTAAAATATTTGATCCTCCGCCCAGCACAAAAATTTCCAGATTATTTTCTTTGGCATAATTCAGGGCTTCCAAGAGTTCATCTTCAGAGCCTACTTCTACGAAGTTTTTCGCTGGCCCACCAATTTTGAAAGTAGTAAACGGCGCCAGTGGAATGTTTTTTTGAATGTTGATCATAGTAATATTCTTATAAATTTATTCCAAAATATATTCTTCCGCTTCTTTTTTCTCTCTAAAATAATTCACGTTATTTTTCATATACTTTTCATATTCACTAAAATCATTATCAAACTGCCCCAAAATTATTTCCTTGTTGCACAACTTTCCATCTCTCTTCCCAGTATAATCCAAAAAGCTCGAATATGGCCAATCCCTTTCCAAAAACCCATGGATCTCATGATTAGCATTCACATAGGCCGAAAGTAAAAGCAAATATTCATTAGAGTTGATGTGGATTGATTTGAAAGTTCCTTGGAATAAAACTCCTGAGCGTTTGTATTTATGATTAAAATATTTTGCATAACCCATACTCAATTTATGCATAAATTTTTCTATTCCTCTATCTTCAAGTTGTTTTAAAATGAAATGAAAATGATTTGGATTTAAACAATATGCATTTAGCTCAACTAAACATTTAGACACGCCGTGTCCAATTGGACACGGCGTGTCCTTTTCTTTTTGCACTATTTTTTTATCTTTAAGACTTTTTTCATATAAACTTCCTATCGGTTCTATAGAAATAAACTCACTTATTGATTTTAAAAATCTAATATAATCAAAATTATCAAGAAAAATTTCTCGCTTTTCAACACCTCTATTATATATATGATAATATTCTCCACTTATAAGTTCTACTTTTCTCATTATTATTAATTTGGACACGGCGTGTCCAAATGTTATTTTTCCTTTAGTTTTTCGGCGACTTCCCAGCCGTTGCCGGCGCCGATAGTAATAACGACATCCCCCCCTCCGATTTTATCTTGCAAAAATTCCACCGCCTCATCAATTGTTTTGAGATATTGCGCTTTGTCTCGATCGAATTTGTTGATTAATTTTACCAAATCACCAGAGTTTACTTTTCCATTATTTTCTCGCGCTGAGCCATAAATATCCAAAACGATTACGTGATTAGCGTCGCTAAATGATTGAGAGAATTCTTGCAACAGTGCTTCCGTTCTAGAATATGAATGCGGATGAAAAACCGCCCAAATGTTTTTCTGCGGATAAATTTCTCGAGCACCTTTGAGCGTCGCTTTTAGTTCTTCCGGATGATGACCATAATCATCTATGAGAATTGCTCCATTTCGCTCTCCTATATATTCAAATCTTCTTTTGGTGCCTTGAAAATTTTTGAGTGCCTCCTTGACTCTTTCCAAATCTAAATTTAATTTATGACAAACCGCAATCACCGCTACAGCATTTAGAATATTATGTTTTCCCACTAATTGTATTTCAAACTCACCTAGGGATTTATCCTTATATGATACCTCGAATTTTTGCATTGGTTTTAAGATTTTATCATTAGAAATTGGAAATTGATTGAAAATTGAAAATTGAAAATTGAAAATTTTATAATCACATTCTTCTGAAAAACCGTAAGCTAATTTTTCACACATTGCATTTTGAGCTACCTCCAGCGTATCTACACTATCACCCCAAATAACCAGAAAGCCAATTTTAGGAATACGCGCAACAAAATCAGAAAAAGCTTTTTTATATTCTTGAAAAGTCGAAAATGTATCCGGATGATCAAAATCTAAATTAGTTAGAATTACTGCCTTTGGATTATATAATCGCAATTTATTTTGAAATTCATCCGTCTCTGCCACAAAAAATTCTCCCTTGCCCGAAAGAGCATTACCTCCCCAGTCGATAACTTTGCTTCCGATTATCGCGCTTGGATCAGTGCCAATTTCTTTTAGCACATACGCCAACATTGCCGAAGTAGTTGTTTTTCCATGCGTTCCACAAACCGCAATGCCATATTTCTCATTAAAAAGCTGAGCTAAAATTTCCGGATAACTAATCATTTCCAAATTTATTTTTTTCGCCTCCTGAAATTCCACATTATTATTTTCATTATAAGCTGTGGAATAAACCACCAATTCAACATCGAGTGGAATGTTTTTTGCTTCAAATTTTTCAAAATATGGGATATTAAGTTTTTGCAAAATTTCATCCGTGAAAAATTTTTCCTCCGTATCAGATCCAATAATTTCAATTCCCATTGCATGTAAAATCTCCACCACCGCAATCACGCCAGATCCCTTAATCCCAATTACGTAAGCTTTTTTTATATCTTTTATATCCATAATTTTTATAATTTTTAAATTTTGTAATTTTATAAATAAATCTTAATTTATCAATTTTTAAAAATTAAGACATTGAAAAATTATTTAAAAATTAAAAATTTTACTTTATCATACCAACTATCCCATCCGCGATTCTCGAAGCCGCATCTGGATGATAGAAAGCTTTTATGTTAGTTGATAGTTTATTTCGAATCTCTTCATTGTTCATAATTTCGTCAATTTTAGCCAGAAGCATATGTTCGCCCAAATTATTCTCTTCCAAAACTACACATCCGCCAATTTTTGCAATAGAGTAAGCATTCATTCTTTGATGATTATTAGCTGATTTATCAATTGGAATTATAATAGCCGGCTTGCTATTAGCCGCAATTTCCGAAATCGAAGAACTACCCGCTCGAGATATAACCAAATCTGAAACCGCCAAAATGTCCTTGAGTTCTTCGCCAATAAAAGACAAGGCATAGTAACCTTCTCGTCCATTTTTTATCCCAAGTTCCCCTGCTCTTTTCACCACTTCTTCAAAATTTTTCTCACCGACTTGATGGACAACCTGATATTTACGCAAAAGTTCCGGTAATATTTCTAATATTTTATCATTGATCGGCTTAGCGCCTTGTGAGCCACCCCAAACAAAAATAGTTTTTTTAGATTCCGTAAGTGAAAAAAATTTTCTGGCATTTTCCTTATCACCTTGATTGATATCATCTCGCAAGGGGCTTCCTGTTATCACTACTTGCTCAGCTGGAAAATAGTTCTCTGCACTCGGATAGGAAATTGCTACTCTTGTGGAAAATTTAGCCAAAATTGAGTTGGCCATCCCAGGATTAGCATCTGATTCATGAATCAGAATTGGAATTCGATATACCCACCCGGCAATAACAACCGGCAAAGTCGCACAGCCACCCTTAGAGAAAATCGCATCCGGCATAAACCAAAGTAAACTCCAAAGAGCTTGCACAACTCCTATTGGAATCTTAAAAAAATCCACAAAATTCAAGATAGAAAAATATCTTCGCATTTTTCCACTTATAATATGCTTAATCGCTATACCTTCAGCCTCCATAAATTTTTTTTCAAACTTTCCCTCTGGACCAAAAAACATAAATTCTGCATCGGAATTTTTTTCTTTTATTTTTCTGGCTACAGCGATTAAAGGAATAACATGTCCACCCGTACCACCACCCGTTAGAACTATTTTCATATTTTTAATCTTAATTATTATTACAATGTTTAGAAATATTTAAAACTATTCCCGTAGCCGACATAAGAAATATAATTGATGTTCCACCATAACTGATGAAGGGCAAAGGAATTCCCGTAAGCGGAATGAGTCCAGAAATTGCGCCAATATTTATGAAGGCTTGGAAAACTATCCACGAAACAATCCCCACTGCCATAAATTTTCCAAAATTATCCGGAGCGTTATTGGCAATTTTCAAAGCTCTAACCATGAGATACACAAAAAGGAAAATTAGAAAAACTGCACCCAAGAGCCCAAGCTCCTCTCCTATTATAGCAAAAATAGAATCGCCCACCGGTTCTGGCAAATAATTGAATTTTTGCATACTTTTTCCAAGCCCCACTCCCAAAACTCCGCCCGTTCCAATTGCTAAAAGAGCCTGATTTATCTGATAACCCACTCCACGTGGATCTAGCTCCGGATGAAGAAAAACCAAAAATCGATTCATTCGATATGATTCCATTTTAATAATTATCCCCAGCGCCATAAGTCCTGATACTCCCATAAGAAACATATGCGAAATTTTAGCACCAGAAACAAAAAAGATTGAAATTGAAATTAATATTATTACGCCCAGTGTTCCAACATCTGGTTGTTTGATGAGCAAAAAACTCACTGCGCCAATCACGATAAGAAACGGCACTAATCCTTCATAAAAATCCTTCACTTTATCCGACCGACTTTCCAGCCAAGCTGCTAGATAGATGATGATTGAGAGTTTCAACATTTCTGAAGGTTGAAAAGAAAATGATCCTAGCTGAAGCCAGCGACTAGCGCCATATATCTTCGATCCAAAACCCGGGACAAAAACTAAAATCAAACAAATTATGCTTAGGATAAAAAATGGTAAAGAAATTTTTTTCCAAAATTTATAATTTATTTTTTGCATAACATACAGTGCCACTATCCCCGGTAGTACGCCATAAATCAATTGGTGTTTGAAAAAATAATACGGATCGCCAAAACGCGCTCTGGAATAGGAAATTCCAGCCGAAGCAATCATAACCAAGCCAAAAACAATCAAGATTAAAATGGTTGACAATAATTTTGAATCTATTTGGTTTCCTGCCTGCCGATGAGACAGGTCGATTTTTCTTTTCTCCATTCTTCTATTTTTTTATGA
>DHFM01000066.1 GCA_002400405.1 Candidatus Moranbacteria bacterium UBA4824
TTCTAGTCTAGAGCCTTATTAATTTCGGATCGACGCAATTAAAATCGCATTTGGCGTTGTCGACGCCTTGGTGATATACATCATTGGTACAGGCTTTCAATTTTTCTTCGCATTGTTTTCTGGTGCCGGAAAAATATTCTCGATTAACATCGTAGCCGAAAAAACTGAGCACGAAATAGGTTGCGGCTAAAAAAAGAACAATCCAAATGGCAAATTTAACAATACTAAACATAAGTATTATAGGCTTAAAAATTAACTTTTACTATGAATTGATTATAGCCTAAAAAGGATTATCTGGCAATGGATATTTTAACAGATGACATAATTTGATTTTGGCTTTACAATAAAGTCATGAATCATGAAGCATGAAGCATATAACACAAAACATGTAATAGAAATTAAATGAAGAAAAAAAATAACAGATTGAAAATAGGTATCAACGCTTCATATCTCAGGAAGCCGAATACGGGCATTGGGCAGGTGACGATTAATTTTCTGAAAGAAGTAGGGACAGGTCGCGACCTGTCCGTACAAAAAGACATTGAATTTGTTTTATATTTGGAAGAAGATATTTCAAGGGATTTTGAGATTCCTAATAATTTTACCAAAAAAATATTTTTGCCAATTTATAAGCGCGATGATTTGATTCGAAAAATCTGGTGGGAAAAATTTCTTTTGCCGCGCCTTGTTAAAAAAGACGGGTGTGATGTTTTTATTAGTCTATATCAGTGTCCCACTTCCATTCAACCATATAAGGAAGTAAAGCATATTATGATAGTGCATGATATTATCCCAAAACTATTTTCGCAGTACCTTGATAATTTCAGAAAAAAATTGTATTGGAAATTGACTGAATATGGGATAAAAAAGGCGGATAAGATTATCACTGTTTCCAAAAGAACGGAGAAGGATTTAATTGAGCATCTAAATATTAGCGCAAACAAAATCACCACCAATTATATTGATATCGATGATGTGTATAAGGTAGAGACGCAAAATTTTGCGTCTCTACGAGAGCGAAATGTTTTAAAGAAATACAAAATAAATCCTGGATATATTTTAGCCGGCGGGGGATATGAAGTGCGCAAAAATGTGGAAGGAGTGGTGCGAGCTTATAAAATCCTTTTAGAAAGAAATAAAAAAGAAAAATTCTTGCCAGATTTCCCGCGTCTTGCGATTTACGGAAAAGTTTTGCCGGAAAGTTTAAGTTTAGCAACTCCAATAGAAAAAATATTGAGAGAATTAAATTTGACGAAGTATGTGATTCTTTTGGGGGAAGTTCCGCAAAAAGATTTGCCAGCGCTATTTAGTGAGGCTGTTATGTTTATCTATCCATCACATTATGAAGGTTTTGGAATGCAGATTTTGGAAGCTATGAATGTCGGCACGCCCGTGATCACTTCCAAGATTTCTTCACTGCCTGAAGTCGGAGGCGACAGCGTGCTATATTGCAATCCGGATGATATAATGGATATTGCAATGGTTATGAAAAATGTTTTGATTAATAAGGATTTGCGAGACCAACTGAAATCACGAGGAATGGAACGCGCCAAACAATTTTCGTGGGAAAAATTTAGTGGGAAGATTTTAAATATAATTAATTCTTACGAAAGCACAAAATAAAATAAAAGTTTGTCATTCTGAGCGAAATCGAGTCCCGCCTTAGTGGGACGAGATGAAGCCGAAGAATCTACTTATTGTTAAAATCGGTTGTGTTATTAATTAGATCCTTCGACTACATAAAATCACTGTCGTAATTTTATTTCGCTCAGGATGACAAGAATTTGTAATTTTAAAATAAAAAAAGCCCGCTTCGACTGGAATACCAGGGAAGCGGGGCGTAATGTAAAAAAATAATCGAAAATATTACATAGATGATGATATAACCTCTATGCTTGATAGCTCGAAAAATACATTCTTCGGCGTCGTTCCAGTTGAGATAGCCGTAACTAAATTTTTATCAATGTCTCTTATAGTTACGCTTAACTCCCCACCCGATTTAGTTCGGATGAATACTCTTTTTTTGCTACGAAGCGCAGAAAGGAGAATACTCTCAAATGTTTGATCGTTGTTCATTGCAACCTCCTAATAATATTAAAAGAGTTATTATTTTAAGAACATCATTCCTGAAAAATTATGATAGTATATTTCCAACAATTTGTCAATAATCTAAACAAACCAAAAAACTGGCTTATTTTGGCGAATGTGTTTTTAGTTTTATTTTTGATTATTTTCAATAATTTAGGAATTATTCCTCTGCGAACAGGGGATTTTGTTTTCTTTGCAATTCTGACTTTGTTTTTGGCGCTGTATCGTCCTGGGTGGGCGTTTTTGTTTTTCATTGGGACAATTCCACTGGAAATCATAAACTTGGCGCCATTGGAGATGGGGATTGCAATTCGGCCATATCAATTTATCGGCGCGCTCACAATTACGGCAATCATCATTCGCTTACTATCAGGAAAATTGAATTTCAAGTTGGCAAAATTAAATTTTGTAGATTATTTAATTTTAGTTATAACAGCTTCCAGTTTTTTAAGCGCGTTTTCTGCTATGATAGAGACGCAAAATATTGCGTCTCTACGACTAGCGATAATCCTAGCGACTTTCGTGGCTTTATATTTTTTAGTGCGAAATTATGTTCAGAATTTAGAAGATCTTAAAAAGATTATTCCATTTTTCTTGAGTTCTTCTTTGGTTGTTGTGATTTATGGTATTTGGC
This sequence comes from Candidatus Moranbacteria bacterium UBA4824, assembly GCA_002400405.1. Lineage (GTDB taxonomy): Bacteria > Patescibacteriota > Minisyncoccia > Moranbacterales > UBA2206 > UBA2206. The sequence continues at coordinate 2,723 of DHFM01000066.1, forward strand.
AAAATATTTGGTTTTTAAGAGGACTTTCAAGTTTCGAGACGATGCCCGGACGACCAAATGCGACTTTTTCGGAGGCGGATTGGTTGGGAATGTTTTTAGTGTTGGCTATGAGTGTGATTTACATTTTAATTTTAAACAGAGCAAACAGAAGCTCAACTTCTGGAGCTCCAGAAGTTGAGCTTCTGTTGGGTGGTTTATTTTTTCTACTTACTACTTTATACATCCTACTTATCCTGACTGTAAGTAGAAGTGCTTGGCTTGCGACAATATCCGCTACAATTATATTTTTGTTAATTATTTTTACAAATTTAAAATTCAGCGAGTGGCAATGGAAAAAAACCATTCAGATTAAATTAATTATAATTTCAGCTTTAGCAATTGCGATTGCCTCAGTATATTTTTTTCATCTAACTAATTTCCAGTTGTTTAATCGCATTCAGTCAACTGGATCAGGAATGCAGAAAATAACAATTGCTTGCGATTCAAGGAACGCAAATTTGCGTTTCCTACCAAAAGAAATTGAAAATATTTCTGAATTAGAAAAATACAATTGTCGACATATTAATTTAGAAGAAATAAATTCAGAAAAATCAAGAGGGAATTATGTCGCGGAAATTTATCGTAAAGATCCAAATGTGAGTATCAGAGCCGAAATTTACCAAAAATCTTGGCAAGAAATCAAAAATCATTGGATACTGGGAATTGGCTGGGGGAATATTTCAAAAATATTGGGCACTGACGAAAGTGGGACACCACTTAATTCTTCCAATATATTTTTGGAAATTTGGCTGGGCAGTGGAATTTTGGGTTTTGCGTCTTTTGTAATTGTGGTATCGTATATATTAGTAACGGCTATAAAAAATTATTATCTCACCAAAAATCAAGAGGAAAAGATTTTCGCCTTGTTTGTGATTATTTCATGGGCGGGAATTATGATTGTCAATCTTTTCAACGCCGGAATATTTTTGGGATTTTTGTGGGTATGGCTTGCAATTACTAATTTACGAATCGAGCGAAATTACGAATAATAAATTTAATAGATTCGTACTTTCGTTTAATTCGTATTTTCGTAAATTATGAAGATCGGCATCGACATTAGACTTATCGGAAAAAAGCAAACTGGCAGTGAAGCAGTGTTTTTTAATCTGACTAAAAATTTAGCTAAGATTGATAGTGAGAATGAATATAAATTATTTACCGACGTAACTGATACTACAGTATTACAGAATACTGTAGTAAATCTTGGAATAGATAATCAGAAAAATTTTGAAATAATTTCACTTGAAACCAAAAACCGTTTTAGTTGGAATTTTTGGACATTGCCAAAATATCTTCGTAAAAATCCGGTGGATATTTATCTTACTCAATATATCACGCCTTGGTTTGTGCCAAAAAAAATAAAGATCGCCACCATTATCCATGATATTTCCTTCAATTTCTATCCGCAATTTATCAAACTCTGGGATCTGTTATTTCTAAAAACTCTAATTCCTAGAAGCTTAAAGCGCGCGGACAAAATAATTGCCGTTTCAAAATTTACTCAAGATGAGATAATTAAATATTATAAAGTTGATCCAAAAAAAGCTGATTGGTTTCACAATGCGGTGTCGGAGGATTTTCTTGTGCAAAATGTATCCGAGGAAAAAATAAAAACAATTAAGGAGAAATATAAATTGCCGGAAAAATACATTCTATATCTTGGAACATTGCAACCAAGGAAAAACATACCTGCGCTCATAGAAGCTTTTGCCTTGCTAAAAGTTGAGCTTAATTTAAAAATAAAACTTAATTCCTTAAAATTAGTTATCGCTGGAGGTAAAGGGCATAATTATGACAAATTAATAGACGAAGTAGTTAAGAAAAATAATTTAGCAGAAGACGTTTTTTTTCCAGGGTATATTGATGAGGAGGATAAGGCGGGGATTATGAAGGGCGCGGATATTTTTGTGTTTCCTTCATTCTACGAGGGCTTTGGTATGCCAATCATCGAAGCGATGTCACTGGGCGTGCCAACTGTAGCTTCTGATATTCCTTCGCATAGGGAAATTTTCGGTAATGCGACATTGTTTTTCAAGCCGGAAATCCCTGGAGAACTGACGCAAAAAATCAAAGAAATACTATCAAATGATCTTACGAGGGATAGTTTATCCAGAAATGGAAAAATGCAAGCAGAAAAATTTTCTTGGCAAAAAACTGCCCAGAAGTTATTGGAAATTTTTTCTCAGATGAATTGTTGACTAAATATGAAATTATAAGTAAAATAGTATTAATTGCCAAATCAATAATTTGGCAGTATTAATTTAAATTAAACAAAAAAAATGACTCATATAGAAAAAAATTTCGGATCAAGAGAAAGGAATAAGCAAAAATTTTATCAAAAAAGAGGCTTTAAAATTCTTGCAATTATTTTGATAGTTTTATTTTTAGGTGGAGGAATTTTTGCTTGGAAAACCGGCAATGTGTTGAATAAAATTTCTAAAGGGGGAATGTTTAAATCAATAGTGAATAATATCCCAGGAGTTGAAAATGAGCTTAAGGGAGAAAAAGATGGTAGAATAAACGTTTTGATCTTGGGAATGCGTGGGGAAAATATCCCTGGAGGCGGACTTCTGGCCGACACTATCATAGTCGCCAGCATCAATCCAAAAGAAAACAAAGCTTCAATGATTTCAATTCCACGCGATTTATATGTGAACAACCCTGGTTGGGCAAACAAAACCAAAATAAATGCAGTTTATGCTGCCGGTGAAGAGAATGGAAAAAAACAAGGATTGGAAGATATGAAAAAAGTTGCTGGGGAAGTGACAGGCTTGCCTATTCATTATAGTGCTAGTATAAATTTTGCCGGTTTCAAACAAATTATCGATGCAATTGGTGGAATTGAAATAACATTAGATCAACCTTTTCAAGAGCCGGTGCAATTCAATGAGGCGCATGTTTGCGACAGCCAAGTTTTCACGGTTCCAACTGGAAAATTTGAAATCAAGAAAAATAAAACCGGCCGAGTTGTGGCCGAGTATCCTCTTTGCACTAATCCGGTCAAGGAATGCGGAGGAAATTTCACTCTTCCAGCGGGCAAACAAATTATAAACGGCGACAAAGCTCTTTGTTATGTGAGGTCGCGTGCCACTTCTAGTGATTTTGAAAGAGCAAAGCGTCAACAGGTAGTTATTCAATTAGTAAAAGACAAAATGCTGAGCGTTGGAACGTTAGCTGATTTTTCCAAGGGCAATGCACTACTTAATGCTCTAGGTAATAATGTTAGAACTGATATGGAAATTTGGGAAATGCAAAGATTTTATGATATTTATAAGGGGTTGAATAATTTGCAAATTTATCAAAGAGTTTTGGAAAATAGCGAAGAGGGATTTTTATATAATCCAACTGATATGCCAAAAGAAGTTGGTTATATCCTTTTGCCAATCGGTGGCAATTATGACCGTATTCATCAAATGGCCAAAGATATTTTTATCCTTCCGGCGCAATCAGATATAAAGCCAAAATAAACTAAATGGAATTATCCATCATCATTACTAGTTATAAAAATCCTGAACTTTTGAAGGTTTGTATTGATTCGATTAAAAATAATATTACCTTAAGTGATTATGAAATTATTGTAGCGGATAGTGAAACAGAAGAAAAAACTGAAATGATGATGCGGGAGGATTATCCGCAGATAAAATTTATTCCATCGAAAGAAAATATTGGTTTTGGCGGAACAGTGCGAAATGGATATGGCGTTTCTCAGGGAGAATATGTGCTTATTCTCAATGGAGATATTTTGGTTAAAAAATATTCCATAGAAAAACTTCTAGAATATGCCAAAAAAAATCCGCAAATTGGAATTATTGGTCCTAAGCTTTTAGGTTTCAATGAAGCTCTTCAGCCTTCTTGCTTTCGCTATTACACCCCACTCACGATAGTTTATCGCCGAACATTTTTGGGAAAATTAAAAATAGGTCAGAAACATATTGATAAATTCTTAATGAAAGAATTCGACCATAAAAGTATCAAAGAAGTAGATTGGATTCAGGGATCGGCTATGATGACAAGAAGGATGGCTATTTCTAAGGTGGGATTGTTAGACAGTCAATTTAAGATGTATTTTGAGGATGTCGATTGGTGCCGAAGATTTTGGGAAAATAATTATAAGATAATATATTTTCCTGAAGCCGAAATGTATCATTATCATGGACGAGGAAGTGCAGGAAAGAATGTTATCCAATCATTACTTTCTAATCGTCTAACGTGGCTCCATATTAAAAGCGCTATTTTATATTTTTGGAAATATTGGGGAAAGCCACTACCGAAACATAAGTAAAAAAATATGAACGAAGAAAATTTTGAGGAAAAGATAAGACAAGAAATAGTTGGAGATAAAGAGAAAAAAGAAAAAGAAAATATGGAGAAAAATCTCCATATTTTTAAGCGATACTCATTCTTGTTGATTGTTATTTTTCTTTTGGCAGGAAGTTTTTTTCTGGGATATAAAAAGGGACAACAAAACCATTCTTCAAATAGTGGAAATGTTCCGCTAGAAAATGCGATTATTGAAAATAAAACATCTTCACAAAATGAAAAAGTCGATTTTTCACTTTTTTGGAAAGTGTGGGATCTTGTTAAAGAAAAGCATATTGAAAGAAATAAGTTAGATGCGCAAAAGATGGTTTATGGAGCAATTAATGGAATGCTTAGCGCTACTGATGATCCCTACTCAAGTTTTTTTGATCCTGAAGAAAGCAAGATGTTTTCGGATGATATCGCGGGTTCATTTGATGGAATTGGAGCTGAGCTTGGGATAAAAGATGAAATTTTGACAGTGATTGCTCCTCTTGATGGTTCTCCGGCACAAAAAGCTGGAATTCGCTCAGGGGATAAAATTCTAAAGATTGATGAAAAATCATCATTGGAAATCACAATTGATGAGGCTGTTGATCTTATAAGAGGAAAAAGAGGGACGTCAGTCAAGCTTAATGTGCTTCATGATGGCGATCAAGAGACTACTGATATAATAGTGACGAGAGAAACGATAAAATTAGACAGTGCCAAAGTTGAATTTAAGGAGGATGATATTGCGTATCTTAAAATAATAAAATTCTCCGATGATGTAGATGTGCAATTCAATTCGGCGATGAATAAAATAATTACTGCTAAAAGTAAGGGAATAATTTTAGATCTTCGCGACAATCCAGGGGGGCTTTTGGATAAATCAATTTCGATTGCCAGCCGAATGATGCCAAAAGGCAAGGTGGTTGTTTTAGAAGAAAATAATTTGGGTGAGAAAAACAGTTTGTATACTATTGGTGGGGACAAATTAAGTTCTATTCCGATGGTGGTTCTAATAAACGAAGGTAGTGCCAGCGCTTCAGAAATTTTGGCGGGAGCACTGAAGGATAATCGCGGGCTAACGCTAATCGGCGAAAAAACTTTCGGCAAAGGAAGCGTACAACAGCTTATGGATTTGCCCGGTGGATCAAGTGTAAAAATTACTGTGGCCAAGTGGCTCACTCCTAAAGGTGACTATATTATGGAAAAAGGAATTTCTCCTGATATTGAGGTTGAGATGACTAATGATGACTATGAAAACAAGCGCGATCCGCAACTGGAAAAGGCAATGGAAATAATAAATCAGAACCACTGATTAGCGTAAGTATTAAATTTTAAATGTACGAATTTTTTCGTACTTTCGTTTAATTCGTAAGTTCGTAAATGTATGAAAATTATATTATTACAAGATGTAAAAAGTCTTGGAAAAAAAGGAGATGTAAAAGAAGTAGCGCAAGGTTATGCTGAGAATTTTTTGCTTCCTAAAAAATTAGCGGGCATTGCAACGGAAAGCACGATTAAAATTTTTCAATCGCAAAAAGAAAAAGAACAAAAAAACAAGATAGCTGAAACAGCGAGGCTGAAAGATTTAGTCAGCGCCCTTAAGAACAAAAAAATTATCATTGAGGCTAAGGAAAGAAAAGGTAAGTTATTTGGTTCAATAACAGCCAAAAACATTGAAGAAGCTCTGAAAAAAGAAGACTTGAGTATTCCAGAGAATTCAATTATAATTAAACAAGCAATAAAGAAAGTGGGGGAATATGAAATCGAAATAAAATTATCAGAAGAAATAAGAGAAAAAATTAAATTAGAAGTAAAAGGAGTGTAGTGGTTGGTTAAGTATTTTTAATAAATTATTTTTTTAGGGGTCGCGTTTTAGCGACTTTTATATTGAATAAAATTCGTAATTTCGTTTAATTCGTAATTTCGTAAATTTATGAAAAACAGAAAGTATATCTTTGTCGTTGGGGGTGTGATGAGTGGGGTGGGAAAAGGAATAACATCTTCGTCAATAGGCACTATTTTGAAAGCGCGTGGCTTCAGTGTGACAGCTGTGAAAATTGATCCATATATTAATGTTGATGCAGGCACAATGAATCCTATTGAGCATGGAGAGACTTTTGTTTTAGAATCAGGCCTTGAAACTGATCAGGATATGGGTAATTACGAAAGATTTATTGGTATAACGCTTCCCAGTGAAAACTATATGACTACAGGCAGTGTTTACGAATCAGTCATTCATAAAGAAAGAAATTTAGAGTATCAGGGGAAGTGTGTTCAGGTGGTACCGCATATTCCACTAGAAGTTATAAATCGCATCAAAAAATCAGCAGACAAAGCCGATGCAGACATTACGATTATTGAAATTGGAGGAACAGTAGGTGAATATGAAAACATTCTTTTCATGGAAGCTATTCGGCTATTTAAAATAAAACAGCCAGATGATATTATAACAGTTATGGTTAGTTATCTGCCCATTCCCCATGCTAGTGGTGAAATGAAAACTAAGCCAACCCAACATGCTGTGCGGACACTTAATGGAACAGGCGTCCAACCAGACTTTATTATTGCCAGAAGTGAAACATTTCTAGATCAAAAAAGGAAAGAAAAAATTTCACTTTTTTGTAATGTTCCAGAAAGATATGTGATAAGCGCGCCGGATGCTAAAAGCGTCTATGAAGTTCCAATAAATTTTGAAAGGGATGATTTAAGTCGGCTCATACTTAAAAAATTAGGATTAAAATACAAGAAAACTGATCTTAAAAAGTGGTATGATTTGGTGGAAAATATTAAAACCTCCAAGCAAAAAATAAAAATTGGAATTGTGGGAAAATATTTTGGTACGGGAGATTTTATTTTAAGTGACTCGTATATTAGTGTGATTGAAGCTGTGAAACATGCTGCTTATAAATTGAGACTTCAACCAGAAATAAGCTGGGTAAACAGCGAGGCCTTTGAAAAGGAGCCGGAGAAACTGGAAGAATTGAAAAATTATGACGGGGTAATTATTCCTGGTGGATTTGGTTCACGCGGAATCGAAGGGAAAATAAACGCAATTAAATTTTTGCGAGAAAATAAAGTTCCATTTTTTGGACTTTGTTATGGAATGCAACTGGCGGTAGTGGAATATGCCAGAAACGTGTTGAATTTGAAAGATGCCAACACTACAGAAATTGATAGAAAAACAAAAAATCCTGTGATTGATATTATGCCGGAACAAAAGAAAAATCTAGCTGATCATAATTTTGGAGCTACTATGCGACTTGGTGCTTATCCAGCTGTTATCAAAAAAGGAACAGTGGCTTTCAAAGCTTATGGAAAAAACAAGATTTCTGAACGTCATCGTCATCGTTGGGAAGTGAATCCGCAGTATATTGAAGAATTGGAAAAAGCTGGTCTAGTTTTCTCTGGAAAATCAGCCGATGGAAAACTAATGGAAATAGCAGAATTGCCAAAAGAGAAACACCCATTTTTTCTGGGGGCTCAATTCCATCCGGAATTCAAAACTGATCCAATCGCTTCACACCCATTGTTTCTTGAATTTATAAAAGCGAGCCACTCGCAAATTATATGAGAAGCTAAGCTTTAGGGAGGAGCCTAAACTGTTCAAAAAGCTTAGCTTCTAAAAAGCGATAAGAAAAGCGAACCATTTAAGGGGTTCGCTTTTTTTGGTTTATATTCGTTGTGTGTTCGTGTCTATTCTACAGAAACAAATTTCTTTGAAATCATTTTGCCGGTAAATTTCCGAACTTTTTTGGCAGTAAATTTAACCACTCCTTCTTTCAAAGCAAAGAGAGTGTCATCTTCTGCACGCTTAACATCTTTTCCTGGTCGGAATTTTGTTCCGCGTTGGCGGATAATTATTTGTCCCGGAGCAACTTTTTCCCCAGCAAATTTTTTCACGCCTAATCTTTTTGAAATTGAATCACGTCCCAGTTCAGTGGAACCACCTGCTTTTCTATGCGCCATTTTTGTCTGCGAAGTATGAGCAGGAACAAAAATGAGTCCCGCACTAATTCGTTATAAAATTTAATATTAAATAAAAACTTAAGCCGTAGGCGACCACGCACGCAAAACCAAATATTAGCAAAAACTAAACTGGAATTAGTGCTGGAACCATTAAACCTTTAAGTACAATTAAGCTTACCAATTTTATGCTATAATGTCAATACACTATGAATAATGAACTACTCAAAACCAAAACCAAAGATTTCTGGCAAAAATACGAACACAAGATAATCCTTACGGTAGGCTTTATTTTGGTCGCTGTAATTTCTTTTGAAGGAGGGGTTTTAAAAGGTCAAAAAACAGTTCAAAACCCGCTTATTATTGAAAAACCGGCAGAAAGCACAGTGCCTATTGAAAATGCCAGTAATCCATCCGTCCAGGGCGTATCTAAGGCTCAGAATTTGCCTTCTGAGACGAAAAAAGACCCAAGCGAGATAAGTACCCTGCCTCAAAATTGCGCCTTTGTAGGGTCAAAAAATTCCAATAAATATCATCTGCCGACTTGCCGTTATGCTAAAAATATAAACCCCGAAAATCGAGTTTGCTTTTCTTCCCAAGATGAGGCAAAATCAAAAGGGTATCTGCCGGATAAAAATTGTATAAAATGACATTTTAATAAATGTCATCCTGAGTGAAGTGAATTCGCAGTAGCGAATGAACGTAGTCGAAGGATCTGCTAATTGGTATATCTTGATTAAATTAAAAAGTAGATTCTTCGACTTCGTTTCGTCCTAGAAGGACTTCAACTACGCTCAGAATGACAGCTAACTATGAAAAATGATATTATCGTAATTTCTCTTGGAGGCTCACTAATTGTTCCCAAGCATATTGATTGGCAGTTTTTGAAAAAGTTTCGCGAGTTGATTGTTTGCGAAATCAAGAAAGGTAAAAGATTTGCAATTATCACGGGCGGGGGATATGCCGCGCGAGAATATGCTCAAGCTGCTGGGAAAGTGACAAAACTTACGCGAGAAGATTTGGATTGGTTAGGAATTCATACCACTAGACTTAATGCACATCTAATCAAAACTATTTTTAGGCAATACGCTAATCCGAGAATCAACAAAAATCCACGCACCAAAGAAGATTTAACAACACATTTTGATAATGGAGAGGGGATTATGGTGGCTGCTGGATGGAAACCAGGGTGGTCAACAGATTATGTCGCCACAATTATCGCTGAGCGACTAGGCGCTAAAAAACTCATCAATCTTTCTAATATCAAATATGCTTGCGACAAAGATCCAAAAAAATATCCGGATGCGAAAATAATCAAAGAAATTAATTGGAAAAATTTTCGCAAAATTATTGGCAATCGCTGGGACCCAGGACTCAATATGCCTTTTGACCCAGTCGCTTCGAAACTTGCCCAGCAAAACAATCTTGAGGTCATCATCGCTGAAGGCAAGAATTTTAAGAATTTGAAAAATATTTTGGGAGAGAAAAAATTTCAAGGAACGATAATAAAATGAAAAAAATTTTAATAAGTATCATTTTTGTAATCTTAATAATTGCAATTGGATTGTTTTTTGTTTTTGATGCCAATAAGGAAAAAATAATGACAAGTCCGTATATGAAATCAATCGTGCAAAAAATAGTTAATTTTATCTATGATGAGGCCGAAAAGCACAATCCCAAAGGCGACATCTTGCCAGATAAAATTGATGACGAAGTAAAAAAAGAGATAAGAGAAAGGATAAATTAAAAAATCTTTTTTATAAATGTTTATTTCTTTTTTACACTCAAACTTTTTGTTTCTTTGTCGAGAACTTTGGCGTTTTCGATTTCTTTCTTGGCTTCAAATGGCAAGACTCCCAGGATATTTCGAAGCGCGATGCCATCTACTTTCAACACATCTTCCCAGTGATCCAGTGGTTCCAAAACTTCGCGCAATTTTTTCTCGTCATATTTATAGGTCTTGCGAAGCGATCTGGCAATGACGCCTTGCGGACCAAAAACTCTTTCCACGCCTTCTTGATCCATATAACCCAAAATGTCTTCTTGCAATTTGGCCATTCTATCTTTTGTCATGGCAATAGCTGATTTTAGGTCGATATATTCCTCGATGGATTTGTTTATTTCCTCTGTGTCGATGTGACGGAGTTCTTTGAATTTATGTTTCCACATAGGGCAAAGATCTTGGTATCCGCACCAATCGCAAAGAGGGGACATCGTCGGTTCAAAATTACCAGCCTCAATGACTTTTATAGTATCCAAAAAAAGTTGCTCACTTTTTTTCAGTTGCTCCAAGGTTCTCGTGGCGGACAATTTCATGCCGTGTTTGAGATAATATAAACTAACTTTTATTTTGTCTAAATTATTGATTTCTTTAGGGTATTGCGAAAGAAACGCTTGGAGATAAACGGAAAGCTGAATGTCGTTGTCAACTTTTTCTTGACTAGGCATTTTCTTAGTTGTCTTATAATCAATAATTTCAAAACCATCTTCAGTTTTGTCGATGCGGTCGATAATGCCAGAAATAATATGCCGATTATTTTCCGGTCCAATTTCAATTTGAAAGCGTGATTCCAAATTTATAATATTAAAATCAGCTGGATTATTTTTTTGATAGTAGTCTTGAATAATTTTGACGCCCTGAGAAAAAGCGGCGCGCTCTTCCATTTCTCCGTCAAAAACGGCTGGATTCCAAGAGTTTGAAAAATGCTCCATAGCCTGATCCAAGGTAGGAGAGAGAATCCCAGGGGTGTGGATAAATTTCATTGTTTCATGAATTGTCGAACCAAAAACCGCCTCCTTGGATTTGGGCACTTTAATGCGGTCAATATTTTGAAATTTATATTTCAACGGACAATTTTGATAGGCATCAAAGGCACTGTAGGATATACGCATAAAATTTGACTTGTCATCCTGAACTTGCCGTGCCTCGCCGGCAGGCGGGTTTCAGGATCTTAATAATAGGGATACTGAAATAAATTCAGTATGACAACGTAGTAATGATTTTACGTATTAAGTATAAGGCATTTGACAGTTTTTTAAAAGGCGCTATAATAAAAGCATACTAAATTAGTAGGAATAAACAAATGCTAAATTTTTCAACAAAAGGGGAATATGGGCTTCGCGCAGTAGTCAATTTGGCGCGTAATTATCCTCAAATTAAGAATATAAAAGAGATATCAATAGAAGAAAAAATCTCAGCTAAATATCTGGAAAGATTGATTGGAGATCTGCGAAAGAGTGGATTAGTCAAAAGTATCAAAGGAAAAAATGGTGGATATATTTTGGCAAGAAAGCCGAAAGAAATTTCTGCAGGAGAAATTATTGAGATTGTGGAAGGGCCTATGACAGCTAAATGTCAAGGAATACATTGCTCGGCAGTGAAAAAATGCGCTTCCAGTTTTGTGTGGATAAAATTAGGCGAACAAATTAGAAAAACTTTGTATGGGATAAAATTGTCAGATTTAATAAAATAAACCTCACCTGTCGCGAGTACGCGACATCCTCTCCTTATTAAGGAGAGAGGGAATAATGAAAAATTATGAAACAAATTTATCTCGATCATGCGGCGACTACGCCAGTAGACAAAAAAGTATTAAACGAAATGATGCCATATTTTAGTCAAAATTTTGGCAATGCTTCATCATTATATTCTCTTGGTCAAGAAGCTTCATTGGCTGTGGAAAAAGCTAGAAAGCAAGTAGCTGATTTTTTTGGTGCCAAAGAACGAGAAATTATTTTTACCAGCGGAGCAACAGAATCAAATAATTTAGCTATTAAGGGAGTAGTTAGAGCATATTACAAAAAAAAGAAAAATAAACCACACATAATCACAACTACTTTTGAACATCATTGTGTTTTAAATACAGTTAAAAAATTAGAAAAAGAAAATTTAATTGAAGCAACTTTTATCAATCCAAAAAAGGATGGAGTCGTTGATGCTCGTGATATAAAAAATGCAATTAAGTCAAATACCATCTTGGTTTCTGCGATGTATGTCAACAACGAAATCGGTACCGTGCAACCAATTGCCGAAATTGGAAAATTAATCAAAAAAATTAATGAAGCTAACAAGCTAAAAGCTAAAAGCTGTCAGCTATTATTTCATACCGATGCGACACAAGCAGTGAATTATTTTAATTGTAACGTGGAAAAATTAGGCGTGGATTTGATGAGTATGTCGGCCCATAAAATATATGGACCAAAGGGAATAGGCGTTTTGTATATTAAAAAAGGGCTTAATATAACACGAATTCAAGATGGGGGAGAACAAGAATTTGGACTGCGCGCCGGCACGCTAAATGTTCCAGGGATAGTTGGATTAGGAAGTGCAATAGAAAAAGTCAAAAGTCTCCGCCAAAGGCGGATCCGCCTAGGGCGGAAAAAGTCAAAAATAGATGAAATAAAAATATTAAGAAATTATTTAATTGATAAAATTCTAAAAGAAATTCCGGATTCGCGTTTGAATGGTTCAAAAATAAAAAGATCACCGAATAATGTGAATGTAACTTTTTCGCGAGTAGAGGGGGAGAGTTTACTTATGATGCTTTCGCAAGAAGGAGTTTTTGCTTCAACTGGTTCGGCTTGTTCATCAGGATCACTTTCTCCATCGCATGTACTTTTGGCGCTTGGATTGAAACCAGAAGAAACGCATGGGTCATTGCGATTAACACTCGGAAAAAATACCACTAAAAAAGAGATTGATTATGCTGTGAAGGTAATCAAGAAATCAGTGGAAAAACTTAGAAAAGTTTCCGGCAATGTGCTTGAAGATTATTATAAAGTCATGAAACATGAAGCATGAAACATGAAACAAAATTCTAAATCAGAAGTTTGAAACAGAAATTGTTACATGCTGTATGTTTCATGTTATATGAAAACATATGTATTCAAAAAAAGTTTTAGAACATTTTACTCGTCCACATAATCAGGGCGTGATAAAAAATCCATCAGGAGTGGGAATGGTTGGCAATCCAACTTGCGGTGATATAATGAAAATTTATATTAAGGTAAAAAAAGATTCCAAAAAGAGGGAAGTGATAAGTGATATCAGATTTGAGACTCTAGGATGCGCTAGCGCGATTGCGACCTCATCTATGATTACGGATTTGGCAAAAAACAAGACCTTAAAAGAGGCGTTGAAGATTACTAGGAACGATGTAGCAGAAGCCCTGGAAGGTTTGCCACCAATAAAAATGCATTGTTCAAATTTAGCAGCTGATGGTCTTAGGGAAGCTATAAGGGATTATAGGGAGAAGAATTCACCCTGTGGAATACGGACGACTGAAAAATAAAAAAAATAAAATAAAAATTAATCTAGGAAATAACCCGGGGCATAGAATGGAATTATTCCACGGGGTAAAAATAAAANNTTTTTTAAAAACCGCCATTAAAAGCGGTTTTTATTAAAGGGGAGTGGCTAGGAGAAATATCTATAGTGTCGCACAATGTCAGTTTCGCGACACGCATAGTTATATTGCTTTATAAGAAGAATATTTTTTCAGTTCTTCTTGAAATTCTTTAAAATTTAAAATTATCCAATTTATTGGAAACTTGTTTGTTTTTTTGTTTATCCAACTTATAATATCAGCATCATTAATATTTTTCCCAAAATATATAAAATAAACAATTAGCCTAGAATTAGATTTGATATATTTCTTTTCTTTTATATTCATAATGATTTTTACTCCCCTACTATTGTCAGTTCCAAAAACATCGATTGCAAAATTATTAGGTTTTGCGTATACATAAAAATCATATCTATTTTTACTACTATAGCCCAACATCAAATTTTCATTTAGAAGCGGTTTTTCTATGTGTATGAATTTTTCATCAAAATTCTTTTTTAAAAGTTCATAAATTATGTTTTCGTAATTTCTCCCTCTTTTATTAACATTGGAAGATATGGAGGATCTTTCTTCTCCTGAGCCATAATTTTCTATAGGTAAATTTAATATTTTTCTTAAATTTGGCAATCCTCCAAACTTTCTTTGTATTTGCCTTGAAGAAAGCAAAAAATCAAAACTATCAATCTCAAGCGCAGTTGGATATCTTCCATAAGTATTAAAAAATTTTTCAAAGCCATCTTTTATTTTTTCGATTGTCCAAATGTTTTTGTGTGGCATAAATTTATTTCAGATACTTCATTGGGTTGATTGAAGCACCAACTGGAATCATTAAACTCTTAACGTATTTTGATTCAACTGTTTCAAAACTTTTAGAAGTAAAAACTGAAAAATGAAGATGTGGTCCTGTGGAATATCCAGTGTTGCCACTTTTTCCAATTTTGTCTCCTGTTTTAACCTTACTCCCCTTTGAAACAAGCTGACTACTAAGATGTCCATAAAGAGTAAGAAGCCCATCACCGTGATCAATTGCAACCCATTTGCCATAAGCATATTTTCCGTTATTACCAACGCCGACAACTTTACCACTCTTAACTGCGAAAATATTATTACCTGTGCTAATTCCAAAATCAATTCCATTGTGTGGTTTTCCGCCATAGGCTCCGGCTTTGGCAAAAGAAGTCATTCCGTAACCCTGAGTGATTCTCACTGAAGAAACTGGATAATTAAAATAGCCTCCCTTGGCTGGGGGCAGTTTACTATAATCAACTGATTTTGCTGATTCTAAGGTATAAATCTCATTTTCAATTTCAGACAAAAGTTTTTCATATTTTTCTTTTTCCGTTTTGGTTTCAACTAGGATTTTTTGTTTTTGATTTTCACTTAATTGTAATTCATACTTATCGCTTTGAAGTTCATTTTTCAATTTATCACTTTGTTCATAAGAGCCTTGTAATTCTTTTTGATTACTAACCAATTCCTCTTGATTTTTTTTAATTCCATTTAAAAGATCAGACACTTTTACTCCAGATTGATTGATATAGTCCATTTGCCCAAAAGGGTTTATTAAGGTGTTATCCAGAAGAAGTATTTCAAGTATCCCCTGCTGATCATAATCATAATAGGACTGCATTAACCCGGAGAGCATTTTTTTCTGATAGATAATTTCCTTTTCTTTTTCTTCGATGCTATTTTCTAGTGCGGTTATTTTTTCGGAAAGAGTGTTTAGATTTTTTATAGTTTCTAGAAGAGCTTTTTGATTTTCGGCCTGTTCTTTATTTATGTAGCCAAGTTGATTACTAACAACCTCAAGTTGCTTGCTTTTTATTTCTATTATTTTTTCATATTTTTCAATTTTTTCACAATCATCCTTGCATTTTTTTTGCAAAGAAGTGTCAGTCGGATAAAGATCTTCACATTTATCTTTACACGCATCAGCAAAAACATTTTTCAAATTGAAGAATGAAAAAATTATAATAAATATAAAAAATATTAATTTTGTTTTTTTGTTTAACATGAGTTTTATTTTCTTTCTTTTATATTTTGCCTATTGTATTTTTTAATCTTGATAATGTTTCTTCTTTCCCAAGCACCCACGCACATTCAAATGGCGAGGGGGATTTTTTCTCTCCTGTAAGTGTGGCGCGCAAAGGCCAAAGGAGCTCTCCCCTCCCGCCTGCTCGCCTCGATTCGGCGAAGCGGGCCAGCGAGGCAGGCTTTTCATCCGCCTTTTCCATCAGAATTTTTTCCAAATTTTCGCGTGTCCAATTTTCGTCCGTTATATTTTCTAAAACAGTCAAAGATTTTTCCAGAGATTTTTTCAAATCTTCATCACTCATATCTTTCCAGCGCAAAAGTTCTTTGTCAAAATTTGCGTCGTGAAAAAAGAACTGATTACTCTCCCCTACTTCTGACAAATTTTGCAAACGGTCTTGTTCGATGGTTAGAATTTTTTTTAAATAATTTTCTTTCTCTTCTGTGCTACATGCTTCATGCTTCATGTTCCATGATTTATAGAATTCTTTTTCCTCAAAAAATTCCAAAGATTTTTGATACAATTCTTCGATGGAAAGTTTTTTGATCCACTGTGAATTTATCCAATCTAATTTTTTTATGTCAAAAACTGCGCCCGCTTTGTGAACATGCGAGAGATCAAATTTTTCTACCAATTCTTCAAGCGTGAAAATTTCTTGCGTTTCTCCTTTCCCCGGGTTCCAACCAAGCATTGCTACGAAATTAATGATCGCTTCTTTCAAATAGCCTTTCTTTATATAATCTTCCACCGCTACATCTCCTTGGCGCTTAGAAAGTTTGGATTTGTCGGGATTAAGAAGGAGTGGTAGATGAGCAAATTTTGGAGCTTCCCAGCCAAAATAGCGATACAACAAAATATGAATCGGCATACTCGGAAGCCATTCTTCACCACGAATAACATGAGTAGTTTGCATATCATGATCATCTATGACACTAGCTAGATGATAGGTCGGAAATCCATCAGATTTTAAAAGTATTTGATCGGTAACTAAATTAGTATTGAATTTGACGCGTCCTCTAATTATGTCATCAGCCTCAATTATTTCGTCGTGCGGAACTTTGATTCGAATAGTATAAGGACAATTATTTTTTAGATTTTTATTCACTTCTTCTTCGCTAACATTTTGTAAACAAAACCTATCATAAATGGGTGGTTGTTTTTTGGCGGTTTGTTCTTTCCTCATTTCCTCGAGTCTTTCTGGTTCACAAAAGCAATAGTAAGCATAACCATTTTTTACTAACTCATCAGCATATTTTTTGTAAATTTCCAATTTTTCTGATTGAATGTATGGCCCATACTCGCCCACTTCAAAAACTCCAGGGTAATTTTTTGATTCCTGACTATTTGTATTGCTACTTAACACTTTACTTAACATCACTCCTTCATTTCTTTCTAATCCCAGAAAATCCAATGAATTTATTAATTTTTCCACTGCACCTTCAACAAATCTTTTTCGATCAGTATCTTCAATTTTAAGCAGAAAATCACCATCATTTTTTTTGGCGAATAAATAGGCATAAAGCGCAGTTCGAAGACCTCCTACATGTAAGTATCCGGTTGGCGACGGCGCAAATCTAGTTCTGATTTTGTTCATAAATTTAAGCGATTTCTTTTTCCTCCTTATCTTTTTTAATTATCCTCCAATGCAGAAGGCAAAGTGGCAAAGCGACAAGAAACATTGTGAATGAGTCGACATAGTTTCTCTGACGTTCTCTGGTGAGACAGATGTCGCCATAATTATTTTCTTTCCATCCTTTATAGTCTTGAAGAAATGAATTTAGTTGATCTTTTTGATCTTGAGTGGTAAGTTCAGAATCTCTTGCTTTCTCAACGGATTTAATTGAATCAAGTTCATAAAGTGGAGGTTGACTAGTGCACATTCCGTATCCTCCCTTTTCCGCTTCCGGAAAAATATACGCCTTAAGTGTTGTATTTATAATTCTTCCAGTGCCAACTGCTACAAAAATCAGACTAATAAGTACCGCTAAATACAAATAGATAGAACGAATTAGTTTTGTTGTTTTTGTTGTCATAAATTTTATTTTGTCATCCTGAACTTGTTTCAGGATCTGTTTTGGATGCTGAAATAAATTCAGCATGACAATTTTTTAATTTTATTTTTTATTAATAGTCACCCTAATTGGAAAAATTATCACTGCAAGAAAAATTCTTTTGAGTCTTTCTTTTTTGAATTTCCACTCCTGTGGTTGGAATATTCGCCACAACCATTCGAGACCGATTAATCTCAAAATTTTTGGAGCGCGACGGACTTTTCCGGTAAGAAAATCGAAACATCCACCAACTCCCATGGCTAAGCGTATTTTACCCCCACACCTATCATTTTGCAAGTCTGATGATTGTTCAAAATCTCCATTTAAATTTTTGTTTGATATATTTTTACTATTGTTATGGGATAGGTGTGGGGGTGTATCACATTTTTGCGAATTTATGAAGAGTTCTTGCTGGGGAGCGCCGAAGTTGCAAAAAAGAATAGAGCATGAAACATGAAACATGAAACATGAAACATTTTTTTCTAAATCAATGCCTTCTATAATCAGGTCAGGATAAATTTTCAATATAGCGCTTTTAGTTTCCTCGAAAGTGCTCAGGCCATCCTTATTAACAGCTAAAAAAACAGTAAAGTTTTGTTTCGAGGCGATTTTCAAAATTTCTAGCATTAAATCTGCGCCGGTAAATCTCGCTTTCAATTTTTTTCCAAATCGCCAAAAAGCTAATTTTATTCCAAATCCATCAGCCACATTTAAATCACAATTATTGATAATGTTTTTAAACTCCGGATTTTTTTGCGCTTCCAGAATAAATTCCGGATTAATGGTGGCGATTTGATGGAATTTTGGTTCAATCAAAAAAGTTCTGATTTTTTCCAGAATTTCTTTTTTAGTGAGATTATCAACTTTGACTCCAAGGATGTTCATTTTATTTAGGACTTACGCGTTTGCAGACACTGGGTGTCTCGCGACCATAACAACCGAAAGACACCCAGTGTCTAAAACGGCAAACGTGTAAGTCCTATTATTGTAGCGGGCAAGAATCAAGAATAGAATAACGACTTTCCTTGGAGCTGAACTGGCTAGTCATAACATCGACACTACTAGCATCAACAGTTAGGGGAAATTTTTCCAAAATACTTGGTTTGTTTTCCAAGTCTTCCCATTTATGTTTCTTTACGCGTCCCAACGTGATATGTGGACGAAAAGATTTTTTTGGTGAAGTGGAAATTCCTAATTCTTTTTCAATGGCATTGACTAAATTTTTCAATTCTTCGTTTGGTTCTCCTGTGAGGGCAATTACTTTTGGATCTTCTTTAGACGGAAAAAGTTCAATTTGGTCGAGTTTGATGTCAAAAATATCTACATTTTCGCAAGATTTTTTGACTTTTTCGCAAATTTCTAGGACAACTTCTTCATCGGTAAAGCCTAAATAGACCAAAGTTATGTGCAAATCAGCTTCTTTTTCCCATTTTACTGGCAGTTCTTGCCATTTTTCAGTCGTCAAAACTAGCCTTTTTTTGACTTTTGAGGGAAGATTAATACTGATAAATATCTTATTTTTCATATATGAAGTGTAGCTTCTTTTAGAAGTTTTAGCAATAAAGTGGTACAATTAAGGCATGGCAGATAAAAAGCATAAGTTTATTATCGAAATCGTTCCGCTGACAAAAATTCCCCTGACTAGTCATCAGTCGTTTTCCTATTTGTCAGATGTCAAAATTTCAACTGGAACTTTGGTGTCGATTCCCCTTTTTCACCGAAGCGTGGAAGGAATTGCTTTGGGGACAAGGCGGGATTTTGAAAGATTGGGAAATATTTACCCCCACACCAAAATTAAAAAGAGCATAGGTGATAATAAGGGTAATAATAAAATTAATAATTATAGTTTTGGTGTGGGGGTGAACCTCAAAAAAGTTGAGAAAATAATTGTCGAAAATTTCCTTTCTGATAATCAAATAGAATTAGCGAAATTTATTTCCGATTATTATATTTCTCCCTTGGGCGTGGTGATGAAGAATTTTGTACCCAAGCGCGCTAAGGCGCGAAACATGAAACATGAAACATGCAACATGAAACAAAAAGAAATAATTTTAACACCCGAACAAAAAAATGCGATAAAAATAATAATTCAAAAAAAAGATTGGAAATTGGAAATCGGAAATCGGAAATTTCTTCTGTATGGTCCGGCTGGATCAGGGAAAACTGAGGTTTATATTCATTCAATTTTAGAACTGCGAAAACAAAATAAAAATTATCAATTCCTAATTATCATCCCGGAAAAAACTTTGACTCCGCAGGCTATGGAAAGATATGGCGCATATTTTAAGCCGGAAGAAATTGGCGCTCTTTCGAGCAACATTTCCAAGGGACAGCTTTATGATACTTGGCAAAAAATAAAATCGGGAGAAATAAAAATAATTATTGGCACTCGTATGGCAGTTTTTGCGCCGTTTAAAAAACTCGGGCTTATTGTGATTGATGAAGAACAGGATATGTCTTTCAAGCAGTGGGATATGAATCCGCGTTACGATGCTAGAATAGTGGCAGAAAAATTAACTGAGATTCATAAGGCAAAAATTGTTCGCGGATCAGCTACGCCAAGTGTTGAATCATATCATCGTGCAATTAATAAAGATTTAAAATTATTAGAACTGCCGAGATTAAACTTAGAAGTAGAAAGCAAAAAAAATAATATGCTTTCTACTAGCTACTTTCTACCTACTACTTCTATCGTCGACATGAAAAAAGAACGCTGGACCCGAAACTATACCTGCATATCGAGAAAATTAAAAAGTGAAATTGAATATGCACTAAAAAATAAGCAACAATCAATTTTATTCATTAATCGCCAAGGAATGAGTAGTTTTTCAATTTGCGAAGCGTGCAAAGCAGTGCTCAAGTGTCCCAAATGTGAGCGAGCGCTTGTTTATGAAAAAGGTGGATTTTATAAATGCAATCATTGCAACTATAAAACAAGTATTTTTCCAAAATGCGTTAAGTGTGGCGGAATAAGTTTCAAAAACGTTGGATTAGGAACACAAAAAGTGGAAAAGGAAATTTTGAGTTTGTTTCCTTCGGCTAAAATAATTGTGGCAGATACAGCTTCTTCAAAAGAATTAAATTTTCATGAAAAAATTTATGACGCTTTTTCCAAGGGCGAAGCGGATATTCTCATTGGAACGCAGATGATTTCTAAGGGCTGGGATTTGCCTTGTGTGTCATTGATTGGTATAATAGATGCAGACAATCTTTTGTCGTTTCCTGATTTTTCAGCTGAAGAAAAGGCTTTTCAGATAATTTCTCAACTTGCCGGCCGGGTGAATCGCCCCAGCGCACGTTTTCCTGGGGAAATAGTTATTCAAACATATCAACCGGAAAACAAAATTATCCAATTAGCCGGAGAAAATAATTTTCAAAGTTTTTTTGAGAGAATAATTGAAGAAAGAAAAGCTTTAAATTTTCCGCCTTATGGAAAAATTATAAAATTAATTTTTCAAGATTATAGTTTTGAAAAAGTGGAAAAAGAAAGTCAAGAAGTATTTGAGATTCTTAAAAATATAAAAGAGCTGAAGATTTCCGAACCACATACTCCCCTACTCTCAAAAATTAGAGGTAGATTTAGAAAGCAGATGATTATTAAATTTCAAAATAAAATTCCAATCAAATTAGAAAAAGAAATTAGAAAACTCAAATCGGGTTGGATAATCGATCGAGATCCAGTTTCAATTTTGTAATTTTTGAATTTTTAATTTTATAAATAAATCTTAATTTTTAATGTTTAAAAATTTTTAGCATTAGAAATTATTTAAAAATTATAAAATTAAAAATTATAAAATTTTTATGATTTTACCAATAATAACCTACCCAAATGAAATTCTTCGCCAATTTGCGAAGAAGATAGAAGAACCAAAAAGTCGAGAAATTAAGGACTTGATTTTGGATATGTTGGAAACTATGGAAGATAGTGGCAATGCATTGGGATTAGCTGCTCCGCAAGTAGGCCAATCAGTGCAACTTTGTATTATAAAACTTTCTGGAAAAACTCACATTCTAATCAACCCGAAAATTATTCGAAAATCTTGGGGGAAAGAAATTTGCGAAGAAGGGTGTCTATCTTTTCCTGGGAAATTTATCCCAGTCAAAAGACACAAAAAAGTCACTGTGAAGGCCTTGGACAAAAATGGTGAAAAAATTGAAATTAAAGCTGAGGGACTTCTTTCGAGAGCCTTGCAACATGAAATTGACCATTTAAATGGAGCGCTTTTTATAGACAAGCAGAACCACTGATTAACACATGATTATACTGATTACACGTGAATTAAAATTCAGTGGAATCATGCGCTCTCAAGTGATAATCAGTGGTTCTGAAATTTATGGATAATCAAATTAACCCAAAAATAATTTTCATGGGGACGCCGGAATTCGCGGCGAATATTTTGCGTGTGATGCTAGAAGAAAAATTTGATATTATTTCAGTTTATACTCAAGAAGATAAAAAAATTGGGAGAAATCAGAATTTGGAAAAATCAGCAGTTAAAAAAATTGCCGAAGAATATGGAATTGAAATTTTTGAACCGACAAAATTTGATGAAGATATTGCATGTGAAATAGAAAATCAAAAACCAGACCTAATTGTCGTTTCGGCGTATGGAAAAATTTTGCCAAAAAGCATTTTGGAAATTCCGAAATACGGAATTGTTAATACTCATCCATCGGCTTTGCCAAAATATCGCGGGGCTTCACCAATTCAAAATGCTATTTTGAAGGGTGAAAATAAAACGGTAGCGACTATCATGTGTCTAGTAGAAAAAGTTGATGCGGGTGATATCTTGAGGCAAGAGGAAACTGAAATTGGAAAAACAGAAAATTATCCCGAACTTTCCCAAAGACTTTCAGAAATTTCTGCAAGACTTCTTATAGAAACAATCCCTCTTTTGACGACAGGAAAAATAGAACCCAAAAAACAAGATGAAACACGGGCTACTTTTTGTCAGTTGATTAAAAAAGAAGACGGAAAAATTGATTGGTCAGATACAGCGAAAGATATTTATAATCGCTTCAGAGCGTTTTATGCTTGGCCTGGTATATTTACCTATTTCAAAAGAGATGATCGAGATTTACGATTAAAATTAAATAAGATTATCTTAGATGAAAATTCAAAAGAAAATGATTTTGCAAGCGGAGAAGTTTTTGAAGAAAATAATATGATAAAAATTAAAACGGGCAAGGGCAATATAATCCTAGAAGAAATTCAGCTGGAAGGGAAAAATGAAATGAAAGCAATAGACTTTGTTCGCGGATATGCAAATTTTGTCGGAAGCGTGCTAAAATAAAGACGGAATAATATTTTTTCTGTCATTCTCTCCGCCAGCTGGCGGAGGGGATCCAGTAATGACAAATTTATGAATAATCAATCAAAAAATAACCTACTGCCAATTATGATTGGTTTTTTCTTAATTGTCATAGTGACAACTCTTTTCTTCCTAAAATCATCTTGGATGAATAAAAAAAAAGAAGCTACATTTGAAAAAAATCAAGCGCAAGAAAAGGCGGATGATTTACAAAAATATTCGAGCATAAAATCATCAGAACTACTCAAAAAAATCAATAGCACTGAAAAAATAGAACTTATTGATATTCGAGATGCTCAAAATTTCTCACAAAGTCATATTGTGGACGCAAAAAACATAACATTCGATGAATTGGCATCAAATTTTTCGTTTACTGAAAAAAACAAAAATTATATTGTGGTTGATGATTTAGGACTCACGCCTAACGAAAAAAAAGTTATGGATATTTTTTTAGAAAATGACTTCAAAAATGTTTTTTATCTTGAAGGTGGAATATATGGCTGGGAAAATGAGTTAAGTCCGATTGTGGAAATTGGTAATCCGGATTCTTTTTCTGATCAAGCAAAAGTAATTTATATTAAAAATGAAGAATTAAAAAATTTAATAGAACAAGACAGTAAGTCGTTATTTTTAGTTGATTTACGAAGTGCTTCTGAATTTGCCAGTGATCATTTGAAAAATGCAATCAATATTCCATTGGAAAATTTGGAAAGCCGACGCAAAGAAATCCCAACTTACAAAAGAATTATCCTTTATGACAACACCGGACTCCTCGCCTTTCAAGGCGCTGTCCGACTTTTCGATATGGGTATCCTGAATGTGAATGCTCTCTCAGACGGCCTCAACGCTTGGAAGCAAAAAGGGTTTGAGGTGGTGAAATAATACTATTTCTTTTCGCATGCGCACGGCGGACAATTTTTGGGTTCGTTGTGAGTGTAGGAATATAGGAAGAGTGCTTGAGAAGCGAAAACTTTGAGGATTTCGATGTTCTTGGGATTGCTTTCTTCTTTTTCATCAAAGCCACAGATAATTAGGTAGCTTTTAATGCTATTTATTTTTTGGCCGGAAGAAATAATTAAGCAGTCATCATTTTTTTTGAAATTTATACCTTCTTCCATTTTAGCTAGAATATTATTTTTAATTAATTCTCCACTATTTTTGGAACGGAATTCTTGCTTAGTTTTTAAGTCTTCCATATTAACAAAGCGCAAGGAAGCTAAATCAGCTTTCAAAAGAAAACTAGTGGCGCTCACAATTGACTGATAAGTTTCTTTTTCATGAGTTTTGCTAAGAACGGAACGATCAGAAAGTCCGAGCGCGGTATTCATTAGTAGATCCATTTTGCGATTCACTTCTCCAATATAACTATATGATTCAACTAAGTCCTTGACTGTTTGCTCGATTTTTTTCTTATCCTTTTCTTTTTCTTTTTTGTGAAAAAGCAATTGTCTTTCATTTTTTATGAAAATTGCGAAAGCTACTGCGCCCATAAAAAAAATCAAGATTTCTTCTAATCTTGTTTCTGAAATAAGATAGAAGTTTGTGCGAACAATATCGGGCACAAGCACTATTATCACAAAGATGATGAGAAAAATCCAATACATAATCTATTTTAGTTTAGTTCTGCTGGTAACTTTTCTTTCGGAAAAAATAAAAATATACAAAATTTCTAAAATTGCCACAGTGTTTATAAAAAGAAGAATTATAAACCAGGCACTATCCCCTCTGCGAGCTGATTTCCAAAGGGCAAAACCTTTCCAGGGCAATGTCCAAACAACCGCAATGATTATAATTAAAATTTCTATTTTCATATAAATTTAATATACCACAAACAAGAAAATTACTGCAATAGTGTCAGAAGTTTATTTTTAAGCGTTTCTATTTCTTCAAAATTATGAATAGAAACTGGGATAATTTCGCATTTATTTTTTGTTTGGAATTTTTTCATTTGCTTGGCTAAATCTTTAGGCTCAATTAAATCACTCTTAGTGAAAAGGATCAATTCTTTCTTTTCTAACAATTCAGGATTGTATTGTCCTAATTCTTTTCGAATTATTTTATAATCTTTCAATAAATCTTGCGATTCCAAGGATAGGCAATGAACCAATATCTTTGTTCTTTGAATATGGCGCAAAAATTTTATCCCTAATCCTTTGCCGGTTGAAGCGCCTTCAATGAGGCCAGGAATATCAGCAATTATAAAATCATCAAACACTCCCAAATTTGGCTCAAGAGTGGTGAAATGATAGGCGGCTACTTTGGCGTGCGCAGAAGTGATTTCATTGAGTAGTGATGATTTTCCGGCGCTAGGCAGGCCAATCAGGCCAATATCAGCAATGAGACGAAGCTCCAAGGAAAATTCAGATTTTTCTCCTAGTTTTCCCTCCTTGAATTCTTCGGGAGATGTGTTGGTCGAAGAACGAAAAAAGAAATTTCCTTGTCCGCCAGTTCCACCCCTAACTGCAAGAATTTTTTCTCCAACTTTTGTAATTTCAATACTTTCATTAGTGTCAATTTTTTTAATGACGGTTCCAATGGGTACAGTTAAAAAGAGGTCCTTTCCATTTGGTCCGTCAGATCGATTAGATCTCCCTCTAGCTCCATCCTGGGCATAATGATCTTTAAGATGACGATATTTATTCAAAGCAAAAATATCAGATACGCCTTCGAAATAGACGCTTCCGCCATTGCCACCTTTTCCGCCAGTCGGCCCCAAAGACATCAGGACTTTGTCAAAAGCCACGACCCCGTCGCCCCCCTTACCAGCTTCAACTTTGATTTTAGCTTCGTCAGTGAGCATAATTACGAAAATACGAATTAAACGAA
>DHFM01000003.1 GCA_002400405.1 Candidatus Moranbacteria bacterium UBA4824
ATGACATTACTACTTATTTATGACAGGTCAAATTGAAAGATTACGGACATATTTTTTGATCAATGCTAGGTTTTGAATATAATTGTTCTTTGAAATCAAATAAGCCTAAAAAAAATGTAAGTGTGTGTCGGTTAATTTTTCTTAATTTAACAAATTGAAAAGGAGGGAAAAATGACTAATGACATGAATAAAAATTTTAAAATTGGCAAACCGTTAGTTTTGCCGAATAGAGCAATTATGATTCCGCTCAAAAAAATCGGCAGTTGCAAAGATTGTTTATCACTTGCAGAATTTGCTTTTGAAAACAGGTGGGAAAATTGCCGTTTTCAAGGCGATTGCATTAATATGGCAATCTCAAGTAAGATAGATGGTTTTTCCTGTAGGGAGTGTCCTTTTTTTGGAAAGCCAGAGAATGAAATTAAACCCTGGGAAATTAATAGATATTCTTCCTATGAAGAAGAATAAAAAAAGAGCAAATATCCAAAATTTTAAAAGGAGGTAGAAAATGGAGATATTATTCCAGTTTGCAATAGCCAGTTCTTTGATAGTTATTTTGAAAAAAATTTATGTTTTTGTTGAGTTTTGTATTATGCAAAGCAAGGCAATTGAAATCGATGTAAGGCTTCAAAAAGAGCAGAAAATTGCTTCACAAATGCTGGAAAGTTTCTCGCAGGAAGAGTTTGAGAAATTTTCTCTAAGTGAGGGAAAATTCAAAATCATCAATATAACTAAGGATACAAACTGTGTTAGAAAAAATTTGTTGGTTATATTTTTTGGAGAAAAAAATAAAGTCGTGAAATCTTTCTCGTTACAAGGTTTTTTTGGAAGTCAATGGGAATTGATCAGCAAAATTGATCTTTTCTCAAATCTAAAAAAATCATTGTTATTTAAAAAATAGTTTTTTGCTAAAAACAAAAATCCTCGATCTTTAAATTATAAAGACGGGGATTTTTTTTATATTATTTTTAATGAAGTGTTGCAATTATTTCTTGAACTCAGGTTATGCAGGCCTTTACATAAAGCTAATTATCTGCTAGAATAATATTTCTAGAATAACAGGTAATTTGGATAAAATAATCATATGAAAACACCAGAAGAAATTAGAAAACATAAGAAAAAACAAAATATTGTCGCGGGAATAATCCTAATTGCGGGGACTTTTTTGGCCTATATTTTTTTTGGTCCGAAAAATCAGGAAAACAAAGTGGAAAGTGTTCAAGAGGTGGCTTCTTTGGTCAAAGTGATGACTATATCCGAAGATTCTTCTAGGATTGCCAAATTAGAAAAAACAGTTTCTCTGAGCGCTGGTGGATCTCAAGCTCAAATTATTTCGGAATTTTCTGGAAGAATAAAAACAGTTAATTTTCAAGTGGGGGACAAAGTTAGTGAAGGACAAGTCTTGGCTGTTTTTGATCAATCAGAAAGTCAAAATTCTTTCAAAGTCTCTTTGGAGTCAGCGGAAAAAAACTATAATTTAACCCAAGATAATTTAAGCGAAACCAAGGATTTAGTTGAAAAAAGCATTGACTTAGCTAGTCGCGCAGTTAAGATAGCTGAAATCGGAGAAGATCAAGCGAGTACAGATGACGAGAAAAAATTAGCTGAGCAAAATTTGAAAATTGCCAAAGATCAAAAAAAGCAAGCTGAGGTTTCAGCTGGAATTCAAGTTAATGGAGCCAAGATTCAATTGGAGCAATCCGCTCAAGCTCTCAAACAATCAAAAATTGCCTATGAAAAGACAATTATAAAAGCTCCAATCTCTGGGGTAATTTCTTCAAAAAAAATAAGACAAGAAGACTTTCTGAGTCCAGGGCAAGTTGTGGCGGAGGTTGTGGGAGAGGGAAAAGTTGAAGCGGTGATGTACCTTAATCAAGAAGAAATTGATCGGATAAAACTAGATGATGATGTCGAGATATTTATCGATGGAAAAAATTATAGCGGGAAAATAGATTCATACTCAAAGATTGCTAACGAGAATAATGGTCGCTTCGAAGTAAAAATAGTTTCTACGGATAATATATCGGGAAATGCCAACCAGACGGCGCAAGTTGTGCTGAATATTTATCTAGCAAATCAAAATTCATTTTTTGTGCCATTGGACTCAGTTAATATAGGGCAAACTAAAAAAGAGGTCTTTATTGTATTGGACGGCAAAGCTAAGGCGAAAAATGTTGAATTGGGGAAAATAATTGGAACGCAAATAGAAATTTTAAGTGGCCTCCAAAACGGAGATGTTTTGGTCGTTGAAAATAGTCGAAATTTGCAAGACGGACAAATAGTAAAGATAAAATAAAATGGAAGAAGATTTGATGCAAGAAAAAGAAAAACTTGAAAAAGAAGCTAGGGGATTTGAAAATTCTCCTTGGCTTTTTTTCGTGAGAAAAAGCAAGTTAACATATCTTGTAATTGTTTTTCTTTTAATATTTGGAATTTCTACTATTAAAACTTTACCGAAAGAACTCAATCCGGAAGTTGAAATCCCAATTGCGCTAGTTATTACGGCGTACCCCGGAGCTTCTCCAAGCGATGTTGAAGATCAAATTACTGATAAGATAGAGAGTCAAATAGGGGATTTAGAAGGGACAAAAAAAATTACCTCCACTTCTTCGTTGGGCATTAGCTCTATTGTAGTCGAATTTGAAGCTGGAGAGGATTTGGATACATCTTTACGAAAACTTAAGGACAAAGTTGATGAAGTGACGGATTTGCCAGAAGATGCCACAACTCCCAGTGTCAAAGAAATTAATATAAATGATCAACCAATTATGACGGCGGCTATCTCAGGCGCCAATTATGATTTGACTGAGCTTAAGTCTTTTGCCGAAAATTTAAAAGATAATATAAAAGGAGTGCCTTTCGTTTCGGAGGTTGTAGTGGTGGGTGGAGTTGAAAAACAAATAAGGATTGATATAGATTCGCAGATTCTTTCTGATTATGGTTTTTCTCTGAGCCAGGTGATTGGGATAATTTCAGCTAATAATTTAGATTTTCCAATTGGAGAAATTGCGCTAGAAAATTCGAATTATTCAGTTCGGATGAATGGACAATTAAAGAATGTGCAAGAAATTTCTACCCTTCAAATAGGGGAAAGTTCCGGCGCGCCAATTTATCTTGAAGATGTGGCAAAAGTGACAGATACTTTCGAAAAAGTAAATTCAAAATCTAGAATTTCTACCAATAGAGGAGAATCTTTGGATGCGGTTTCAATTCAAATCTATAAAAGAACAGGCGGGGATATAATAAAAGTGGCAAGTACGGCAAGGGAAAAAATTGAAAGTGCTCGCGGGGTGGACTATCCCGAGGATGCCGAGGTGACTATCACGTTAGATTATTCTGAAATGATAAATGAGAGCATAGACACTCTAAGTAGTAATGGAATTCAAACGGTGATTCTTATTCTTGTTTTACTTTTCTTTTTTCTAGGTTTTAAGGAAGCGCTTATCGCAGGACTATCCGTGCCTTTTTCTTTTTTTGTAGCGTTTATCACAATGAGTCTTTTTGGTGAGAGTTTAAACTTCATTTCACTTTTTTCTCTGGTACTAGCACTTGGGCTTTTGGTTGATTCAGCTGTAGTAATTGTAGAAGGAATGTATGAAAAAGTTTCTGTCTTTGGTTTGTCTGGATTTCAATCAGCGGTTCTTACGATCAAAGAATATGCCGCTCCACTTCTTTCGGGAATGCTCACGACAATCGGAGCCTTTGTCCCACTTCTTTTTGTGATCGGAATTTTTGGTCAATTTATAAAAACTATTCCCGTAGTCGTTATATCAACTCTCACAGCCGCTCTGTTTGTTTCACTTACCATTATCCCAGCTATTGGGGCGGTAGTGATGAATCCTATAATAAATGGTGAGGAAAAAAAAGGAGGGCTGGGCAAGTTGTTAGCGCGTATAAATTCAGAATTTTTCCAAAAAATTTGCCAAAAGATATCTTTTATTTGCAAGTCCAAGCCAAGAAAAAGAAGAATGGCCACCAGAGCTTTTGAAAAAATTTCAGATAAATATTGCACTTTTATTCCAAAGATTATCTCAACTAAAAAACAAAGAATGAGATTGATTGCAGGAGTGTGGATACTACTCATCATTAGTTTTGTTTTGCCAATAACTGGAGTTTTGAAGATGCAATCTTTTGTTCCCTCTGACGCAGAATTCTTTTTTGTCAATCTAAAAATGCCTAACGGCACAGTTTTGGAAAAAACTGATGAGGTGGTTAGAAAAATTGAAAATATAATTAGGAAAGAACCGCAGATGGATAATTTCGTGACTAGTATTGGGGCGGGACTAGGAAGTAGCTCAGGAATTTCTGGCGGGAATAATTCTTCTTCAAGTAACAGAGCCTTTTTGCAAGTTAATCTAACAAAAAAAGAAGAAAGAAGCGAAAAGAGCTTTGAAATTTCTAGTCGACTAAGAAAGGAACTGGAGAGCGAGATAACTGAGGGCGAAGTTCTAATTGAAGAACAAGAGTCAGGTCCTCCAACGGGAGCAGCAGTTGAAGCGAGAGTTGAAGGAGCTGATTTATTAGTGCTTAGTCAAATAGCGCTGAGTCTTAAGGAGGAATTAGAAAAAATTCCTACTGTTATTGATGCTAAAACTTCTATTAATCAAACTTCGGGCGAATTTGTTTTTATTCCAAACAAAAAAATTATAGCGGATAATGGATTGAGCACCGCTCAGTTAGGCATGGAAATTAGGAATGGAGTGAATCGAAACACGGACGAAAATATCAAAAAAGAAGGAGAAGAAATTCTCATTAATATTGGCTTAGAAGAAGAAAATTTAAAATCAATTGAAGGACTTAAGGATATCTCCATCATTACTCCAAAGGGAAGGAAGATGTTTATCTCAGAGTTGGGACGCATTGAATTTCAACCATCTCTAGCTTCAATTGAGCATTATGATAAGCAGAGGATGATTTCAGTCACAGCTGGAACTGACGGGGGAAATCCAACTGAAATTACAAATATATTCAAGGAAAAAATAGCAAGGATGGATATTCCCGCAGGCTATCGGGTTAATTTTGGTGGGGAATCTCAAGAACTGCAAGAAGTATTTATGGATATGTTTACCAAAATGATTATTGGAATTATTTTGATTTTATTTATTTTGATCATTCAATTTAATTCTTATCGCCAAGTGCTAATTATTCTGTTCACTATTCCTTTGGCGATGATCGGTGTTATCTGGGGGATGACCTTAGCACGCCTCACTGTGGACATTCCATCCTTTATCGGAATAGTTTCTTTGGCTGGAATCGTAGTTAATAATGCGATAATTTTGATTGATGAAATTAATCGGGAGTTATCAAAGGGAAAATATGTTATTGACGCAGTAATCAACGCTGGTCGAGTGCGACTTCGCCCCGTGTTTCTGACTACTGTTACAACAGTTTTTGGACTACTCCCGCTTTCCATTACTCAACCAGATTGGCGCAATATGGGCTTTACGATTATCTTTGGACTAACTTTTTCAACGTTTCTGACATTGGTTATTGTCCCAACACTTTATATTAGTTTTTACAAGGGTAAATTAAAAGAGGAAAATTTGTGATATAATAAAAGTATAATCATTAATTTTTAAATTCACCCTGTTAAATAAATTTTAAAAAAATAGTAATTTTTTTAAAATTAAGATTTGAGTAATAACTTAAATAAGCGGGGATGAATAAAGTAAATTTAAAAAATTAAAACAGTAAGTTTGTTTCTCTGCAGGAGACTCAAATCTTATTTAACAGGGTAAATGGAAGAAATAAATATCAAAGAAGAATTTAATAAGAAGAAGTATAGTTTCTTTTTGATTTTGGCGGGGTTGGTTCTCATCACGGTTGTGGCGGTGGTTTCACTGGTGCGAGATAGAATTGTGAATCCGGTTCAAAATCAAGTGACGGTTTATGGGCAGGGGAAAGTGGAATATAAGCCGGACACGGCCAATGTGACGCTGGGCGTGCGAGTGGACAGAGCAGGAAGTGCTGATCAGGCATTGGAACAATTAAATGTGAAAATAAAAAAAATAAACGAGGCGGTTTTGGCTTTAGGAGTTTCAGCTGATGACATTAAAACGCAAAACTATAATTTATATCCAAATTATGATTATAAAGACGGCACCTCAAAAGTTTCTGGATATAATGCTAGTCAAAATATTGTGATTAAGGTGAGGAAGGTTGATGAAAATTCGGAAAGCGTGAATAGTGTTGTTGCAACGGCAGGAGACAATGGCACCAATGAAATTCAGGGCGTGAACTATTATATCGATGATATTAGTGTCTTGAAGCAAAAAGCCAGAATCTTAGCACTCACCGATGCACGCTCAAAAGCCTCAGCTTTGGCAAAAGCTGCTGGAATTAGAAAACTTGGAAAAGTTATGAGTTGGTACGAGGAAGCGCCAATGGTAACGGATAATTATGATTATGCTAATTCGCCAATGGCGCTTGGGATGGGCGGATCCGCCGAAGTTAAATCCAGTACTCCGCCCCAAATTTCCTCTGGCACGCAAGACATTGTGGTGAATATGGGAGTAAATTTTGAAGTGAAATAGTTTTTCATTAGAATTTTAGGACTTACACATTTGCTTGCGTCAAGATATGCTCGTCGCAAAAGCAAATATAAAATGCAACAATTCGCCAGTAATCAAAAAACTACTTAAGAAAAATATTTTCCTAGCGACTGCGTTAATATCTTTTCCGCAATCAAACGCGTAAGTCCTGAGAATATAAAAAACCACTCTGATTAAATCGGAGTGGTTTTTAAATTGCAAAATTTTTACTGATTCATCTTTTCCAATTCATCCTTGAATTCAACTTGATAAATATCAAGAAGAGAAATGAAGAGGACGATGATAACTGGGCCAAGGAGGATGCCGACTAGGCCAAAAAGGGCGATACCGCCAATAGTGGAAAGGAAAACAAGGATTGGGTGAAGGCTTGTTTCTTGGCCGACAAGACGCGGACGGAGAAAATTATCAATAGTACTCACAACCAAGGCTCCAAAAATAATTATAGTCAATCCTTGCCAAATGTTTCCAAGTATAAGCATAATGATTCCTGCAGGAAGCCAAACTATGCCGGCACCAACCATTGGAATAAGAGAGAATAGCACGGTGATCACTCCCCAGATGACAGGTGAGGGCACGCCTGTGAATAAAAAGAGAATAGTCATCAAGGCTCCTTGGATAATAGCTATAACGAGTGAGCCTTTTAGGGTAGCCTTGGAAACTGAAACGAAATTTTTCAAAAGCTGGCTCTCCTGGGAATCTTTGAGTGGACTAAGTGCCATTATCTTTTTTATAATCACATCGCCATCTTTGAAAAGATAATAGAGAGAAAAGAAAACCACGAAAGTCATAAAAACAAAATGAGTTACGCCTTGGTAGGTTTTTTTCAAGGCGGAAAAAATTAAATTTCCAGCATTTTGAAGATTGCCGGTTATTTCTTGAGAATTTTCAGCACCGATATTTTGCAAATCTATTGATGGAAAATCTATTCCAACATTTTTGAAGATAGGTGAGGCGGAAAAAGACTTAAGCTGAGCCTGCCAGTCAGTTTTTTGAATGTCTTGATAGAGATCAGTAGCTTCTTTGGCAATTAAGCTGGCAGTGATAAAAAAGGGAATAACTAAAATGAAAAATAAAATAATACAAAGCGTAAGAGCTGCCAGGGAAGATCGGCCACCAAATTTTTGATTGATTTTTTTGTACCATTTCTTGAAAAGTTGGGAAAGGATAAAGGCTAAAAAAAGCGCGACTAGAAAAGGCTTAAAGACTAAATAAGCGCATATCCCAGCCAAAACAATGAGGATTAGGAGATACGTCGAGTTTAGATTGTGTTTCATTTTTATTAGAATTAAGTTAATTATCTATAGTTGTATTATATAGCAAATTTGACCTTACGAAAAGTACCTATTGCGCGACTTTTCAAAAAGCCTTATAATACAAGGGTAATCCACACACCAATCGTTGGTGTGGGATAAATTAGGGGATATAAATAATAATTAATAAAGTTTCATTTTTTTCTCACAAAAAAAAGTGAAGCAAAAAAAGCGATGGCAAAAATGACAAAAGCTCAAATCATGAGCGCGTTGGCAGAAAAAACAGGTCTTGCGAAAAAGGAAGTAGTGGCCTTCATGGACACACTTACTGAAATGGCCTACTCTGAGGTAAAGAAGAACGGAGAATTTGTTCTTCCTGGTTTTGGAAAGTTGGTTAAGATGCACAGAAAAGCTCGAGTTGGAATCAATCCAGCTACGGGAGAAAAAATCAACATTGCTGCCAAGACTGTAGCAAAATTTCGTCTTGCAAAAGCTGTTAAAGAAGCTGTATTATAATTTAGTTTATACAGAATTTCAAAAAGATTCCGAGCAATCGGAATCTTTTTTTATTTTTTCTCTCCATAAGAGGCTCCTCGCCACTTTTCTTTTCCCAAAAACTTAGCCTTACTTTTTCTTTCCGCAAGACTTCGCCTTACTTTTCTTTGTCTCAAGAAGC
>DHFM01000068.1 GCA_002400405.1 Candidatus Moranbacteria bacterium UBA4824
TGACATTCTTACTTAATGTTGACAAAAAATACAGGCGGTTGACAGAATCGTGTTTTAGGTGTATAATTTATAGTTAGTGAAAAATTGCTCCTTAAAAAGGCGAAATTTGCGTTTTGCCATGGCAGAAAGAGGTTTAGTCGTTTCCTAAAGCGAAGCTTTAGGAAAAGCTTTAGGAAATTTAATTGTCATCCTCGCACCCGCCTGCCGGCGAGGCAGGAATGCGGGGATCCAGTCTTAAATTTTTGTTTATTGCAAAGACTTAAGTATTTTACAATATTTTTACACTAGATTCCCGCCTTCGCGGGAATGACATTTCCAAAAAGACTTTTTTCTGCTGTGGCTAAACTGCTAAACGGCAAATTCAAATGGCAAGTCTGGGGCTTTTGGCGTGGGGTCAGAAGTGAGGGGCGAGCCAAAATGAAAGAGGAGATGGAAATGAGCAAGAGAAAAGATGTGCCATTATTAATGAGTGCGGCTGGGTGGATCGGTGGTTTTATTGGCGAACTTATTCCCGCTTTGCGTGAGTGCGGAATTCCCGATGAGGAAATTCATGCTTATGTAAAAGACGGTGGTAAAGCGCCAGTGGACAAGATTGCCAAGGTGCTTACTGAAGCAATTCGGCAGGCAAAAAACATTTTCCAAATCGTTATTGGCCAATACAAAACCACCGAGGAGGCGGTGGCGGCTGGGAAGTATGACTGGTCGAATGATAGCATAAACAATAAAAATTTTCCCTATCGGTCTAGGCCGAAAGGAAAAAGAAAAATTGTTTTATTTGAGTTTGACTATGACCCAACCTCCGAGCAAGTTCTTGCTGAAGCGGAGAGGCAAGGACTTGCGCGTCCTGACTATGAGGACGCGTTGGATTTCGGGGAACAACATCCCGATATCCAGCTTGAACAACGGCCGGTAGTTTTCCTACATGAGCCGTGGCAGGACTCTGGCGTCAGTCGCGATGTGGTTGTGCTCCTCGGCGGTTCTTCGGGGCGTGACCTGGATCTGCGCTCTTTCGACGACAAGTGGCTTCGCCGCTGTCGCTTTGCGTTTGTCCGCAAGTAACACTTGGGGCCTTGGATTTCTGAAACTTCTGAAATCCTCGGCCCCTTGATTTTTTATTCTTGTTTTTACGAGGATTTTTTTATTTTGAAAATTTTCCCTAATATGATATTATAAAGATATAGAAAAAGGATAATATTATGCGTATAACCAAAGAACAAAAATTGAATACGGCGAAAATTGCTAAAAAACACAAACTTAAATTGGTGATTATTTTCGGTTCTTTTGCTAGTGGGAAAAACAGAAAAGACAGTGATTTGGATATGGGCGTGATTGGGGAAAAAGAAATTTCTTTTGAAAAACAAATTGTTTTGACGAATGAATTTTTCCGAATTTTCAAAAAAAATATTGATCTTTCCGTTTTGAATAGAGCTAATCCTCTTCTACTTTTTGAAGCCAGTAGAAATGCTGTTTTAGTTTATGGCGAGAATAGTGAATTGGCTAAATTCAAATTGTATGCTTTTCGAGTCTATAATGATTACGCGCCATATTTTAAGATTGAAAATGAATTAAATAAAAGATTAATAAATTCATATAGCAGAAAATAAAAAAAAGAAAGGAGGTGTTAATATGATGAAAAAATATAGTGATATTTTGGTAGGGCTTTCAGTTTTAGCGGTTTTGATTTCTGGTTATGATTCGCTTTACCAAACAAATGTTTTGAATTTGGCGGGAACACAATGGATGCTGATTGCTTTGGTCTTGGGCGTGTATGGAATTTATGCGAAAATGCGAATGAACTAATTTGAAAAGACTAGAAAATTCACCCTGTTAAATAATTTTAATTTTTTAGAAAAAAATTAAAATTAGATTTGTATATACCAGATAAAAAAATGGGTGAAAAAATAAATAACATAATTTAAATAAGTTGTGTTTTATAGAAAAGATACAAATCTTATTTAACAGGGTAAATGAAAAATAAGATTGCTGTTTTTGATATTGACGGAACAATATTTAGGAAAAACTTAGCTTTTGAACTGATCAATGAATTAGTTTGGTTGAAAGTCTTCAAAAAAGAAGTGCGCAACGAACTTGTTCAGCTATACACTAATTGGCTGGATCACAATGGTACTTATGAAGAATATCGCCAAAAGTTGGTTAAGCTTTATACGGAGAATCTCAGAGGTTGTTCCAGGGAGCGAGTGTTGGAGGCTAGTCGAATTGTGGTGCCTTTTTTCAAGGATCGAACTTATATTTTTGCCAATAATTTGATAGCAGAACTGAAAAATAAAGACTATCATATCATCGCGGTGTCTGGTTCGCCGATTGAGATTGTGGAGGAATATAACAAGCATTTGAAATTTGACGCAGTTTTTGGTTCGGTTTATGAAACAAATGACGCTGGAATTTATACCGGAGAAGAAGAATTTGTTCCGACAGTTCACAAAGGTCATGTTGTTCGGCAATATGTGGCGGAAAATAAACTCACATTGGAAGGCTCTTATGGAGTGGGCGACACAGAATCGGACGCAAAATTTTTGGAAATAGTGGACAATCCGATTGCTTTTAATCCAAATTTAAATTTGAAGACTATCGCCGAAAAAGAAGGTTGGCGAATTGTGGTGGAAAAGAAAGATGTGATTTATGAGATTTAGCATGCGAGTAGTTAAAACTAGGGCTTATGCATTTCCCTTCAAATCTATTATTCGCTGAAATTACAAAA
This sequence comes from Candidatus Moranbacteria bacterium UBA4824, assembly GCA_002400405.1. GTDB lineage: Bacteria > Patescibacteriota > Minisyncoccia > Moranbacterales > UBA2206 > UBA2206. The sequence goes on from DHFM01000068.1 coordinate 2,720, forward strand.
AAATAAAACTAAGATTAAAGCTGAAAGTTATTTATTTGCAATCCTGTCATTGCGCTGGCTATGGGAATAGATTTTCAGGAAAACGCATAAGCCCTAAACTAAAAATATTAAAATAATTTTATGAAAGCATATATAATTATCGGAGCCATTGCATTTATCTTTTTCTTTGTTATTTATCTGCTTTTGGATTTTGCGATGATTAAGGGTGGCGCCAATCAATTTTGGGACAAGTGGGTCAAAAAAACTCTTTGGATCTGGTTGCCATTTTATGCGCTTCAAAGATTGATTAAAGAAGTAATATTAAAAAAGTAGAAAGTAGGAAGTAGGAAGTAGAAAGCGAATGAAGTCAAAAAAATCCTCTAACGAGGATTTTTTGCTTTCTACTTGCTACATAATACTTTCTACTTTTTTACTTAGCGCTTTCGACGAATTTCTTGAATACTTCTGGATTTTCCATAGCCATTTGAGAGAGGACTTTTCGATCCACTTCAATTTTTTTGTCAGTTAAGATTTTAATGAAAGTGCTATATTTTTGACCAACTTCGCGAAGAGCGATATTGAGTCGGGTTATCCAAAGCGCTCGCATGGTTCTTTTCTTCACTCGACGATCACGATAAGCATAGCTCCCAGCCTTAATCACAGCTTGTTTGGCTGCGGCATAGTGAGATTTTCTTTTCCAACGATAACCTTTGGCATCTTCTAATAAATTCTTTCTTCTCTTTGATGCGGAAACTCCGCGTTTTACTCTAGTCATAGCGATGCGAATTTACGAATACATGCGAATCTACGAATTAGAATCGCAAAAATTCTGTAATATAAAAATAGTTAAAATAATTTCTAGTGATTATAAGGTAAACCTTTCAAAATATTATGTTCATCGGCTTTGAACAATCTCACATCACCCTTCTTTGCTCGACCGACTTTGCCATTTTCTTTGGAATTATAATGGTTTTGTCCGGTTTTTCGGCGAGTGACTTTTTTGTTTTTGGTAATTTTGATTTTCTTAATCAAAGCTTTCTTGGTTTTTAGTTTGGGCATAAATATGGTAGCGATGCGAACAATGCGAATTTCATGCGAATGATACGAATTTTTCGTGGCATTCGCAGAGGTTCGTAGGTTGGCATCATTATTGACTTGTTATTATTATATTAAATCCTCCCGGAAATCTTTTTATTTCTTGCTCTATTTTATTAGGCACGGAAATACTTTTCACAAACTCAATCAGATTTTGTCTAGCTAGATCGCCATGGGCTTTTTCCCGGCCTTTCAGAATTATTTCAATCTTCACTTTATTGCCTTTAGTGAGAAATTTTTCTGTTTGGTCTTTTTTAAAATTCAAATCATGTTCATCAGTTCTAACGCTCAGACGAATGCCCTTAGTTTCAAATTTTTTTTGTTTGGATTTATTCTGCTTTTCTTCTTTGGACTTTTGGTATTGAAATTTTCCAAAGTCCATAATCTTGCAAACAGGTGGCACAGCCTTGGGCGATATTTCAACCAAATCAAGCATTTTTTGTTTGGAAAGAATTAGAGCTTCCGGCACAGTCATCACTCCAAGCAAACCTCCATCCTCGTCGATGACGCGAATTTCTTTGGCCCAGATGGCTTCATTGATTCTTGTTTTTGGCGCCTTGCTTACGAAAGGCTTTCTATATATTCTTCTAATGGTTTTTTTGTTAATAATTATTATTTACGAAAATACGAATTTAGCGAAATTACGAATAAAATTCAAAAAGGATTAGTAATTTCGTTTGATTCGTATTTTCGTAAATTTGTGGAGATGATGGGAATTGAACCCATGTCCAAAGCTATTCATCTAAAATCCTCTACAAGCTTAGTTAGTTTGTTTAGGTTGGAAGTTATGAACTAACAAAATATCCCAACCTTTTTTCTAGTGTAATTTTACTAAATTTGCCTAGAAAATGCAATTTTAGCTATCCTAATGTATAACACCGAGCTCTATCTATTAGGAATGGATAGTTCGATGGCTTCGGCCCTTAGGCTAAAGCGTAGGCAAAGTTAGCTGAGAAAGCTTGCGCAATCGCAGTTTTTGCTTTTGAAAATAAGTTTGCACTTATTGATTTGGCGAAAGATTTATGAGGATTACGCCATACTCAGCTTGCATATTTTAAACGTACAACTTGTCGAAACCAAACATCCCCATAATCGCTTCGCTCAAATTTTTAATTTCCAATTTTTAATT
>DHFM01000048.1:0-5749 GCA_002400405.1 Candidatus Moranbacteria bacterium UBA4824
CTTTCTCGGTTGGGCAATAGATGCATTTTCCTGGACAAGGATAACTTTTGGTAAGCACTGCCACCACGGCCACGCCAGAATCGGTGCGAATTTTTTTGCTAAAAAGAGCTTTTTCTAAATTGAGATTGCGCTTGATTTTTTTTTCGAGAATCATTTTTTCATAAAGTTCACGAATATCGGCGTTGGTTGGAAGAGGTAGCCCCAATTCTTTACAAATTTCTTTTTTGCGTTTCAAAAAGAGCTCAGGATTTGAAATCTTGGTTTGGGTTGCTAGTTTTATGAAATTGTCATAGGATTTAAGCATGGGGGGGGGAAATTTTAATCATTTAATTATTTATTATGGAGAGCGAAAGTAAAATTTTAAAAGATATTGAGAACGGCTATGATATGATGGCGGAAAAATTTTCTGATACTCGGAAATATTTTTGGAAGGATTTCGAGTTTGTTTTGTACTATACTTCACAGGATGACAAGATATTGGATTTTGGTTGTGGTAATGGGCGTTTTTTGGAAATGTTGAAGGATAAGAGAATTGAATATTTCGGGGTGGATATTTCGCAAAAACTAATTAATATCGCTCAGGAAAAATATGCGAAAGAGGGGGTGAATTTCCAAAAATTGTCTAGTTCTCCTACCTTACCATTTCCGGACAATTTTTTCAACAGTGTTGTGTCAATTTCAGTTTTTCATCATTTTCCCAAAAAGCATGCTGAGGATATGGCTAAGGAAATATATCGCGTGACAAAGCCAGGAGGAATGATTATAATCAGTGTTTGGAATTTATGGCAGAAGAGATATTGGAGATATTGGCTAAATCCAAAAAATCTTTGGGAAAAAAATATTAACATACCATTTAAAAACAATCAAGGAGAAATTTTCAATCGCTTCCATCATATGTTTAGTAAGGGAGAATTGAAAAATCTTTTCAAGAAAGCTGGTTTTGAAATTGAAAAAAGTTTTGTCTTGAATAAAAAAAATATTGTTGTAATTGGGAGAAAATAATTTTTAGGTTGTACTTTTAAAAAAGGAGGTGAAGCATGAAAAAAAGCCGATGGTGCTATATTTTCGTAGCTGAGCCGATTATTGAAGCCATAGAAATATTAAGAGAAAAAGGTCTTAATATAGATTATGATGACAAAATAGAAATTCCCGGTTTGGCGATGGGACATTTTAAGGGAAATGGAAATTCTGGGATTATCCAGAGTTGTGATATCTGGCTCAAAAAAGAAAGGAGTCAGATCTTGAAAGAAACAGGAAGGGAGTCGAGGACTTGCGTCGTCTTACGAAGCATTTCCTTTGAATTTTTGAAAATTTCGAAAATTGTAAGAGAAACTCTTACGATTGTCGATGATGCTGATTGCGAAATTAATGATCGGCAAGAAGGAATAAAATAAAAAAAGGTTTGTTTTAGGATAATATCCGAAACAAACCTTTTTCATTTTTTGTGCCCAAGGAGAGACTCGAACTCTCAAGGGATTGCTCCCACGCGATTTTGAGTCGCGCGCGTATACCAATTCCGCCACTTGGGCATATTTTATTATTTTGTCATATAATACATTTGTAGTATAATAGACTTATACTTATAGATTATGGCAAAAATTATTTCATTAGTCAATCAAAAGGGCGGAGTAGGCAAAACTACCTCAGCTATTAACTTGGCGACCTATCTGGCGGAGCTGGGTAAGTTTGTTTTGCTTGTGGATCTTGACCCACAAGGTAATGCCTCTTCGGGGTTAGGATTAAATGTTCGGGAGATAGAAAAAAGTCTTTACCATTCAATGATACTTGGGGAACATCCGTCAAAGATAATTATGCGTACGGAAACTTTCGGTCATGATTTGATTCCCGCGTCGCAGGATTTGGCCGGAGCGGGGATTGAGCTGGTGCATCTGGATAATCGAGAATTTCGACTATATAATGTTCTGCGGGAAATTCGAACTAATTATGATTATATCATTATCGATTCTCCGCCAAGCCTTGGACTCCTTACAATCAATGGTTTAGTAGCGAGTGACGAAATTATTATTCCTGTACAAACTGAATATTTTGCTCTGGAGGGGCTTAGTCAACTTTTGAATACTATTAATCTCATTAAAGAAAATCTTCAACCCGAACTCAAGATTATGGGGGCGCTTCTTACTATGTATGACAAGCGAAATCGTTTAGCGCGCCAAGTAGTCAAAGAAGTGCAAGATCATTTCCCGGGACATGTTTTTGATAGCGTTATTCCGCGCTCAATTCGTTTGGCGGAAGCACCGGGATTTGGAAAATCAATTTTGAGTTTCGATTCGCTTTCCAAAGGCGCGCGGGCCTACAAGAATTTAGCCAGAGAAATTATTGAGATGGATAAAAATAATAATAAAAAAGATTTTTCAGTATAAAAATAAAATAAATTTTAAATTTACAATTTTAAATTTTAAATGAATTTTAAATTACTAAATGATTAATTTGAAAATTTAATCATTTAGATTTGATTTAAAATTTCAAATTTAGCCTTTAAAATTATATCAATATGGTTCAGAATTATGGATTGGGTAGGGGACTTTCTTCACTTATTCCTCAAAAATCAAAAAAAATTGATAAGCCGGCGGAAGATTTTAATTATTTTGGTGCTTCCGGAAAACCAATTTCAAATGTTTCCCAGGAGAAGGGTGGTATTGAAGAAATTGAAATTTCAAAAATTGTGCCTAATCCCTATCAACCAAGAACAGTTTTTGATGAGACAAAATTATCTGAACTGGCTGATTCGATAAAAGAGCATGGAATCATCCAGCCGATCGTGGTGAGTAAATCTGGTGGTCAATATCAGATTATCGCCGGCGAAAGGCGTTTTCAAGCGGCCAAACTCGCTGGCCTTTCGGTTGTGCCGGTAATCTTTCGAGAAACAAACGATCAACAAAAATTGGAATTGGCAATTATTGAAAATATTCAGCGTCAAGATTTGAATCCAATTGAAGAAGCCAAATCATATTTGAAACTTACTAATGAATTTAGTCTCACTCAAGAAGAGGTCGCCAAAAAATTAGGAAAAAACCGAAGCTCAGTAGCCAACAAGGTTCGACTTTTAAATTTGCCAATCGAAATTCAAAAGGCATTGATCGAGGGGAAGATTACCGAAGGCCATTGTAAATTACTTCTGGCTATCCCTAACCCAGAAAAACAAAGAGCTTTTTATGAACTAATAATCAAAAATGGCTTGACTGTCCGTCAAACAGAAGACAAGACCAAGGAAGTGACGGTTCACTCTCACAAAAGAAACATCGTGGTTGATTCAGAAACCAAGAGTTTAGAAGACGAACTCATCGGCATCCTTGGCACCAAAGTTAAAATTAAAAAATCCGGTGGCGGTGGGCAGATCGTGATTGAATATTATTCCAAAGAAGAATTGAATAATATTTTAGGGAAGATAAAATAATTCGATGTTAGAAAAAAATGTTCAAGTGGCGGTTGAATTTTATGAAAAAGTTATTGGTGTGTATTGGCCGGCTTATTTTTCGTGGCTCACGGAAAAATTAAGTGGAGTAGAGCCATTTTTCGTGCTTTCCGTATCAATCTTTTTGATTTTTGCGTTAGTAATTTATATTTGGTTTCGCAATCGCGACGCTTGAATTTTTAATAAGTATTAAGGTAAGTATTTAATTACGTAATTAATTACTTACATAGATTGAAAATATAAAAAGCTAAAAGCTAAAAGCTAAAAGCTACCCTAAATCATCCCTTCTTTTTTCATAAACTTTTTAATGTGTGATTTGGCGGCGGAGGTTTTGACAAAATTGAGCCATCCACGGCTGGGATTTTTATGGTCTTTGGAAGTAATTATTTCAATAACCTCGCCATTTCTAACTTTATAATCCAATGGAACCATTCTACCATTAACTTTGGCACTCATTGCTCGGTCGCCAATTTCACTGTGAACCTTATAGGCAAAATCAATCGGAGTAGCTTCTTCTGGAAGATCAATAATATCGCCTTGTGGAGTAAAAGCAAAAATATGATTTTTGAAAAAATCAATTTTCAAACTTTCCATAAGCTCCTTATCATCCTTACCAAGTTCTTTTTGCCATTCTCGTAATTGCTTTACCCAGGCGATTTCCTTTTTTTGAGCTTTAGATTTCTCGCGAAAGAAGAAATTTTTCAGACTTTTTTTCTTTTCAGAATAAATCCAATGAGCGGCAATTCCAAATTCCGCTTCGTCGTGCATTTTTTTGGTACGAATTTGAATTTCCAAAAAATTTCCCTCCGGTCCAAAAATTGTAGTGTGAATGGATTGATAGCCGTTGGGTTTTGGCAAAGATATGTAATCCTTAATGCGTCCAACTAATGGCCGATATTTTTTATGTATAATGCCTAATGTTTCGTAGCAATTTACAATTTCCGGTACAATAATTCGAATACCAGCTAGATCATAAATTTCATCAAGATTCATATTATGCTTTTTGAGTTTTTGAAAAAGACTGTAGAAATGTTTGGAACGGCCATAAATATCAACAATAGTTATCCTTTCCTTAGCCAATTCTTTTCGAATATCAGTAATCATGGTGTTGATATATTTTTTCATCTCTTCTTTTTCTTCGGCCAAAATTCCTGAAATATATTGGTAGTTTTCTTTATCTAAAAATTTAAAAGCTAAATCTTCCAAGCGAACCTTAATCTCTCCAATTCCTAAGCGATTGGCAATTGGTGCAAAAACTTCCAAGGTTTCTCTGGCAATTCTTTCTTGTTTTTCTGGTGGTAAACTTTCTAAAGTTTCCATGTTATGCAATCGGTCGGCTAATTTAATAAGCACAACGCGAATATCTTCAGCCATAGCTAAAAACATTTTGCGAAGATTTTCTAAATAGTTTTCTTCTTTGGTACCACGTAATTTTATCTTTCCAAGTTTTGTCACTCCATCAACCATTTTGGCAATTTCCGATCCAAATTCTTTTTCTATTTCTTCCAATGTGACTTCGGTGTCTTCCGGTACATCATGCAAAAGTCCGGCGGAAATTGTTTTTGAGCCCATACCTATTTTAGCTAAATTTAGGGCAGTGTGCAGGGAGTGTTGGATATAATCTTCTCCGGATTTTCTTTTTTGACCGGCATGGGCGGATAGGGCTTTCGCATAAGCACTTCTAATCAACGCCTCTCTTCGAGCGTCAATGTTCAATTTGGCATTTTTTATTACATCTTCAATTGTTATCATAACTCTTTTACCCTGTTAAATAAGATTTAAGTCTGTTTATTAAAATAAATTTATTTTTTAAACACAAACCATTCTTATTGAGGGCAGTACTTTTCATAAGTTACTTAAATCTAATTTTAAATTTTTATAAAAATTTAAAATTATTTAACAGGGTGAATTTTCTTTTTCAAAATCACATTCCTTGGCGGAGCATTTAATTTTATTTTTTGCCGAGAAAACTAAAAGACTTTTGCATTTAGGGCAAAACTCTCCCGTAGGTTTATTCCAAATAGCAAAATCACATTTAGGATAAGTATTGCAACCATAGAAACTGCGCCCACGCTTAGATTTTCGCTCGACGATATCTCCCTCACCACATTTGGGACATTTTATCCCAGTTTTATTTTCAATTTTTTTGATATTTTTGCAATTAGGATAAGCGCTACAACCAAGAAATATTCCAAATTTTCCTCTTTTTATCACCATTGGCGCACCGCAAAGTTCGCAAGCTTCTTTTCCGTTTTCCTTTTCAATACTTTCTTCAATCTTTTTTTCATCCTCTGTTTTTTCAGTGTGCTTACAATT
>DHFM01000048.1:5832-17227 GCA_002400405.1 Candidatus Moranbacteria bacterium UBA4824
AGATTTTTGTGAAAAGGCACATAGAAATCCTTAATTACGGGCACCCATTCTTTTTTTCCTTCGGCAATTTCATCTAAATCTTCTTCCATTTTGGCGGTGAATTTATAATCAATAATTTGAGAAAAATGTTCTACTAAAAGATCGCTCACGACAAAACCGATTTCCAAAGGAAAGAGCTTTCTGTTCTCATCTTTTTCCACATATTTTCTGTCGATAATAGTAGAGATAGTTGGCGCATAAGTGGATGGTCGGCCAATGCCAAATTCTTCCATTGTTTTAATAAGCGCAGCTTCGCTATAGCGAGCGGGCGGAGCAGTGAATTTTTGTTCCGGCTTAATTTCAACAAGATCAAGTAGTTCTTTTTCCTCGAGTTCTGGCAAAATATTTTCTGTAACTGGCATTTTGTCACCATAAATTTTTAGATAGCCATCAAACCTGATGGTGGAGCCATTAGCACGCAGAGTATAGTTATCCGTAGAATTTTTTTGTGAAGCTGAAATATCTACCGCGACATTGTCTAGAATTGCGCTGGCCATTTGTGAAGCCATCATTCTTTGCCAAATTAATTTGTATAGCCGATATTGTTTTGAATCTAAATATTCTTTGATAGACTCCGGATTATGCTCAGGAAAAGTTGGGCGGATAGCTTCATGAGCTTCTTGTGCCCCTTTGGATTTATTCTTGAAAAAACGTGGGCTGGCTAGGGAATATTTTTTTCCAAAAAGCGCCTCAATCTTTTTTTGAGCAGCAATTAGGGATTCCATAGAAAGATTCAAACTGTCAGTTCGCATATAAGTGATGAGTCCGACAGAGCCAGCGGAACCGATATTTATTCCCTCATATAATTTTTGGGCAATACTCATGGTTTGTTTGGCGCTATAACCAAGTCGGCTATTAGCATCTTGTTGCAAGGTAGAAGTAGTATAAGGAGGAAGAGGATTTTTTTGAGTTTCTTTTTTAGTGACAGAAGCTATTTCAAAGTCAGCTTTTTCCAAGAAATTTTTTAGTGTTTCCGCTTGTTTCTTGTCTTTTATTCCCATTTTGCCAAAAGCTTTGCCATTTTCTTTGGAAAGTTTAGCTTCAAAAGATGAGACATCGTCAGTCTTTTGTTTTTTTACTTTAGCAGTGAGCATCCAATATTCTTCCGGCTTGAAAGCTTTGATTTCTTTTTCGCGTTCGACAATAAGGCGAAGCGCCACTGATTGAACACGTCCGGCGCTGAGTCCTCGTCTAATTTTTTTCCATAAAAATGGAGAAAGTTCATACCCAACTAAACGATCCAAAATTCTTCGGGCTTGCTGGGCATCAACTAAATTTAAATCAATTGAGCGCGGATTTTCAAGCGCTTTTTGAATGGCAGTTTTAGTTATTTCATGAAAAACTATGCGTTGGGTATTTTTTTCGTTAAGATTTAGCGCTTCTTGCAGATGCCAAGAAATAGCTTCTCCTTCGCGGTCTTCGTCAGTGGCGAGGATTACTTCATCAGCTTTTTTGGCTAATTTTTGAAGTTCGGAAACTCTAGGCAGAGCCTTAGAAGGAACAGTATATTCTGGAGTAAAATCATTTTTAATATCAATGCCCATTTCTTTTTGGGGTAAATCACGAACATGACCATAAGATGATTTTACGATAAAACTTTTTCCTAAAAATTTAGAAATTGTTTTGGCCTTAGTTGGAGATTCTACTATTACTAGCTTCATATGTTTAAATTAGATTAATACTTAAAAATAAATTTGATATTTGATAAGGTTTTCTTTTGAATTTTTAATTTCAAATTTTTAATTTTATAAATAAATCTTAAATTCTAATTTTTAAAAATTAAAGAATTAGAAATTATTTAAAAATTACAAAATTAAAAATTACAAAATTATGTAGTTCTGTCCGCCGATGTTTTTCACCCAGCCTTTAATTTCCATCATCGAAAGGGCGCCGGAACAGATAGCTGTTTGCAGTCTAGCGAGTTTCGCGATATTGTCAATGTGAAGTGGATCGGTTGAAAGAATTTTTAGCAGGATCTCTTCTTCTTTGGTGGAAGGATTTTTTGGCGATATTTCTTTGATAATATTTTCTTGAGACAAATCCAATTCTTCCAAAACATCCTTTATCCCCGTAACAACGCGAGCACCATTTTTAATGAGGTTATTGGTGCCATATGATAGTGATGAAAAAATTGATCCTGGTACAGAAAAAATTTCTCGATTATATTCCAATGCCATATTGGCCGTGATGAGCGACCCACTTTTTTCTCCCGCTTCAATTACGATTGTTCCAAGGGATAGTCCAGCAACAATTCTGTTTCGAGCGGGAAAAGTAAGTTTTCCGGCGGGCATCTCTATGGGATATTCGCTTAGAAGGGCGCCGTTTTCCATTATTTCACGCGATAAATTCAGATTATTTCTTGGATAAATATTTTTATCATCTAAGCTATCGCCAAGGACGGCGATAGTTTTTCCGGCATTGTCCAGTGCGCCTCGATGAGAAAAAGTATCTATGCCAAGTGCCATTCCGCTCACAACAACAATGCCGGCGCTGGTTAAATCTTTAGCAAGGCTTGTGGCGATTTGGGAGCCGTAGGAGGTGTATCTCCTCGAACCAACAATAGAAATCATTGGAGAGGAATTTAGGTCAAGCTCACCTTTTTTATAGAGGATAAAAGGAGGATTAGTAATTTCCTTAAGAAGTGCTGGATACTGGGGGTCAAAAAGAGTGATTAGCTGGATGTTTTCTTTTTGCATTTTGTCCCATTCCGCATCAGGATTAATATCATTTTTTTCTAAAAATATTTTCTCGGCTAGTTTTTCACCAACTGAGCTATTTTTGAGATCTTCTAGGCTGGCGTGCCAAATATTTTCGCCGGTTTCGAAAAAATTCAAAAGCATCTGCATTTTTTTTGCTCCAACCCCGGTGATTTTATTTAGCGCATTTAAATATTTCATAAGTTCTCTTTTAATGTAGCATAATAACGAAAAACTTGACAAATATCCAATCTATGCTAAAATAGCCAGAATCAAAAAAATGGTTAATAACAAGCAAAAAAAGAGAAATATAGAAATTGCAAACAGCGATGGTAAAAAGCCATTGTTTTTAGGTTTGTCAAACAATTTACTTTCTGGGTTAAGTCAACGTTCTCGGGAAATAGTGCAAAAAAGATTTGGTTTACTGAATGGAAAAAGAGAAACGCTGGATAAAATCGGGCGTCACTATGGGATAACTCGAGAAAGAGTGCGACAGATAATTTTTGAAGCGCTACGAAATATTTCTGAAAAAAATGAACACGAAAGTTTTGTGAGCGCGGAAGAAAAAATAATTTTTACAATTAATAAAAATGATGGTATAATAAAAGTAAGTGAAATTATTGAAAAATTTAATTCGAATGGACACGCAGAAGCAAATGCTATAAAATTTTTTGCTCTTTGCTCTAAGAAAATCTTAGAAGCCGAAGAAAAAAATGTTTTCGAAAAAATTTGGACGGTTTCTGAAAATATAATTTCTGAAATGAAAAAAACCCTAGTTGAGGCGGAAAAAATTGTCAAAGAAGAAAATAAGTTATTTGCCGATGAGGAGATTGTTGAAAAACTTCTAACGGTTTTGCCACATTTGCCAGAAGGAAAAATTCTAAATTTTCTTAGAACCTCAGCTAATATCAAGAAAAATAAATTCGGCAAGAGAGGAATGAAAAATTGGGCGGAAGTTTCACCAAAAGGAACACGAGAAAGAGTTCATCTAGTTCTCAAGGAACATAAAAAACCGTTGCATTTTGTGGAAATTGCTAGTCTTATTGATAAGTTTGAATTAGGCAAAAGAAAAGCTCATCCACAAACAGTGCATAATGAACTAATTAAAGACGAAAGATTTGTTCTTATCGGCCGAGGAATTTATGCGCTTAAAGAATGGGGATATTCCGAAGGGACAATTCAGGAAGTGATCAAAAGTATTTTACAAGAAAAGAAAAAACCTCTCAAAAAAGAAGAAATAATTGAGGAAGTTTTGCGAGTTAGAAAAGTGAAAAAAACTACAATTAGTATTAATTTAAATAATACTAAAATTTTCGCTAAAAAAGATAATTTTTACACAATAAAAAAATAGAACAATCCTTACGAATTACGAACATTTACGAATGTACTAATGTGAATTAAAAATATTTTTTATATTTTCTTAGTTTATTTCGTATTCGTACATTCGTATCAATTCGTATTTCGTAAGGAATGACAAATGTCATGAACAACGTTTCGGACATCTTCGCAATATTTATAACTTTGGGACAAGCTATCAAATTCTTTTGGTGGATTATTTTCCCGATAATGTTTTGGTATATCTTCAAAATTATTTGGGTAGATTTTACTTTAGTTTATTCCGCTAATTCTTGGCGATCGTCTCACAATTGGATTGTTTTGGAAATTATTCCTCCGCGAGAAATTGAAAAAGGTCCAAAGATGATGGAAAATATTTTTACGGGTATATCGGCAGTCATAACTTCATATAACACTTTTGATACATATATAAAAGGCGCTTGGGAACAAGATCGGTTTAGTTTCGAATTGGTGGGAGAAGAAGGGAAGATGCGTTTTCTTATTCGCACTCATAAAAAACACCAAAAAATGGTGGAAGCTCAGATTTATGCGCAATATCCAGACGCAGAAATTTTAGAAGTGCCTGACTATACACAGAATTTTCCTAAAATTATTCCTAATAAACATTGGGATCTTTGGGGCGCGGACTTTGAATTTGTTGGCAAAGATCCTATTCCGATTAAGACTTATGATAGATTTGAAGAGACGGTGACAGGAGAAATGATCGATCCAATGGCGGCTATTGCAGAAGTTATCGGGATGCTGGGTCCAAATCAACATATTTGGCTTCAATATGTTTTGTCGCCTATTACAGAAGGAGAAAATAAGAAGAAAGCTCATTTGGATGTTATTAAGAAACTTAAGGGAGAAAAGGTAGTTGAGCCGATGGGAATATTGGGTCACTTGGCAGATGTTTTTGTTAACTTGATAGGCGGAATGTCGGCGCCAGTGGAATTTTCAAAGGCGGAAAAAAAGGAGGAAGCACCGTTGGAATTTCGTCTTTCACCGATGGAAAAAGAAGTGCTGAAAGCAACAGAAGAAAATTTAGGAAAAAATCTTTTCAAAACCAAGATGCGATATATCTACGTAGCCAAGAGGGATAATTGGGATGGTGGTTTCAAGGGTTCATTTATTGGAGCCTTGAAACAATTCAATGATGTTAATTTCAACAATTTCAAACCAGAAGATATCTCTAAGACTTATGGCAAAATATTTTTTACCGGACCGCGGGCTGATTTTCGCAAAAGAAAACTATACAATCGATACAAAAGTCGCAATATGGATGGAACGAATATTCTTTTTTCCACTAAGGAAATGGCGACACTTTTTCATTTTCCTGATATGGGAGTGAAGTCGCCCGCAGTGCAAAGAACTGCCGGAAGATTGGGAAGTGCACCGGCTAATTTACCTATAGAATAAAAAATTATGAGCAATATTAACTTTTTTGCTAAAACTAACTTCCGCAATCAAGAGCGGGTTTTTGGGATAAAAGAAGACGATCGTAGGCGTCATATGTATGTGATTGGAAAAACCGGAATGGGAAAATCCAATATGTTGGAAAATATGGCCATTCAAGATATTCAAGCAGGTCGGGGAGTTTGTTATGTTGATCCGCACGGCGAAGGTGCGGAAAAAATGCTTCGCGCCGTTCCGGCCAATCGGATAAATGATGTCGTCTATTTCAACCCGGCGGACAAAGAATTTCCGATTGCTTTTAACATTTTGGAATCGGTAGAAGAGGATAAGAAAAATTTAGTGGCTTCAGGGATGATGGGAGTTTTCAAAAAGATTTGGCCGGATGTTTGGAGTCCGCGAATGGAATATATTTTAAACAACACAATTTTGGCTCTTTTGGACTATCCCGGATCGACTATGTTGGGAGTGAATCGAATGATGAGCGATAAGGATTATCGAAAAAGAGTTTATCCAAAAATAAAAGACCCAGTGGTGAAATCTTTTTGGCTTAATGAATTTGACAAATGGGAAGATAAATTTAGAAAAGAAGCGGTAGCGGCTATTCAAAACAAGGTGGGACAGTTCTTGTCATCTTTCGTTATTCGTCATATTGTTGGTCAGCCAAAATCCACTATTGATATGCGAGACATCATGGATAATCAGAAAATTTTGATTGTTAATTTGTCCAAAGGAAGAATTGGTGAGGACGCAATGAGACTACTTGGTGGAATGATTGTGACTAAAATTCAATTGGCAGCGATGGGACGAGTGGAAATTCCGGAAGAAGAAAGAAAAGATTTCTATTTGTATGTGGATGAATTTCAAAATTTTGCTACAGAATCTTTTGCTAATATTTTGTCGGAAGCCAGAAAATATCGTTTAGCTTTGATTTTAGCCCACCAATATGTCAATCAGTTGATTTTTGATGGTAACACTACTGTGCGAGATGCTATTTTTGGTAATGTTGGAACGATTGTTTCTTTTCGCGTGGGCGCGGAAGATGCCGAAGCCTTAGAAAAAGAATTCGATCCGGTTTTTCTGATGAATGATATTGTGAATCTTTCTAAATATCAAATGTACCTCAAATTAATGATTGACGGCATTGCGGGGGATGCTTTTAGTGCCATTTCTCTTCCACCAATAAGTCTAACTAATACAGAAAATAATGAAGAGAAAGTTGTTACTGTTTCGAGAGAGCGCTATGGAAAATCTAGAAAAGAAGTGGAGGAAAAAATTGCTCGTTGGAGTGGGATGTTTGATTTTGAAGAATTTGAAAATGAAAGTTCTGGCAAAAAAAATATCCTTATTCCTAATCCGCAAGTAAAAAAAACAATTTTGAATAATGCAGAAGTAAAAGTTATAGTTCCAGCGGAAAAAATTATTGACCCTGAAATCAAAGAAGAGAAAAAAATGTATGATGCTGTTTGCAGTAGTTGTGATGAAAAAATTCAAGTGCCGTTTGAGCCTGATCCAAAACGGCCAACTTTTTGCAAGGAATGTCTCAAGGAATATCAAAGAGCTCGAGCGATAAATCAAAAAGAAAAACCCGCCTCGACTCGCGGAGACCGCTTGTCGACGCGAGGCGGGGAGGAAAAACAAAGTTATGTAGCAAAAAAAGAGATTGCTCCAAAATATTCGCAAGATGAAAATAGACAGCAAAATTCAAAACCGGATGCAATTGTTTCTTCTGACAAGCCGATGAGTCTTTCTCAGATGTCGCATATCGCACCAAAAAAATTCAAGTCACTCCGAAAAAAATCGGAAGTTAATCTGAGTGATTTGAGAAATTTAATAAACCAAACAAAAAATAGTCAGATCCACAAGTAAATGCGTAAGCCTTGAAAAACAATGAGCAAAATTAATTTAAATCGAAATATTCCGAGCCATCTAGCATTTTTAGTAATGATGGTATTAAGTTTTTTGCTTTCTTGGTTTGCGGTTGTTGAGGGGCAAAAAATAACGGAAAGTTCAAAAAATTCCCCAGCGTTTAATATTTCTAAAAGAATAGAAAACAATAAGTTAAGTCATTGAAGAATTAAAATTTTTTCGAAATTAAACTCGAACTCGGAATTTTATAACTAAAAATTTTCCTCAATCAACGGCTACCAATGAAAATTTTTAGATAAAATTCGAATTCTCAAACAATAATTTCTCAAAAATTTTAATTCTCCAATGGTTTTTTCATAAATGAAAAAAATTGGCAAGAAAGTATTATTGGGCATGTCAGGCGGTGTCGATTCCTGTGTGTCAGCAGCCCTGCTCAAAAAGCAGGGTTTTGATGTTAGGGGAGTATATTTTAAGTTTTGGAAAATTAATGGAGAAAAAAAAGATGAAAAATCTTTGCAAGATGCAAAAAAAATTGCCAAAATTTTGGATATTCCACTGGAAATTGTTGATGTAAGAAAAAAATTTAAAAAAGAAGTGGTAGGATATTTTTTGAAAGAATATTCAGCGGGACGCACACCTAACCCTTGTGTTTTTTGCAATGAAAATTTGAAATTTAAAACTTTTTTTGAAATGGCGGATAAGTTGGGAATAGATTATGTAGCGACGGGACACTACACCCGCATAAAGCGGGAATTTCCAATTTCCAATTTCCAATTTCCAAATAAATTAAAAATTAAAAATTCAAAAAATAAATATAAATTATTAGAAGCGAAGGATAAAAACAAGGATCAATCGTATTTTTTGTATCGCCTGAAACAGAAACAATTAGCTAGAATTATTTTTCCGTTGGGGAAATATAAAAAAGAAGAAGTTAGGATATTGGCGAAAAAATTTAACTTGCCTGTTTTTGATAAAGCAGAATCACAAGACGTTTGTTTTTTGGGGAAAAAATCAGTGGAGGAATTTTTGAAAGAAAACATAAAATTGAAAAAGGGGAAAATAATTAGCATGGACGGAAAGGTTATTGGAGAGCATTTGGGTCTTCCTCTTTACACACTCGGCCAACGAAAGGGAATAAATATTGGAGGAATCGGGCCGTATTATGTGATAAAAAAAGATAATAAAAAAAATTACCTCACCGTGACTAACAAAAAAGAGGATTTGTTTTTATTCTCTAAATTTGCTAATATAAATGAGGTAAATTGGATTTCGAATGTGCCTAAATTTCCGGCAAAAATTTTGGCGAGAATTAGATATCGAAGTCCATTGATTCCGGCAACGATAGTTACGAAGCATAAAAAATACGAAATACAATTCGATATCGCACAACGCGCGGTGACGGCGGGGCAGTCGGTGGTGTTTTATAATGAAAAAGAAGAAGTGATGGGGGGAGGTTTAATTTTATAGTTTTTTGGAAAAAAATAAAATTAAACTGAAAGAAGAGAAAGAGGTGAAATTTAAGAATTAAATAAAATAATTTTATGTACGGAAATAATGACGCAAGCGATGAGGATAAAAAAAGACAGTTGAATGCTTTGAATATGCAACTGAGCATACTTGATAGTGATCAGAAGAAATTTTCCAATGAAAAAAATATGTTGGAGGCGGAAATTAGGAAACTAAAAATGGACTCGGAGAGGTTGCGAGTTGATTTGAGTGAAAAGCAAAAAAGATTCGAAGCAGTGAATTTTCAATTTTCACAAAATGAAGATGAGATCAGGAGAATAAAAAGAAAATTAACATCATTATAATATGGCAATATCAAGATTAAAAAGTACTATAATTTCAGTTATCGGCAGTCGCAAGGAAGAAATTGCGAAAGCAGTTTATAATTATGAAAGTAAGGTCAGGGATATTGAAAGAAAATTAGATAGCGAAGGCAATATTTCCTCTGCAATGAATGATCTCAGAAATTTATTTCGCTATAATCTATCCAGCGATGATTATAGAAAAATAGAAAAAGAAATTGGATATAATGTAAAATAATTTTTATGAATGCATCAGAATTACGCCAAAAATATTTGGAATTTTTTGAAAAGCACGGACACGTGATTATTAAAAGTGCTTCTTTGATTCCGGAAAATGATCCCACTACTCTTTTTACTGGATCCGGGATGCAACCAATGATTCCCTATTTAATGGGAGAAAAACATCCATTGGGAACAAGAATTGTCGATTCACAAAAAAGTTTTCGTTCAGGTGATATCGAGGATGTGGGGGATAATCGCCACACGACTTTTTTTGAAATGCTTGGCAATTGGTCTCTAGGAGATTATTTCAAGAAAGAACAAATCGCTTGGATGTTTGAATTTCTGACAAAAGAAATTGGTCTTGATCCAAAAAATCTTTACGTGTCAGTTTTTCGAGGTGATGAAAGTTTGAAAATTCCCAGAGATGATGAATCAGTTGCACTTTGGCAAGAACTTTTCAAGGGCGTGGGAATTGAAGCAGAGGCAGTGGATTTTGCCGAAAAGAATGGAATGCAAAACGGAAAAATATTCTATTATGCAGTGGAAAAAAATTGGTGGAGTCGGGCTGGTGTGCCGGATAATATGCCAGTTGGCGAACCAGGTGGACCGGACACGGAAATGTTTTGGGATTTTGGTGAGGAACTTGGAATTCATGAAAATTCACCTTGGAAAAATGAACCTTGTCATCCTAATTGTGATTGTGGAAGATTTTTGGAAATTGGCAATAACGTTTTTATGCAATACATCAAAACTGCAACTGGTTTTGAACTTTTGAAACAACAAAATGTTGATTTTGGTGGAGGATTGGAGAGAATTATGACTGCGCTAAATGGCAATCCGGATATGTTCCTGACGGATATTTTTGCTGGAGCTAAAGCAGAAATTGAAAAATTATCTGGAAAAAATTATGAAGACAATAAAGAATCTTTTCGAGTCATCTTGGATCATCTGCGAGCCTCGACATTTTTGATTGCTGATGGTGCTTGCCCATCTAATAAGGATCAAGGATATTTTACGCGACGTCTGATTAGGCGAGCAGTTAGATTTGCGCACAAGCTTGGAATAGGAAAAAACTTCTGCTCCGATATTGCTAAAATTTATATCCAATATTATCAAAATGCTTATCCTGATTTATTGGAGAAGTCAGAAAATATTTTTGAAGAATTGGAAAAAGAAGAAAATAAATTTAGAAAGACATTGGAAAAAGGACTTAAGGAATTTGAAAAAACAATAAGCAGTGAACAGAGGGCAATGATTAGTGGAAAATCAGTATTCGAATTATATGCTACATATGGATTTCCTCTAGGACTTACTAGGGAACTAGCTAAAGAAAATAATCTGGAAATAGACGAGGAAGAATTTAAAAAAGAACTAGAAAAACACCAGGAACTTTCTAGAACTGCGTCAGCCGGAAAATTCAAGGGCGGGCTGGCTGATCATAGTGAAAAAATAACTGCATTGCACACTGCGACGCATTTGATGCTGGCGGGACTGCGACGTGTCCTTAGTGAAAATGTTCATCAGAAAGGATCTAATATCACCGAAGAACGAATTCGTTTTGATTTTTCATATTCCGACAAAATGACGGATGAGCAAAAAAAATCCGTGGAAGATTATGTTAATTTGGCAATTAATTCCAAGACTGATGTTGTGATGGAAGAAATGACACTGGACGAAGCGAGAAAGAAGGGTGCAGAAGGAGCATTTGAGAATAAATATGGTGAGCGAGTGAAAGTATATTCAATTGGAGACCCTGAATCAAGTTCAGGACTCGCTCCTTTTAGTCGCGAGATTTGTGGCGGTCCGCATGTCCGAAACACCGGTGACATTAAAGGTGTTTTCAAAATTAAAAAAGAAGAAAGTTCTTCTGCGGGAGTGCGAAGGATTAAGGCGGTAGTGGAATAGCTTTTAGGTTAAAAAAGTATTTTAAAACAGAGCAAAAATAGCTCTGTTTTTTATATTAAAAGTTATCCACACCCACCAAGATTTTGTCATAAATAAGTAGTAATGTCA
>DHFM01000073.1:0-495 GCA_002400405.1 Candidatus Moranbacteria bacterium UBA4824
GTCACTTCTTCTTTGGTATAGGCCAAAACTTGAGGCACTAAATTGAAACTCGTTTTTTCTTCACTCATCTTGGCGGAAGCTTTCTCTAAAACCGAAGAATCAGCTTCTAATGTTTTCCATTGTTGAATTATGCTTGTCATCTCCTTGTTCCATGCGTCATAATCAGCAAATTTTTCTGCGTTCGAAAGAACATTGTCTGTTTGATAACGCAACACCACATACTGTTTGGAAATATCGCTTGTTTTTTCCAAAACTACCTGAGCATCATCCTCCGCTGGTTTTTGATTTTTCATGAAAAGAAAAACTCCTCCCATTAAAATGACAATTCCCAACACGATCCCAACTATTTTTTTCATATATTTTATTTATTTAATTAAATTTGCTAAATATTTTTCTATTAAAGCTTAACACAAAACTCTAATTTTCCAAACAGTGATTTAAAAAAAATATTTTTATTCCTGAATTAATTATTGGCGGAGGCGGTGAGATTCGAAC
>DHFM01000073.1:540-16908 GCA_002400405.1 Candidatus Moranbacteria bacterium UBA4824
CGCAATGCGACTCTTCCAAATATCTAAAATGAGGCCAACCGCCTCATTTGTAATTTAACAGGAAAAAAAGAAAAAATCAATGTTTTCTAACATTCAAAAATCTCCACCTTATTTTCCAAAATTGTAATGTAAGTGCATGGCACATCCGTCCAACAACCACAATTGTAATATCTTATTCCATATTTTACCTTCTTCATTGCTCTGTGGGTATGCCCACAAAAAATATATTTAGCTTGATGTTTTTGAGCGTATGCGATAGCTGAATTGGAAACTTTTTCGGAAAGATGAAGCCAGCCTTTGCTTTTTCTTTTGATGAAATGACTAAATTTTTTTTCTTTAGAATCAAATTTTTGGATAAAATTATAGATCTTAGTGGCTAGATGGCTAAGTAGAGTATTATTCACTAAAAATCTATCAAATTGATGACCGTGAATAGCTAAATATTTTTCTTGCTTGTATTGCCAAGAATAAGTTTATCGAAAAACTTGCGCGCCTAAAAAAGCGCTAAAAATTTCCGACAAATCTGCGTCATGATTACCTTGAATCCAACGAACTTTTTTTTCTTTGGATATTTTTCCGATATAAGAAATGAGTTTTAGCGAATCTTCAGAAAAATGTCGAAGATCCAAGCTGTCAAAAATATCCCCCAGAAGAATAAGTTTTCTGAAGGAATATTTTTTCAACATTTCCAAAACTTTTTTTGGCTGGCTCACTGAAGAACCAAGATGAAGATCGGAAATTATTATTGTATGAGTTTTTTTAAGTGAAATTTTTTTTCTCATTTTTATTCTCCTATTTCTCCATCTTCCCAATTTCAATGGTAGTTTTGATAACTGTGTCAGGATTGAGAGAAATTGAATCAATGCCTTCTTCCACTAGAAATTTGGCAAAATCAAGAAAATCTGATGGCGCTTGTCCGCAAATTCCAACTTTTCTTTTGGCAATGTGCGCTTTTTTGATCACTTGACGGATAAGTTCTTTGACCGCTTCATTGCGCTCATCATATACATGGGCAACTTTGGCGCTATCTCGATCTACTCCTAAAGTTAGTTGAGTAAGATCATTAGACCCAATAGAAAAGCCGTCAAAAATTTTGGCAAATTCATGCGCTAAAATAACGTTGGATGGAATTTCACACATCACATAGACTTCCAATCCTTTTTTGCCTCGCTCCAGCCCATGCTTTTTCATTTGAGCTAAAACTTTTTTTCCCTCTTCTATTGTTCGACAAAACGGAATCATAATTTTGACGTTGGTAAGTCCCATCACCTCTCGCACTTTTTTGAAAGCGCGACATTCCAACTCAAATCCATCCACATAATCTTTGTCATAATAGCGTGAAGCTCCACGCCAACCAATCATTGGATTTTCTTCGGCTGGTTCAAAATTTTTCCCACCAATCAGCGTGGAATATTCGTTAGTCTTGAAATCACTCATTCGAACAATCACATCTTTTGGAAAAAAAGCGGCGCCAATTCGACCAATACCTTCGGCCAATTTATCCACAAAAAATTCTTCCTTGTTTGGATAGCCCTGGGTAATTTCCTCTATTTTTCTTCTTTCGTCCTTGTCTTTTATTTTTTCAAAATGCTTAAGCGCCATTGGATGAATTTTGATATACTCTGTAATGATAAATTCTTCTCTTGCCAATCCTACGCCGTCATTTGGGATAAATGAAAGATCAAAAGCTTGATCAGGGTTGCCAACATTCATCATTATTTTTGTTTTGGTTTTTCGAAGATGCTTAAGATTCGTTCTTTTGATTTCATATTTTAGCATTCCATCATAAATCTTACCTTCTTCTCCTTCAGCGCAACTAGCGGTGACATTTTGTCCGTCTTTTATGGCATGCGTCGCATTTCCCACTCCCACGATACACGGAATTCCCAATTCTCGACTCACAATGGCAGCGTGACTAGTTCTGCCACCAGAATTTGTGACAATGGCGCTGGCTATTTTCATAATTGGTTCCCAATCTGGATCAGTCATTTCCGTGACAAGCACTTGGCCTTTTTTGAACTGGGCAATTTTTGCCACATTTTTTATAACATTCGCTTGGCCTTGTCCGATTTTTCCACCCACCGCTGAACCTTGGCAAAGTAATTTTCCTTTTGCCCGCAAAATATATTCTTCCAAAAAGTTTTTGTCTTTTTGTGATTCTACTGTTTCTGGTCGGGCCTGAACGATATAGAGTTCGTTGTTTCGACCATCTTTGGCCCATTCAATATCCATCGGTTTTTTGTAGTGTTCTTCAATTTTTGTTCCCCACTGAGCAAGTTGCAAAACCTCTTCGTCAGTAAGCGCGAATTTTTTGCGATCTTCCATCGGCACCAAAACATTTTGCGTAGAAGAATTTCCGCCGACACTATAGATTAATTTATTCTCCTTGCTTCCCATCTTCTTGCCAATAATTGACTTGAAACCATCTTTTAAGGTTGGCTTATGCACGATAAATTCATCCGGTGTCACTTTGCCTTTGACAATATTTTCTCCTAACCCCCATGAACCATTAATGACTACCGCGTCTTGAAAACCACTTTCAGTATCAATAGTAAACATCACGCCACTCACCGCTTCGTCTGAGCGAATCATTTTTTGCACGCCCACTGAAAGAGCAATCGCAAAATGATCAAATTTTTTGTCTACGCGATATGATATGGCGCGATCAGTAAAAAGTGAAGCAAAACATTTCTTAACTGATTCCAAAAGATTATATTCCCCGACAATATTCAAATATGATTCTTGTTGTCCAGCAAAAGAGGCGTCCACTAAATCTTCGGCTGTGGCGCTAGATCTCACCGCTACATCCACTCCACCTGCAAAATGATTAGTGTGATCATCCTTGTCCCAAGTAATGCGAAAATCTTTGTGTCTGGCATATTCTTTAGAGAGTTTGGCATAATTTTCCACAATTTCATTGCGCAAATCTTCTGGAAATTGAGCGGAAAGAATTAGTTCGCGAATTTGATGTCCCCGCTTGGCCAAATTCACCATACTGCCAGTGTCCAATCCTCTCAGAATTTTTTTAATTTTTCCATCCAGATTATTTTCCGAGATAAAATAACGATATGCCTTGGAAGTAATGGCAAAACCATTTGGTACTTTTATCCCCTTGCCTTTCAAATTAGAATACATCTCTCCGAGCGAAGCATTCTTTCCTCCACCAAATTCAATGTCGCCAATTCCGAGTTCTGAAAACCAAAGCACAAAAGCATCTTTTTTATTTTTCTTGATTTGTTTTTTTCTTTTTAACATTTTGTTTTGTTTACCCTATGTCATCCTGAACTAGCCGTGCCTCGCCGGCAGGCGGGTTTCAGGATCTGATTGATGCTGAAATAAATTCAGCATGACAAAGTTTTTTATATTATTTATTTTAAATTTATTTTATTTTATTTTTTTATTGTTTCATGTTTTATGCTACATGTTTCATGAATTTATTATACCACAAAAAAGTATTTTGTTGAAATTTTTAATCTAATTATTTTTTATTATAAAAAAGCCCCGCAATATCTCTATTGCGGGGTGAAATTTATCCAGAAATCCAGAATCCTTCCGCCGTTGGCGGAAATCTCCCGAAGTCCTATAGGGCGAGACGCAGGCGGTGGCTGCCGAAGGAGTAGTCGGCACGGCCGGAAGAGAGGTGGAACTCACTGCCGTTAGAGTGAGCGTGGGCTACTGAAACATCAGGATTTGTTTTTTTATCCCGATGATCAACCAAGTCTCGCCTCCACTCCCAAGTATTGGAAGCAATGTGAGTTTTATCTTTGGCGAACATCTGCGCCGCCAAGACAATTCCTTCTGCGTGAGACAGAACTCGCACGCCTTCATAAATAGCCGAAACATATGAGCGATTTTCTGGCTTCACCAGCTCGCCATTTTTGTTGACGATTTTTTGATCCGCCGGAATATCCGGCAGATCGCTGGTAAAAACCACTCGCACAATATCGGACTGGACTTTCGGCGGAGGATTTTTTTTGCCGAGAATTCTTTTAGTCTCAGCCATCCAATCGCTTTTAAAAGCAACAAGATTAAATTCCTCCGGCTCGGTCGGATTACATCTCGTCAAAAGTTCGGCAAGTGTTAATCCTGTCCAGCGATCCGTCCCTGATTCATTCCAAATCCGGAAACCATCCTCTTTAAATCTTCTTAACAACCAAAAGAAAAAGAATTCGGCCTCAGTCAATTCACCACTATAAAGCTCCGTAAACGAAGACAAAATAAGGAACCAATTAATACAACCAGATTCAAGTCCAGCCTTAATGGCTGGCAGTCGATCAGCTTCAACAAAAATTCTCCTTCTGAAATTTTTACCCAAATAAAAACCGCTTAATTTCCTGTAACCGTAAAATTCTTCCGCCTGCCATCTAATTTGTTTCTCCAGACTTCCCCCATCCAGAAACCTTTCGAGGTTGTTGTCTTGAAACCATCTCAAAAGCGCCGGATAACTAAATACCACAGGAAAATAATTCTGGTCAAAATTAATTAGTGCCTCAAGATAATCTGGATCATCAATTAATCGCTGAAAAATTGAAAATCCACCAGCATTGATAATCCTCCGAGTTGCCTCGCTAACTGTGACCATACCTTTTGAAATTTCAATTTCAAGTTGTGTTGGCCGTCGGTTCGCAATGGTATTTTTTGTTTCCATCGCACACCTCCTCTTCTTCTTTAAAAATTATTTTTAAACAACTTTCAATTACCAGACCGTTTTCTGATAATTAAGGCATTAAAGCACCGCCAGGGCCAAAAGTCAATCACTTATGTCTTTTTTTGGCTTAATTAAAGAATTTTTCGTCATCTTCAATTTTATCGATAAAATTTTTGATTGATTTTTATTTAAATTCAGCCTTGCAAAACGTGCCATTATAAATTCGAGTGAGTCGGCGTTAAAAAATTTATCCTGTTTGATCCGCCAGCTGGCGGAGAGTTATAAATTTTAGCCGAAGAACGAAGAATTTATTGGCGCGTGAGCTCGGCTGAGAGTTCTTTTTGTTACTTTTTCTTGCGGAAAGAAAAAGTAAGCGAAGAATATTTATTAAAAAATAAAAGAACTGGCACAAACCAGTTCTTTTAAAAATATTTTTCGTAATTCGTATTTTCGCTCGATTCGTAATTTTGTAAATTACCGCACCTCCTCCACCTTCACCAAACTCATATGCTCTTTAATTTTGTGTGGACGGCCAGCGATGATAATTAGTTTGTCACCAATCTTGACTACTTTTTCTTTTTTCAAAATCTCTACCGACTTGTCGATGAGTTCATCCATCGTCTGACAATCTGGCAAAACGAATGTTTGTACTCCCCAAATTAGACTTAATTGCTGATGAGTTTTTTCATTGTTAGTCATAACAAAAATTGGACTCTCCGGACGATGACGCGAAATCATTCTGGCCGTAAACCCGCTCACACTGGCCACTACAATTGCTTTGGCTTTGGTGTCTTTCAAAAGTTCATGAGCACTGTGTGCAATGGCGGCCGATGCGCTTTGGTTTTTGTCGCCTAAAAATCCATGCTCCAAATCATCAAAAGGAGATTTTTCGGTATTATTTATGATTTCACTCATTATCTCAACTGATTGAATTGGATATTCACCATTAGCTGTTTCTCCACTGAGCATCACTGCATCAGTGTGATCGATTACAGCATTAGAAACATCCCCTACTTCTGCCCGAGTTGGACGAGGATTTTCGATCATTGAATTTAGCATTTGAGTGGCTACAATTACGGGAGTCACTGCCTTTAAGCATTCAGCAATAATCTCTTTTTGATATATCACCACCTTACTCTCTTTCATTTCAATTCCAAGGTCTCCCCTCGCCACCATAATAGCATCGGATGCTTCAATTATTTCTGAAATATTTTTTATCGCTTCTTTTCTTTCTATTTTTGCAATTACTTGAGGAAGCCGATCAGTTCGACCTAGTATCTTTTTTATCCTATTTTTAACTTTAATAATTTCGCTCGCATTACTAACAAAAGAAAGTGCAATATATTCGACATCTTGTGATAGTGCAAACATAAGATCTTCCAAATCTTTTTTTGTTACTGCTCCCGTTTCTAAATTAGTATCAGGAATGTTGACTCCCTTGTGATTTTTTATTACCCCCTCATCTATTGCTTGTGCTCTGATAAAGTTTTTTTCTTTGCCAACTACTTTGAGTTTGATAAGCCCATCTTCAATCAAAATTTCGTTTTTGATTTTTATATTTTCCAATATTCCTGGCCAATCTAGTGAAAAACATTTTTTTTCTGACATCTGACATTCAGCATTATTTTTCTTTGATGAATCAGAAATCAGAACAAATTCTCCCTTTTTTATCTTTATATCCTCGCTTACTACTGTGCGAATTCTTGGACCCTGAAGATCAGCAATAATTCCAATAGGAGTTTTCAGTTCTTCTCGAAGTTCCTTGATATAGGTTATAAGTTTACCATTAGAAGAATGGTTGCCATGAGAAAAATTAATTCTGGCTACATTCATTCCGGCCTTAATTAGTTTTTTCAATTTTTCCTTAGTGCCAGTCGAGGGTCCGATGGTGGCTACGATTTTTGTTCTCTTCATAATTTTACGAAAGTACGAATTAAACGAAAGTACGAATTAAAACAAGCAAGGATTAGTAATTTAGCTTGATTCGTAATTTCGTAAATAGTTAATAATTTTTTATATTCTAATCATATCATTAAAACCCAAACAAAAACAGCCCCGAATATTTCTCAGGACTGTTTTATAAAGATACTACTAACTATTTCAAAATTTCAAATCCTCCGATAATCGGTAGTTTTTTCATTTCGCCCTTAGCTGCGTTGATTATACCGATAATTGCAACAACTAATATTATGATACTTCCAATAGGCAAGATTATAAACCAGCCAAGAATAGGAATTAATGTTCCGACAATATTAACTGCGATAGCTGATATCAAAAGCACCAATTGTTGATTAGCATGAAACTTAGCAAACGGACTTTTCTTGCTTTCTTCATTCAAAAGAGGAATAAAGAAAAGAATCGGAATAATATATCCAATAATAGCCATCAACTTATTTTTTTCTACGTCAGCTGAATTAGCTTTTGGCACTTCCTTTGGCGCTTCTTGTGTTTTTTGTTCTTCCATATTTTTTTATTATTATTTACTTATTTAAGTTTAACATTAAATCAAAAAATTGCAACTACATATTCATCCCCGCAAAGCTTTTATACGTTCTTCAATTGGTGGGTGGGCCTGCCCGCCTACCAATCCCAACTAATTTTCTAAAACTATTTCAAGCAATTAAACATTCATCCCTCTCAATGCCTTTATTCTTTCTTCGATTGGTGGGTGGGTCATAAACATTTTCATCATTTTTTTCCCCTTGAAAGGGTTAGCAATGAAAAGATGAGCGGTGGCGCGGTTGGCGGCTTCGAGCGGTTCAGTGTCTGTGGAAATTTTTTCCAAAGCTTTTGCCAAGCCTTCCGGATAGCGAGTTAGAAGTGCGCCATCTGCATCCGCCAAAAATTCTCGCTTACGAGAGATTGCCAATTGCATCAGAACTGATGCGATTGGAGCTAAGATCGAAAGAATAATTGCTAAGATTATCAAAATCATTTTAAGTTGTCCGCCTCCACTATCGTTGTCTCTTGAGCGTCCACCAAAAAAAGCCCAGTGGCGAAACCAATCAGCTAGAAGCGTGACAAAACCCACAAGAATTACAATCACAGTGGAAAGTAAAATGTCGCGATTGCCAATATGCGACAACTCGTGCGCAATCACGCCTTCGAGTTCTGTTTTTTCCAAGCGGGAAATTATTCCCGTGGTAAGACAAATTACACCATGCTTTGGATCACGCCCCGTGGCAAAAGCATTCATTGCTGAATCTTGAATTATATATATTTTTGGCACTGGCAGTCCCGCCGTGATGCAAATATTTTCCACGAGATGATAAATCTCCGGATTTTCACTATGCTTTACCTCTTTTGCTCCACTCATTGCCAGGACAATTTTGTCGCTCCACCAATAAGAGGCAAAACTCATCACGATAGAAAAAATAACTGCAATGTACAGTATTGTACTGTTGCCCATCGCCCCGGCAAAAACATACCCTACCCCAATCACAAACACTAAAAAACCGGTGATATAAAGCCAGGTAAGACGAGTATTTTTGTCCGATTGATTGTATAAAGTAGCCATTACGAAAGAAGTTTTTTAATTTTTTTAACCTTAATAACAATTGCACTTTTCACATTATAACCTTTGTTGTCTGGCATATTTTTTACAAAATCAAACCACTTCCCCGAAGTGTGATTTTCCGCTATGCCTTTAAATGAAAAACCAATACAAGATTCTTCCCACTCCTTATTCCATACAACCAAAGAAACATTTTTATTGTTTTTTATATTCCCTAGAGATTCTCTGACATGAGTATTTGTAATAATAATTTTATTGCCAAAAACTTTACAACAAGCTACTGCAACAGAATGTGGCTTGCCACTTTTATTAACAGTAGAGAAACCAAGAACATTATCCTCTATTAATTTTTTTATTCCTAAAGTAATCATAAATAGCTTAAAACTTTACCTCTACTGGCTCTTTTTCCTTTTCGTCCATTTCAAAAAATTCTCGAGCGGTAAAGTTAAGCATTCCGGCAATCATGTTAGTTGGGAAAACTTGCAGTTTTGTATTGAAATCGCGCACATTACCGTTGTAGAATCGACGAGAAGCCATAATCTTGTCTTCCGTGTCAGTAAGTTCTCTTTGTAGTTCCAAAAAGTTTTGATTAGCTTTCAAGTCTGGATAGTTTTCACTCACAGCAAACAAAGATTTCAAAGTTCCACTGAGCATATTTTCTGCTTCAGCTTTTTCTTGAGTTGTCCCAGCATTCATAGCTTGGGTTCGCGCCTGTGTCACTTTTTCAAACACTTCTTTTTCGTGCGCCGCATAGCCTTTGACTGTGCTAATCAGATTTGGAATTAAATCATAACGCCTTTTGAGTTGCACCGAAATATCACTCCAAGCTTCATCTACTCTGTTTTTGAGGGTAATTAGCCCGTTATACATCGCGATTATTGCAATCACAACAACAACTACAATGCCCAATAAAATTATTCCTATTCCCATATTTTTATTATTAGTTAGTTATGTCTAAATTCTAGCATTTTTTAGTTCCTATGTAAAATCACTAAATTATGCTATAGTTTATACAAGTTAACAATTAATTTATTCTTATGGATATTTTCAAACCATATTATGTTTTTCTAATCCCGATGTTTGTTGGAGGTGTAGTGCAGATAATAAAATTTATAGTTTATTCAATGAAGCA
This sequence comes from Candidatus Moranbacteria bacterium UBA4824, assembly GCA_002400405.1. Lineage (GTDB taxonomy): Bacteria > Patescibacteriota > Minisyncoccia > Moranbacterales > UBA2206 > UBA2206. The sequence continues at coordinate 9,835 of DHFM01000073.1, forward strand.
TGGTTGGAACATTCAATATGCTATGACGCACGGCCATATGCCAAGCGCTCACACTGGATTCATCATGTCACTGGCCACTTCTGTTGGATACTATGAAGGAATTGATTCTGGTGCTTTCGCTGTCGCAGTCGCGCTTGCCATCATCGTGATTGATGACGCTGCCAGACTTCGTATGTATATGGGCGATCAAGGGCGTTATCTCAATATGCTTATCAGACAACTAAACATAAACGAAGACCAATTTCCTCGTCTTCATGAGCGAATGGGCCACCGAATTTCCGAAGTGATTGTTGGCGGAATTCTTGGTGTCATCTTCACTCTAGCTCTTGCAAGAATTCTTGGGTAAAATTTATTTCTCGAAAAACAAGACACGCCGTGTCCAATTGGACACGGCGTGTCTTCACAGTAAAATCTAATTTAACTTCTCCAATTCTTCCAAGATCACTTTCTTCTCATTCCACGGAATTCTCTGCTTGCCAATCGCCATCACCTCTTCCGCGCCCTTACCGGTGATGACAAAAATATCTCCGGGACGCGCAATTTGCAGGGCCTTTTTGATTGCCTCTCGGCGATCCATAATTCGAAATAAATTCTCACCAAGTTTTTTGTTTTTTATTCCACTTAAGACCTCATTAATAATTTGATCTGGGTCTTCGCCGTAAGGATCTTCATTAGTAATAATTACATAATCCGCGTAGCGCGAAACTATCTCCCCCATCATCGGACGCTTGCCCCGATCACGTTCTCCGCAGGAACCAAGGACTGAGATAATTTTACGGCTGTCATGCCGAACTTGTTTCGGCATCTCTGAATCAGATCCTGAAACAAGTTCAGGATGACAATTATTTTTAATTTTATTTATAAGCTCATACACTTTTTCCAAACTATCCGGCGTCACAGCATAATCAATGATAATTTCAAGGCCTTTGTTATTTGGCACTTTTTCCATCCTCCCCGGCACGCCCTGAATTTTTTCCAAGGCAGTTCTAATAACTTCCGGTGAAATATCATACACTAACCCCACGCAAGTCCCAGCCAGCGCATTTTCCACATTAAACAATCCCGGAAGATGTATTATATATGAAGTATTATGTATAAAGTATTTAGAAGTATCAATTTCTAATTTAATATTCTCAGCGTTTATTATTTCTAAATTATTATATTTATTTTTTAATTCTTTATATGAAATACTTTCTACATTATACTTACTACTATATACTAACTTTTTTTCATTATTAAAATGAAAAAAAGTTTCCGGTTTTTCCATATCCAAATTCACCACCGCATTTTTTACGTTTTTAAAAAGCTTGAGTTTCGCTTGGCGATATTCTTCAATTGTCTTGTGATAGTCTAGATGCTCACGCGTGACATTGGTAATCACGGCTGTATCATACTTTACTCCCCAGACTCTTTTTTGATCCAAGGAATGCGACGAGGTTTCCAAAACTAAATATTCACAATTAGCCTTTACCGCTCGCGCGATAAATTTTTGCACTTGAAAACTGGAAAGGGTGGTGAATTTTGTGGCATTGACCCACTCTTTTTCCGCAAGCTTAAAATTAATCGTCGAAGCCATCGCCACTCGCGCACCCGATTCTTCCAAAATTTTTGTGATCATCTGCACAGTCGTAGTTTTTCCATTAGTTCCTGTCACACCAATTATCTTAATCTTCCTGGACGGAAACTTATAAATCAAATTCGCCAAGATAGCTTGGAAAAAATGATAAATATTTTTTATATTCTGCGGAATAAATCGCTTAATAATAAATTTTTAATTTTTATAATTTTTAATTTTATAAATAAACTTTAAATCTTAATTTTTAAACATTAAAAATTAGAATTTATTTAAGAATTATAAAATTAAAAATTAAAAATTGCACATCAATAATTATCTAACAAAACTCTTAGTTTTCTGAATAACTCTATATACCCAATATCTCACCGGGCTAATAACTATATCATAACTTCCCGGAAATTCAATAGGTCTAGTCTTGGGTGAAAACCCAAGCTTAAATCTCGTTATCCCTTCCCATGATCTTCCTTTTTTATCACTCACCTTCACTCCGCAAAAGTCATATTTTTCACATCCAGCTTCACGCGCATCTTGAATTTGACGCCACTGCAAAAGATGCGGAGCCATCAGATTTTTATATTTATCATCTGATGCTCCATGTAAATAATAAGCAGTGTCGCCGTATAAAATCACAATATTAGCTGCGATAATTTTCCCTTCATATTCGGCTACATACAATTTTATGATATTATTCGGAATTACTTCAAACATCTTTCGATAATAATTTTCGTCATGTGTAACGATCCCCTGTCTTTCAGACATTATTTTTGTCAGCCTCAAAAATTCTTCAATGTAAAAATCCTTGTCATGCCGAACTCGTTTCGGCATCTCTGAATTAGAATCAGATCCCAAAACTTGTTCAGGATGACAATTGTTGAAAATTTTTATTCCCTTTTTCTCTGCTAATTTAATATTATAGCGTGTCTTACTTTTCATCCCCGCCAAAATTTCTTCTTCTGATTTTGAAATATCCATTATCAAAGTCTCTTTGGGTTGCATATCATGCGGAGCTTTAACAATTTTATAGCCTTTAGACACTTGGTGTCCTCTTGAGACACCGAGTGTCTTTCTGATTTTTTCTAGAACTTCCTCATTTTCCGGCTCAATCCTAATCCATCCCGCTTTTTCTTTTTTCGCTAAATCAATTAATTTTTCCATGTCATGCTGAACTTGTTTCAGCATCTCTGAATCAGATCCCAAAACTTGTTCAGGATGACAAATAACAGGACCACGTGGAATATAAAAATATTTTCCAACTATCGGCAAATTATGCTCAACTATGCTGGCCAAAAAATAAAAATCCCCTTCTCCTTTATAAGGAGAAGGTGCCCGTAGGGCGGATGAGGTAATTTCAAAGGTTTTATGTCCGACTGCTTCTTGAAATTTCCGCCATTCATTTGATTGAAGAAAATTATTACTCATGATTTTTCGTACATTCGTATTAATTCGTATTTCGTAAGGATCCCAAATTCCTCAGCGCCATCTTCACTCTCTGCCCCACATCTTTTACATCTAATGGAACAACCTTGAGAGCGTCGCGTGCTTCAGTAACAGAGTATCCCATAGTGAGCAAAGCTTCAATCGCATCCGAGTCAATCGTCGCTTCTTCTTTTTCACCAGTGGTCATATCCGCCACCTTGTTTCGAAGTTCTAAAATAACCCGCTCAGCGGTTTTTTTACCAATGCCGGAAACCTTGGTGAGAATGGATGGGTCTTCGTTGAGGATGGCAGTCTTGATTGTTTTGGGTGTCGCAATCGAAAGAATTCCCATTCCCGCCTTTGGTCCAATGCCCGAAATTGAAATCAAAAGTTCAAACATTTCAAGTTCATCTTCTGACAAAAAACCATAAAGCGCCAAAGTGTCTTCACGCACATAGGTATGAATAAAAAAGCTAACTTCCGGCATCCCTGCCACTTTCCCAAAAGTATAAGCTGACAAAAATACCTTATACCCAATACTATTCACATCCACCACCGCATAGTTGCTTTTCAAATATTCAATTTTCCCCGTTAGTTTTGCAATCATATCTATATTGTCCTTTTAATTTAGTTTTTAGTCAATTCAAACAAAAGTCTTTCTATTTCTCTTCCATCTTCTAACTTATAATTACCCGCGGGAGTTTCTTGACATTGGATATCTAGGGTTTTAAGAATCTTATTTTAATGTAAGTAATTAATTATGTAATCATTTAGAGTAATTATTCAAATCATTTAGCGCTAATTCTGCGGCCAAAGAAGAAACTTCAAATTTTTTAGCAATATTATCGGCAATATATGAATTAACCATTTTTTATTAAGTTAATCATATTGTCAATTTCCTCCTTGGTAGGTTTTCGGTTTTTGAGCGTTCGGAAAAATGCCGGAAGAGCCGCCACCAATTCTTTTTCTTCCATAATTTCAAAAGGGATGATTCCTTGCGCGATATTGGCTTTATAGATAAATTCATTGAATTTTTTATCGCTTTTTTTCAGTCCCAATGTTTTCGCCCAAAGTTCCAGTGTTTTTTTGTCAGATGGCGGAGATATTTTCCCTCTTTCAATTTTGCTCCAATTGCTGGGATCATAATTCACTTTTCGGCACATTTCCCGCAAAGTAAGTTCTTTTTTTATTCGGAGTTCATATAGAAATTCTCCGAATTTTTTCAAGTTTTCATTTATTTTCATTTATTTTATCTTAATATTTATCCTTGTGGTATAATATTACCACACTAAATATTACTGTCAAGTGCCCCGATTTATTTCAAAAAAACCAGCCCTCGCGAGCTGAGGAAATTATGCAGTCTTGCCTACTCCTTAGTCAATTCCACCCTCAGCCTCTTCGCCAAAACACTTCCGTCGTCATTTTTATATTCCCCTTCTTGAATTTCGGTCATAGGAAGCCCAAGAGATTTCAGCGCTTTATGCGAAGCTCCATTTTCCGCCATATGCGCCACTATTTTTTGCGCGCCAAGTTGAAATTATTTTTTGATGTAAGTAATTAATTACATAATTTAATTTAAATCCAAAAACTTCCATTCTTTCAGATCACTTAGATTATATTCATACTTCTCACTATCATTATATCGCCATTGATTATCAACTGGTATAATAATTCCACCAAAAAGTTTTTTGCTTTTCTTTTTCTGATCTTTAATATATTTTGCCAATCCCTCTGCTCGCTCTTTCGCACTTTCGGCCGTTTGACCTTTTTTTGTATCTAAAAGCCAAACATCGCCATTTTTCAATTGCACAATAAAGTCGATATAGAAGGCTGATTTCTTCCTATTTTTATCGATATAAGGAACGGCAAAATAATTAATTTCGCCCTGTCCATTTTTAAACCACCATTCAACTTTTTTTGCTTTATCAAGATAATCAATAAATTCAGTTTCAACTTTGCTGTCCTCTTCATAACCGCCAAACAAGTTTGTCTGATTATTTTCTACAAATTTTGAATAATACGGAATCATTATGGATTTTTTATAATTTCTTGCCTTGTATTTACTATTATAACTAATTATTCTGGGAACATTCCAAATTAAATTTTCAATCTCTCTTTCTTCATCTTTCGCAACAATAGTTCGTTTATATTCTTCGCGAGCCATTGTTAATGTTTTACCAACTTCCTCGATATTGTCTGGATTTAAAATAATCTTATAAAAAGCAGGGTCATCATTCTCAAATTTCATCACTCGCGTAAAGAATTTATTAAGTGCACTTTTTATGCGATCCATTGAATCAAAGGTTGCAAATTCTCCCGTACTAGCTTTGCAAAATAAGTCATAATACATTTGTATTTCTGTATCCGGAGAATGATAATTCATTATTGAATGCTCAATCGCTCTAGCCTTATCGATATTGATTATTTTTCCATCAACAATTACTTCATTTGATATTTCCGTTTTTTTTAAATTTAGATTATTTTTTAAATCCAACTTTTCAGCAATATCCATAAAGATCTTTGAAAATTCACCCGACAGTCTTGTCTTTTCGCGTTGTCTTTTAAAATGAATTGACGGTAAATTCAAATCAGCATAAACCGCATCATTTCTTTTTGCATCTTGAATAGTAAAATATTCTTTAGCAATCTCATCTCCAAGTTTTATTTCGCTTACTCCAATATTTGTAAAAACATACGCCTTGTTTAATTCTGTGTGTTTTTCATAATGATGAAATTCTGGCATGCGCATTATGCGTCCAACCGTTTGAAGTAAAAAAACTTTACTTTCAGTTTCTCTAAAGATCACTAGAATTTGAGCGCGCGGGCAATCCCATCCAAGAGCAATTGCTTGCTTAAAAATTAAAACCTCAACTTCATTTGTTCCTTTTTCAATATTTACCAAATTCGGAGTTTTATTGTCCGCAAGCCAAATAGCTAAACGATCATTGTCTTCAGTAATATCATATTTTCTTTTTAATATTTTTTGAACATCCGTCAAAATATCTTTATCCAAATCATTAATACCTTTCTGTAAATTAGGCAATTGAATAAGTAAAAGTGGATTTATATCGCCTCCTTCGGCCTTATAAGCATCCATAAGTTCTTTTCTTTTTTCAATTGCCGCTTCAATCACCATTTCACGACTACTTTTTCCATCAACTTTAAATTTATTAAATTCTGGGTTGATAGCAATTTCTTTTTTAATCATCCCTTCCGCAACAACCTTTTCAAAGTGAACTTTCACATGCCCATCTGGATCATTAAATACTGGTGTGGCTGAAATTTCCAATGTAATTTTTGCAGAAATATCTGCACGCACTCTTGTTGCATTTGGCCCTAAATTAGTGTGATGACTTTCATCCACGATTAAAATTATTTCTCGTCCTGCTTGTTTAGTATTCTCAACAATATTAGAAAGATTTTTTCCTTTTTCATTCTCACGAATATAAACACGGTCTTGATTATAAATTTTTTCCCAATTTAAAAATAAAATTTCATTTTTTCCGATAATATTATTCTGCAAATCTTCAAAATATGAGTAACGAAAAATATTTTCGAAATTATGCTCTAGGGATTTTTTACTTTGATCATGTAAATCACGAACACAAATCCAAATAAACGAAAACTGCTTGTCATCTTCTCGATCGAGTGGATTAACGAGTCGCTTCAAAAACTCACCGGTCATTATCGTTTTTCCAGAACCAGTCGGAGCTTCAAAAATACAAAGCTTGTTTCCATCCAATTCCAAAAGCTCATTGATTTTATTTTTCAATTCTTCAACTTTCTCGTCTTGATATTCTTTTAATTGTAAGTTCATTAACATAGCTTATTTTTTGAAAATTTCTAAATAAATACGCAAGATAACTGCCGGGATTGGCTTTAAAATATATTTGTTTTTCAGTCCCTTAAATTCCTTTTCTGGCGTTGCCTCATTATAAGAAAAACAATAAACTACAAAACTACCATTGTGTTTTTCCGCTTCTTTTTTGAAATCATCTATTGCATCAGTGTCAAAAATAACACCCAGAAACTTTTTGTTTTTCTGATAAATTTTAAAATCAAATTCGCGGTCAACGATTAAA
>DHFM01000046.1 GCA_002400405.1 Candidatus Moranbacteria bacterium UBA4824
TGACATTCTTACTTAATGTTGACATGGATTTTAATTTTATTGACAAAACCCCCAAAACAAGCTAGAGTTTAACTACTAAATAATGTAATTTAATAATAAATAAAGTCTCTAGTTAATGCGTCAGTAAGCTCAAAAATTTATATTTAAGCTCCATTGTCATGCTGAATTTATTTCAGCATCTCAAAAAACAGATCCTGAAACCCGCCTGCTGGCGAGGCACGGCAAGTTCAGGATGACAAAAATATTGAATACTAATTTTTGACTTTACTCTTGATGTCATTAGCGTAAGGCTAATACGAAATGGAACAAAAAAAATGGTCCCTTCAAATCGGGGGACGGATTTTGGAAATCGAAACCGGTCTTTTGGCCGGTCAAGCTAACGGAGCTGTGACGGCTCGTTATGGTGACACAGTTGTGCTAGCTACAGCTGTTATGAGCAAGTCTGCTTCAAAAATCAGCGGATATTTTCCGTTAATGGTAGATTTTGAAGAAAGATACTATGCCGCTGGAAAAATCAAAGGTTCGAGATTTATCAAACGCGAAGGTCGTCCAAGTGACGACGCAATTTTGTCTGGTCGCGCAGTGGATCGAACAGTGCGACCGCTTTTCAACTCTCGAATGCGAAATGATGTGCAAGTAGTTTGCACCGTTCTTTCCTATGACGGAGAAAATGATCCGGATGTGATTGCCATAATCGCTGCCTCGGCCGCGCTTTCCATTTCCAACATTCCTTGGAATGGACCAGTTAGCGCCGTTCGTGTTGGAAAATTAAACGGAGAATTAATTTTGAACCCAGTCAATGGAGAATTGACTGATGGGTCACTTGATCTTCTTGTCAGTGGAACACAAGACAAAATAAATATGATTGAATGTGCTTCCAAAGAAGTTCCGGAATCAGAAATGATCGAAGCAATCAAATTTGCTCATGAAGCCATTGGAAAAATTTCAGAATTTGTTGGACAAATTCAAAAAGAAATTGGCAAAGTTAAATCTGAGCCAGCGCTTGTCAAAGGAACAGAGGAATTTGAAAATAAGATTAAAGAAATGCTTCTTTCAGAAGGGCTAGCTGAAGCGCTTTATGACAAAGACAAAAAAGTTATCGAAGAAAAAACTGGAGCTATTAATGAAAAAATCTCTACTTTCATCAAAGAAACTTATCCGGATGAAGTGGAAAAACTCAAAGAAATAGCGGGTATTGTGTCTGAAGAAGTGTCTGACGAAATTGTACATCAAAATATTCTAGAAAAAGAAATGCGACCAGATGGACGAAAACTAGAAGAAATTCGTCATATTGAGTGCAAAGTAGGAATTTTGCCACGCACTCACGGTACCGGACTTTTCACTCGCGGAGAAACTCAAGCGCTCACAGTGACAACTCTTGGCGCTCCGGGAGCAGAACAGATAATCGACACAATGGAAGTGGACACTAAAAAAAGATATATCCACTATTATAATTTCCCGCCATACTCAGTCGGAGAAGTACGACCAATGCGAGGTCCAGGCCGACGAGAAATCGGCCACGGCGCACTCGCTGAAAAAGCTCTTGTGCCAGTTTTACCTTCTAAGGAAGAATTCCCCTACACAATTTTGCTTATGAGTGAAACGCTTTCTTCCAATGGATCTTCCTCAATGGCTTCTACTTGCGGTTCTACTCTTTCTCTTATGAATGCTGGTGTACCAATCAAACGCCCAGTCAGCGGAATTGCTATGGGAATTATCGTTGATCAAAAAGATAATCAAAAATTCAAAGTCCTAACAGACATTCAAGGACTTGAAGATCACTATGGCGACATGGATTTCAAAGCTGCCGGAACAACCGAAGGGATTACCGCTCTTCAAATGGACGTGAAACTCGATGGAGTGACAATTCCAATGTTAGAAGCCGTTCTTATTCAATCTCAAAAGAATCGTATGGAAATTTTGGAAAAAATCACAGCCACTATCGCTGTTCCAAATCCGGAGATGTCCCAATATGCTCCACGCATTATCGTTATGCATATCAATCCTGACAAAATCAGAAATGTCATCGGTACTGGCGGAAAAATTATCAATGAAATTATTGATGAAACTGGGGTGGAAATTGACATCGAAGACGATGGCTCCGTTTTCATCACTTCTGTTGACAAACAATCTGCTGAAAAAGCCCAAGAATGGATCAATAATCTCACTCGCGAAGTCAAGGCGGGAGAAATTTTCCAAGCTAAAGTTGTCAAAATTATGGCTTTCGGCGCTTTCGTCGAACTTCTCCCAGGACAAGACGGCCTCATTCATGTCAGCGAAATTGCCGACAAACGCGTAGAAAATGTAGAAGACTACTTGAAAGTTGGCCAAATTGTTCCCGTACGCGTCAAGGAAATTGATGCTCAAGGAAAAATAAGCTTGACTATGAAGAATGTGAATAAGGAATAACTCTACTTTGTCATCCCCGTGAAAACGGGGATCCAGTGTAAAAACTTAATACTTTGCGACTAGATTCCTGTTTTCACAGGAATGACATAATTAAAAAAGCGGAGGTGATGCAATAATCACTCCGCTTTTTTAATTTGTTGATAAATCCCATTTCCCAAATTTTAAAATCTATTGTAAAATAACAATAGCAATGCGAAACTACGAATGACATGCGAATCTACGAATAATATTTCAATAAAATAAAAATTATTTTTTAATAAAATGTTTGGACTAAACTCAAAAGGATCAAATGATCCAAAAAACAAAAATCAGGCAAATGACGAGAAAATAAATCTCAGTGAAGATAATTTTAAATTGGAAGATTTTCCTATTCATACTATGAAAGAAGATCTGAAGGAATTGCAAAATCCTTCTCTCAAAAAAGAAATTAAAATCGAAACTATCCAACCAAAAAAAGAATTTTCTTTTGATGCAAAACCACAAAGCGTTTCTCCGGAAAAAAATGGGCCATTCTTTCGTCCAGAACCACCAAAAAGTCCTGAAAAAACAGCTAGTTTTGCTCCTCCGATTGCAAAACCAAAAAACGAGCCACTTTATTTTGATGAATCTATTGAACTACCAAAAAAAATAGCTGTCGAAAAACCAAAAGAGATTCCCACGCCTGCACCAAGATCAATTAGTGTCCCAAAAATTAAAGAAAAAATAAATATCGCACCACAAGAAATACCAAAAAATTCTCAACCAACTACTCAAAAAACTTTTCAAGAAATTCCAAAAGAAAATATTGTCGAACCACATCACGGTATTGGCAAGGCAATTACTATTGCAATTATAATTTTTATAATTCTAATCGCTAGTGCTGGAGGATATTATTTTTGGATGACACGCCTATCAACTCCCTTAGAAAAAAACCTAACTATAAATGAACCTGCTGAAATTTTGCCAGAAAATGAGCTACCACCGACAACCGATCCAATACCAACTATTTCATCTCAAAATTCCAACTATCTGCAATTTAATCTATCTCAAGCTAACTCTGAAAATCTAAAATCAACGCTTAATGAATATGCCTCTAAAGTTTTAGCCACTAATGAAATAGGTGTTTTTGAATTTTTAATAACAGACGAAACTAATACTCCTGTCACTTTTCAGGATTTTTCTTCAATTTTAGACTTAAATTTACCAGCAGACATATCCACTCAAATAGGTCAAGATTTCAGTTTTTATATCTATAATTACGGCGACAAAACTAGATTTGGCTTGCTATTAACAGTATTGAATGATAATTTTATGAAAACTGCGTTAACAAAAGAAGAAAAAAATCTTCCAGCTAGCTTATCCCCACTTTATCCAACCATAGCTCCGCCTTCTGTAAGTATCTTCTCTCCTGTTACATATAAAAATCATGCCGTTCGCTATACAAATATCACTTCAGCTGATGATTATGCCATAGATTATGCGATTATTGGGAATAAATTAGTCATTGGAACTACTAAAACTACACTATTTTCAGTCTTAGATCGATTATCTGAATAACCTGTGGATAACTCCAGAAAGATATCAGAAAAAGAGATTTGTTTTATAGATATTCAGTTTTTTAATTTTTCGCATAAACATTCCTAGTAAGTTAAATAATCCTGTTTTTTGGCTTAGATAAGATATTTTAGCGTTTATCGCATTGACTTTAGTCTATTTTATTGCTATAATAGTTGTATAGTGAACATTAAAAACTGTATGCGAATGGCGCACTACCCACCTCGCGTCGACAAGCGGTTTCCGCGAGTCGAGGCGGGCGAATGCGCACATGCGAATAAAAGCATGGCAGAATAGTTTTCAATCGTAATTTCCCCCTATTTACGATTGAAAACTATTCTGCTGTCCAAGTATCTCGACCAACGCGTCGAGATCGCTCCAAGATTTCTGACCTTGGAGACCCAAAACAAAAACAAAAATTGGTGTGTCCGCTTGAGATTATAAATAAAACTATACTTTCAAGAGGACACATCATAAAAACTTTTTAAACAAAAACAAAAAATAAAAAGTTAGTTCTTTCATAAAAAAAGGTCAAGTACCAGAGGACGGTAGAAAAAGAAGCATTAAAAAAAAGTCAGGAAATGCTTAAAAACAGTGGCATGTATATAAAATACATATATATCATAATTTCGATGCCTCTCACCCGGGCTAAAAAATTTCCGTATTATATGTTAATACATGACAAACACCGGGCGCTTCCAGCCTATAATTTTTATTTCGGGCGTTTGAAGCGCCTGGTTACCATACCTAATGCGTAATCGGGCGGGTGAAGTTGGAGAATTTTATTATTTTATTAGATTTTAGAGGCACCTAGGAAGGGGTGTTTTTTTGTTATCCTTACGAAAATACGAATCTAGCGAAAGTACGAATTAGTAATTTAGTTTAATTCGTATTTTCGTAAATTATAAATCTGCTATAATATATTTATGACTACTGAAACTAAAAATTTAGGCAATCTCGGCGAAGATGCCGCCACCAAATTTCTCCAAAATAACGGCTATAAAATTTTAGATCGCAATTTTCAAAATAATCTCGGCCGAAGATTGGGAGAAATTGATATTATCGCCAAAGAGTTGAAAAATGGTGAAATTGTTTTTGTGGAAGTAAAAACCAGGGAATATGAAAAATATAAAAATACTTTGCCGGAAGAAAATATTACCCACGCTAAACTCAAAAAACTCAACAAAATTGCTAGTGTTTATTTGCGAATCAAGAATCTAAACAATGAACCATACCGCTTTGATGCCATTTCTGTTTGGATCAACACTCAAACAAACGAAGCTAAGATAAAACACATTCCCAGTCTTTGATAGACATTGACCTTTTTCTCTGCTAAAATTGTAGTAGTTAAGTAATAATTAGATTAAGACAAATTTATGGCTATCGACCAAAAAACATTAGACGAACTAAAATCGATGCTTCTTAAGGAAAAAGAAGATTTGGAAAAAAATTTAGGACGTATTGCAAAACCAATCAACAAAGAAGAGGGAGACTATGAAACTTCTTTTGAAGAGCTTGGAGATGACAAAGATGATAACGCAACCGAAGTTGATCAATATTCCCAAAATTTATCCGTGGAAAATTCTTTGGAAAAACAATTACAAAATGTTCTTGATGCTTTGGAAAAAATAGACAAAGGCACTTATGGAAAATGTGAAAATTGCGACAAGGACATCCCTTTGGAAAGACTTCAAGTTAATCCAAGTGCACGAGTTTGTCTTGACTGCTAGTATGCGAATAGCGCGCTACCCGCCTCGCGTCGACTTGCGTCTAGCGAGTCGAGGCGGGCGAATGCGCACATGCGAATAATAATCACTACGAATGTATAAACATAAAAATACAATTTATTTTTTCTTTTTTATATTTTTAATTTCATTTGATCAGATGTCAAAATATATCATCCGCACCAAAGGCGGATTTTATATTTGCAATACTGATTTGGCTTTCGGATTAAGCCCGCATATAATTATTTCGGCTATATTATTAATTGCTTTATTTTTATTTATCTATAATTTTAAATTTAAAATTATAAATTTAAAATCAATTTCAAATTTAAAATTTCAAATTTCAAATTATAAGACACAAAGCAAAATAATTGCACTGCTAATATTATCTGGTGGAATTTCAAATATTATCGACAGGCTCTATTTCGGTTGTGTCATCGATTTTATCGATCTAAAATTCTGGCCCGTATTCAATTTCGCAGATATTTATATTACACTTGGTGCTATACTTATATTAATTAATCATAGGAAAAATAAGAGAAAAATTAATTTTTAATTTTTGCAATTTTTAATTTTATAAATAAATTTTAATATCTAATTTTTAAACATTAAAAATTTGGTGTTATTTAAAAATTATAAAATTAAAAATTAAAAATTCTTAAGATGTCTTCAAAAGTTTTTTCGGCCGCGACAATTGGACTAAAAAGTGAAATCGTTGAGGTAGAGGCGGACACAGTCTCTGCTGGTCTTCATCAATTCAATATTGTTGGATTACCTGACACTGCCATCAAAGAATCTCGGGATCGTGTGAGTGCGGCCATTCGAAATTCTGGATTCTTACCACCTCATCGTGCTGGACGCGTGACGGTCAATTTAGCTCCGGCGGATCTCAAAAAAGAAGGGCCGATTTATGACTTGCCAATCGCTCTTGGTTTTCTTTTGGCCACCGATCAACTGACTTTTAATTTTAGTGACAAAATATTTTTAGGTGAGTTGTCGCTTGATGGAAAAGTCAGGCCGATTAAGGGAGTGCTTCCAATGGCAATTTTAGCTAAAGAAAAAAATATTAAAGAACTATATATTCCCAAAGATAATGCCAGCGAAGCTTCTGTTATTTCTGGCGTAGAAATTTTTCCAGTGTCCACTCTCATCGAACTTATCAATCATCTCTCTGGAGAACAAAAAATTATTCCGGCGGAAAAAATAAATCTGGAAGAACTTTTTTCCTATGATGACTATCTCGTAGATATGTCGCACGTTCGCGGACAAGAACATGCCAAGCGGGCACTTGAAATTGCGGCTGCTGGAGGACATAATGTGATTTTAAACGGCCCCCCAGGAAGTGGAAAAACGCTTCTCGCCAAAACCATGTCTTCAATTTTGCCTAAACTCACCATCCCCGAAGCCTTGGAAGTGACAAAGATATTTTCCATTGCGGGACAACTCAAGCGCTCTGATTCGCTTATCACTAAACGACAATTCCGCTCTCCACATCATAGTGCTTCTTCAGTTTCTCTGGTTGGTGGAGGAACCTTTCCTCGCCCAGGAGAAATTAGCCTTTCTCATCGCGGGATATTATTTCTCGACGAGTTCCCAGAATTTTCTCGCAATGTTTTAGAAAATCTTCGTCAACCATTAGAAGATGGCGTCATCACAATTTCCCGCGCTCAAGGCACTATGGAATTTCCAGCGAGATTTACTTTGATCGCCGCTATGAATCCTTGTCCCTGTGGCAATGCCACTGACCCAGAAAAAACTTGCGTTTGCAATCCAGCTTCAATTATAAAGTATCAGCGAAAAATTTCCGGACCAATTATGGACAGAATTGATCTCCACGTTGAAGTTCCACGCATCAAGTTTGAAAAACTTTCCGAAGATGCAGTTATTGGAGAAAAATCTTGCGACATTCGAGCTCGCGTAGAAAAAGCTCGCGCTATCCAAAAAGAAAGATTTTCCGGATCTCAAACTATCTCCAACAGCGAAATGGGCAGTGAGCAAATTAAAAACTTTTGCAAATTAACACCTGACTCATTAGAGCTTATGAAAAAAGCTGTTTCCAATTTTCATCTGAGCGCCCGTGCCTACTATCGCATCATCAAAGTCGCCCGCACCATCGCCGATCTTGAGAGTTCTGAAAAAATCTATCCAGCCCACATCGCCGAAGCCCTGCAATACAGATTTAAAACGGAATAAAGAAACAGTGTACTTTTTTCCTTTTTCAGTTTAGAATTGATAGGAAATGACCACAAAAAAAACCATCAAAAGAAGAATTTTATCAATATTTATCGTACTTTTAGGTTTTTACGGTATTTTTTGTCTTTTTTTAAAAACTCCAAAAAGGGAACTTAGTGATAATTCTATAAAAAAAATAATCCTACACGATAATGGTTTATTTTTTGAATCATCAACCTCAACAAATTCAATTTCTGAGTTTTTGAAAGAAAAAAATATAAAAATAACTGAGCATGATCAAATCGTTCCAGAAATTAATGCGAAGATTTTTTCCGGTTCAAGAATTGAAATTCAAAGAGCGGCTAAAATAAAAATTGAAGTTGATGGAAAGGAAATTGAAACTTATGCACTCGGAAAAAATATCGGCGAAGCGTTGAAAGAAAATAATATTATTCTCACGCGATTAGACAAAACCGAACCGCGCCTAAGCTATCCGGTAGAAAATAATTCTAAAATTATTATCACGCGAATAAACGTGGAAGAAAAAATTGAAAAAGAAAATATTGATTTCAAGACAATTGCCAAAACTGATTCCAAGCTTGGTTGGAGAGAAAAAAAAATTGAGCAAAAAGGCGAGAAGGGGATAATTGAAGTAAAATATAAAATCACTTACAATAATGGCAAAGAAATTTCTCGGGTGATACTAGAAAAAAATATCACCAAAGACCCTGTACCTCAAATTGAAACCCAGGGAACGTATATGAAGCTAGGCAAAACCAATAAAGGACAAGGAACTTGGTATGCTTATAAAGGCGGAATGTTTGCCGCCTCGACTACCATTCCTAAGGGAAATTATGCTAAAGTAACAAATACTGCCAATGGCAAATCTATTGTAGTGCAAATCAATGATTATGGACCACAGGGGAAAGGGCGTATAATAGACCTAGATAAAGTGGCTTTCGCTAAAATTGCCTCCCTTGGCGCCGGCGTGATTGGAGTAAAAGTTGAAGAAGTACTAAATTAGAATTTTATAATTTTTAATTTTATAATTTTTAAATAATTTCTAATGTTTTAATGTTTAAAAATTAAGAAATTAAGATTTATTTATAAAATTAAAAATTTCAAAAATTAAAAATTATTTTTATGCCAACAAAATTAGGACAAAATTTCTTACGCGACAATGAAGTGCTGGAAAAAATAATCGCTTCCGCTAACTTAAAATCGGATGATTTTGTAATTGAAATTGGACCAGGAGAAGGAGCGCTCACAGAAAAATTAATTAAGAATGTGGGGAAAGTTTTAGCCATTGAGGTTGATGAAATTTTGGCTAATAAATTAAACAACCAATACAGGGATAGTAAAAAAATAGACATAATAAATGCCGATATTTTAAAAATTAATTTACCAGAAATACTTAAAGTAGAGACGCAGCACTGCTGCGTCTCTACAGGAGATAAAATTAGTTACAAAGTCGTTGCTAATATTCCATACTATATTACTTCACCCATTATTCAACTTTTTTTGGAAACACAATTTCCGCCAACTGAAATGATTTTGATGGTACAAAAAGAAGTGGCGGAGCGTATTTGCGCACCAAAAGGACAAATGAGTATCTTGGCTGTGAGCGTGCAATATTATGCCAAGCCGGAGTTATTGTTTTATGTCGACAAAAAAAGTTTTTTTCCAGTGCCGGAAGTGGATAGCGCTGTGATAAAAATTACACCGTTGCCCTCTCCTGTCGCGAGTGCTCGACATCCTCTCCCCAAGGGAGAGGAGGAAAATAGAAAGGATTTTTTTAGGATTGTTAAAGCTGGGTTTTCTGCCAAAAGAAAAACACTGGTTAATAATTTGTCCAGCAGTCTCAAAATCGATAAGAAAGAAGTGGAAGAAAAATTGAAAAAAGTTGGGATAACCCCAAATCAACGAGCACAAGAATTAAGCGTGGATGATTGGAAGAAGCTAGCAAGTTTACTAAAATACTAATCTAGCGAAATTACTAATCCTTGCTTTTTTTATTCGTACTTTCGCTCAATTCGTACTTTCGTAAATCAGAAGAATAAAACCTTCACCATAATCACGCCATAAACAAAAATAATTCCCAAAACCGGCCAAAATAATAGGCGCGGTTTTATTTTTTCCGATACCATAACCAAAAAAGCTAAAACTCCACAAATAATCGCCCACCAAAAAAGTCGCAATTCATTCAAAAGAAAAACACTTAACATAAAAGAAATAAATAAGTTAATTGCCACGATTAACCGAGCCTTTTTTTCTCCAAAAATAACTGGTAGTGTCCAAATGTTGTCACTTTTGTCGCCAGCGATATCTTTGAAATCTTTAATTGGCAAACAAATCGTGCCGGAAATAAGCATCAGAAAAATAATTCGACTAGACAAAGTATATATTACTTGATTATCTGCCATTAAAATATAACCTAAAAATAAAATTATAAGCAGTGCCAAAGAACTCATGAATGTTCCTATTATTGGAAATTTTTTGAGACGAAATGGAGAGGCGGAATATACCCAAGCAATTATCTGATAAACGATAATTAGCACAGCAAAAGAAAATCCAATCGAAAGAGTGCCTATGATTGAAAGAATGAAAAAGACCAAACCCAAATGAGCATATTCTTCTCGCATAAAAATTTTTTTCTGTAATGGTCTTTCCGGATTAGAAACCGAGTCTATAGCGAAATCATTAAGATCATTGACCACAACAGATGCCAGCCAAGCCAGCCAAATACTAACAAGAAGCACCCCGATAGAAAGAAAAGAAAAGAAATCTAAATGAAAATTATCCCTATAATTTAAGGCTCCAATAGCTATCCCAACTAAAAAAAGTCCGCTATGATAAATTATTTGAGGAAAACGAGCATTTTTCCAAACAGCGATAAATTTCTCACGATCAATACACCAAAATAAGATAGAGAGTAAAAAAATTAACAAGAAAAAATAAAGAAAATTCAGTCGATAAGCTAAAGCTAGGGCATAATTAAGAGCCGAAAAGTCAATACTCATTATATGGCTTATTCCTCCAAAAAATTGGGCAATTTGGTAAGGTTGAGTTTGCAAAATATCATTCTGACCGGTTATAAAAGAAAAGATATAAAAGAACAATGAGGGAAAGGCTCCCATAAAAAATAATATGGAATAAACTACGATGACTGAAAATATTGTTTTTATAAAACTGCGACTTTTTATCCAAACAATAGCGGTGGTTAGCAAAATAACAAAAATAAAAACTATCTTAGTGCCAAAATAAACAATAGCACTCGGTAAATGGCCAAAAACAGTAACATATTGCCAAAATAAGTCCCGTGGAGTGCTAAAAAGATAAAAACTCCAATAAACCTCTCCGCCAGTCCTAATCATATCGATAATTGGCGGGAAAAGAGCAAATATTGAAGCAAAAACAAGTGCTCCGGATAGTTTTTTTGGATTAAGTTTCAAAATAACACTTAGAAAAAGCCATATTAGAAGAATTGTCAAAGAAAAAAAATAAAAATTATGCACATATTCTAAAACCGACTCATAAGGAGAAAGGGGCTTAGAAAAGGCTATAAACTGTTCAATAAAACCTCTAATAAAAATAATGCCCAAAAAAGCCATTATCCAAGAAAGGAGACTGGCTTTTTTTTCAAATAATTCAACGAGACAATTTTCTATTTTTTTTATCTTGTTCATAGTCTAATATCAACCTTATTTCAATTTAGCAAATAATGCCCAAAAAGTACATCCCCCACCACTTTTGGTTTTATTTATTTTAATTAGACTCATAGAGTCAGCCAAAAAATTTAAAAGTATACTTTTACACAAAAAACTCACAAATCAAAAGTGGTGGGGGATAAACTTATCCACAACTTGACAATTGTTTTATATTTTCATTTTCTGTGGTATAATTTATTTGCAATTATGAAACTAAAAAACATCAACGCGACTCTACTTATATTAGTGGGCTTATTATGTTTAAGCTTAGCTTTTTTTGTGAACGCCACTGAAAACTCCAATGGTACAAAAAACATTTTTCTTGACTCTGATCAAGATGGACTCACTGACGCGGAAGAAAAAACCTATGGCACTAATCCACAAAAAGCCGACACAGACGGTGATGGATACACGGATGGAGCCGAAGTTAAAGCTGGTTATGACCCGCTAAAAAAAGCCCCCGGTGATAAACTTTCCACTTCTCAAACAGCTAGCGTTAAAGGTGAAAGTGTTTCTGAAAAACAAGTTGTAAGCGAAGAAAAACCCAATCTAACTCAAGAAACAGCGCAAAAAATATCCACCCTCACAAATGAATCTGCTATCCAAAATCAAGAAATTGGCACAGAAGAAATTCAAACACTTCTCGATTCTATTATGAACGGCGAAGATTTCAAAAATGAACTACCAGAAATTTCTCCAGATGAGATAAAAATTTTGAAACAAAATTATAGCAGTCTAAGCAAAGAAAAAGCCCAAGAAAAAATGAAAGAAGACGCCGTTAACTATTCTGTGGCCATTCTCTATATTTTTGCCAGCAATTCTCCAGAACCACTCACATCTTCTACTGATGCGATTTCAATTCTAAATAAAACCGTTCAAAAAATTATAACTTCTTTTGCCTCTGGCAATCCGGATGTTCTTAATGATTTAAGCATAAGTGGCGAAAAAATTTATGAACAATTAAAGGAAGTAAAGGTACCGGAAGATATGGTTGATACCCAAATAAAAGCTTTGCAATATGCCTCTTATGCTCAAGATTTGAAAAATTTAATCAAGCTTGATCCGACTGATCCACTGGCTAATTTGTCCAACTATTCCAAAATTTCAACTTTCGTAGGCAGTCTAAATGAATTTTATGATGAAATAAAAAGTAAGTTGGAAAGTTATGGTGTCGATTATGGCGAAGTGCAAGATAAATTGGAAGACAAAGGAATTTCCGGAGATATTTTCGGAAGCTAAGGTATGGCTACAAAATTACAAATTTTTACAAAAATACAAAAGTACAAAAAATATGTTGTTTCGTTTTAGAAATAAACTCTCAAAAATAATATTCACCTTTCTAATATTGGGATTTTTTTGCTTTTCCGGCGCACCAAAATCTCAAGCAGCTTTTTGGCCAGCAGTTGACCCCGGAATTACCTCCGGTTTGCAAAAAATATTAGATATGGTTAATGGTCTTATCGTTGGCACCCTAAAACAGCAAGCTGTGCGAATGCTCAGTATGCAAGTTGATATGTTAGCGGGGAATGGTTCCGGAGGTGAAGCATCTTTTATTGTCCATTGGGAAACTTATTTAAAAGATGAACCACAAAATGCCACCAACATCTATATGAATGACTACCTCAGTCAAATGACTCTGGGAAGAAACACCTCTTCACTCTATTCTGCCGAAGGTTTTTCTGGTGGCGCTGGCGGTAGTTATGCGTCACAACTAGGACAACTTAATCAAGTCCTAGCTAATGCAAAAAATCCCAATTCAGTTCCTAAATTGACCTATGAAGGCGAACCCTCACAAATGCTTCAAAGTGGCAATTTCAAAAATATGGAACTCTATCTTTCCGGCGTAAATAATCCTTGGAGCTTCAAAATTGCGGTTAAAAGTGAACAACAAAAAATATACAAAGAAAAACAAAACGAAGCTATGGTAAAAGCTATGGCCTACCAAGGTTTTCGCGGAACTTTAAGCGATGCCAATGGCTCCATTTCCAATCCCGGAAGTTTAGTCAAGTCGGCTTTGGAAAATGCTCAAGATATGCCTAACAGAATCCTGCAAAGTGCTTCCACCATTCCCGAAGTAGCCACCGCTCTCGTCACTCAGATGATCAATCAAACCATCACCCAAGGTTTTGTGAGCGTTCGCAATAAAACCGCCAAATCCACCGCCAATGTCACCAAATATACCAATGCTACTAATCAAGCTATGAATCAATACGGTCCGGCTGTGAGATTTGGAGCAAATACTGCTCAAGACATTCAAAATAAACAAGCTCAAAAAGCCCAAGATGACGCAGTGGCGAATCAATAGAATCAAATAATTTTCAAGTTTCAATTCTCAATTTTCAGTGAATTTTCAAAAATAAAATTTTCAAAAAAATGCCTGATAATAAAAATAAAACATATGATTTAGAAGAAAGAACGGCACTGTTTTCGGAAGAAGTAATAAAACAAATAAAAACAATTCCAATTACTCCAATTAATAAATCCATATTATCCCAAATAGTCAGATCAGCAACATCAGTCGGAGCAAATTATTGTGAAGCCAACAATGCCAGCTCTAAAAGTGATTTTAGAAATAAAATATATATTTGCAAAAAAGAAATTAATGAAACAAAATATTGGCTAAGAATTCTGTCCAACACTAATCCTGAATTTAAAGAAAAAGCCAGAGAACTCTGGCAAGAAGCGCAAGAATTAAATTTGATTTTTCAGTCAATAGTAAATACGCTAAATGGGAAGAAGAAGAGCTAGTTTGCAATTTTCAAGTTTCAATTTTCAATTACCAATGTTTCTAGTTTGAAAATTTATTTATTGAAAATTCATTGAAAATTGAAACTTGTGAATTGAAAATTTTTTATAATACACATGCCCCAACAAACACAAAAAAAAACAAATCCCCGCAAAATTTTCCTAACTATCATTTTCATCTTAGTGATTGGTTTTGGTTTTGGGTTTGGGAAAGGAACTGAAGCACTGGCTGAAAATCTTGGAAGTCCGATACAAGATATCAACACTCTTAAAGAGGCAACTGGTGATGGTAATGCCGATTCCTGTGATTTTTTGTTTCATCCTATAGATTGCACTCTACTTGCTCTTTTAGATCTTTTTGTAAAGCTAACAACCTTAGCCAGCACTCTTTTCAAATGGATAATGGGACCTAATAATATTTCTTCTATTCTTAGTAGTAAAGCCATCTATGAAGGCTGGGCTTTGGTACGCGACGCTCTCAATGTTTCATTTATTATGTTTTTGCTTTTTTCCGCGTTTGCTACTGTTTTTCAAATTGACAAATATAGCTACAAAAAAACTCTTCTCACTATCGTCATTATGGCCTTGCTGGTCAATTTTAGTTTTCCTATTTCTCGTTTCATTATTGATGTTTCCAATATGATGATGTATTATTTTGCCGATACTCTAAGTATTGGCTCTGACAAAAAAGACATCATTGTTGGTTTTGCCGATATCGCCGATTTACCAAACATACTGCATCCAAAAGTAGGCAATGACACAACCAGTCTTTTGGCAGCGGTCGTTTTTGCTTTTATCTTTATGATAACTATGCTCACTATTTCCGTTCTTTTTGTGATTCGTACTCTCGCCTTGGCAGTTTTGATTATTTTTTCTTCCTTGGCTTTTGTCGGCACGGCTGTTCCACCCCTAGCCAAACATTCCGGCGATTGGTGGAAAAAACTTTTCGACTATTCTTTTTTTGGTCCGATTATGCTTTTTATGATGTATATCGCCTCTTCTCTTATGAATGAAATTCAAAAAGATGGACTTATAAATATGACAGAATTATCTATTCAAAATACCAAATCGGGAGCTTATGTTGCTTCGCTGGCCTTTTTCTTTCTTCCAATTATTATCCTTTGGATCGGTCTCGGCATTGCTAAAGAAATGAGTGGCTCCGCCGGAAGCGCCATCGTCGGCAAAGCACAAGGGTTTATGAAAGGGGCAGGGAAGTGGACGGCGAGTCCAATTACTAGTGCATATAAGGCTGGAAAATTTGGTGCTGGCGCATTGGTTAAAAAAATTGATCGTGATCACATCGGCGTTAGAGGATTTATCAAGGCTTGGAAAGATAGGTCAAGTGAAATCGATACAGATAAAGTTGCTACTCAAGCAGCTAAATCAAGAGATCGCATTAGTAATTTTCCTTTATTTTTCGATAAAGACAAAAGAGATCCTAATTATTATCGTGATGTTGATGATGCAAATAAAATCGCAAAATACAAAAAAGAACAAGATCTTTATTCCACAACTGATGTTGATTTGGTTGAAGGTATAAGAAAATTATCTGGGAAAAAAGATACCGAATCTGGACAAAGAATGCAGGCATTTTTTCAGACTTTGGCTGGAAACAAGGATCTTAATGAATTTGGAAAACTAAAATATGGTTATTTCGATCCAAATTTAACGAAAAACGATATCGCTAACACACTCAGAGAAAGTTTAAATGAAGAAGATGTTGTATCGGCAATGCATGACCTTGAAGATATTAATATTATGAATGGTGTTTATTCTATGTATGGATTAACAACAATCGATAAAGAAACAGGAAAAAGAAGATTGACTAAGAGTAGCACGGAACAGGAAGAAGCTGTTATGGGAAAACTTAAAAATATTGACTATCAGAAGTTTATGATAAATTTCCACCCAGATTCAGTTATAACTGAAGCTAAGGATGGCAGTCCAACTGGTATTAGTAATATCGGAAAATCTATTTTAGAATATGTAGAATCAAGAGATGCTGAATTTGTATCTAGACTTCGAGGTGATGCTAGAGATAAGATAAAAGAAGCCATCAGAATACACGATGAAAAAGCTGAGCCTGCAGATAAAATATCCACAAAAAATCCTGTGCTTATGTTTGAATTAAGCGGAGGGAAAAAAGGACAAGAGGCTAGAAAAGCAGCTATTTTAGCTAGAGAAGAAGTAAAACAAAAAGAAACTGAGCCTGTAGTTAAGATCAATAGCAAAAAATAAAATTTATGATTTCATCTATTCTAGAACAACAAATAAAAAACTTTTCACAACTTTCTAATGAAGAATGTGCTTTGATAATTAAAAATAATTTATTAGAAGCGTTAGAAAGTGATTTATATATCGACTGGGAAATCGTTGCTAAATTTATTATGACTCCCTATGCTGATAGAGAAGCACTTTGCAAAATTTTAAATTCCTCTATTAGAAAAAACATTCAACTAATCGGTAATTTTACCATAAGCGACTGGATTAGAAAATATCAAGATCAGTATTTAGGAAAAGAGAGAAATCCAAATACATTTTTTGAATATGTTAATAATAATCCTGAGGTTAAAAAATTATCAAAAAAAGATCAATTAAAACTTGCTAGAATTCTAAGGATCTATGATTATCTTTTAGTTATTCCTATTGCTGACCTTGATGGTCCAGTATCAAATATTTTAAGATTTTCAATGCAATCAGAATCTACGCCTGAAGAAAAATTAGCACAGAGTAAATCTGAAAACCTAGACCAATTTATTCCGCAAAAAATAACTCTTGAAAAACTATCAATTTCTGAAGCGCTGAAAAAATTCCCTGAAATCGGCGAACAACTTATCACCTCAACACATATCAAACTCAAAAGTTTTCCAGAGCCTGTTCGACCATCAATCAATAATTGGCTTTCTGACTACACTTTCAATCTAGGTTTTGAATCACATAGCGCCATGGATCGCGGGACATATTTGTTCCGCAATGAAAATGCCAAAGTTTTGAACTCAACTGACCGCGAAAAAATTTCCTATATTTTAAAAGCCTACGATGAAAATTCGTTGGTAGATGTGAATGTCAACACTAAACAAGTTGTTTTTCCAAAACGCGAGCAAGCTAAAATAATTTCCAATTTCTCCGCCAAAGGCGGATCCGCCTCGGGCGGACAATATCCAATATCCAATAAAATTTCTAATAATGAAATTTCCAATATCAAAACTCCTACAAAAAGTCAATTCCAAGAAATATATAATGCAAAAAAACAAACAGAACAACCAAAAGATATCTTCAAAGAAGAAAGAATTGCCACAGAAAACAGAAATGCAGGCAATATAAATTTCAGCTCTCCACAAAGAATGCCCTATGAAAAACAAACCATCCAGCCAATTCAACCCCAAAAACCAGCCCCAGCCCCCCAACCAATGCGAATTTCCTCGCAAAACCTCCGAAATAATAGTGATAAACCCCGAACCAATCCTAATGTGCCAACAGGAAACATAGTTAATTTAAAAGACAAACAATAATCAGAACCACTGATTATCACATGAGCTCACTTGATTTCACTGAACAGAAATTTCATTCATGTGTAATCAGTATAATCAGTGCTAATCAGTGGTTCAGACATTTATGCTATTTAATGTGCCACAATTCATCGACATCGAAGACAAGATTGTCGGTCCGCTCACAGCCAAACAACTTGGCTGGCTTGGAATTGCTGGTGTTTTACTCTTGATTTTTTGGAGCACTCTGGTTTTTTCAACTTTTGTCCCTGTCGCTCTCATCACCTTGGCAATTTTTGGCGCCTTGGCCTTCTACCGACCCTACAACCAACCCCTTTTAAATTTTCTAATGTCTGGTGTTAATTTTTTTATGAAGCCCAAGGTCTATGTTTGGAAACGATTTTATGATAATATAAAAACAGTCAACCGAACACCACAAAAACCTAAAGAAGAAATTATCGTTAAGAGAAAAGTTTTAGATAATGAAAAAATTAGAGAATTGACGGAAAGACTAAATAGAAAATAAATAATCAGAACCACTGATTATCACATGAGCTCACTTGATTTCACTGAACGGAAATTTCGTTCATGTGTAATCAGTATAATCAGTGCTAATCAGTGGTTCAGACATTTATGGAAATATTACACTCAAAAAAACTCTCCACCGAACCATCATCTTCGCCAACGCAGAAGTATTTGGATGTGGCGGAGGTTAAAGATGATACGATTATCTTGAAATCAGGCGCGCTTCGCTCTGTTTTAGCTGTGTCAGCCATCAATTTTGATTTGAAATCCACCGATGAACAAACAGCCATCATCAACCAATACCAAAATTTTCTCAATTCTGTGGATTTTCCCATTCAAATACTTGTGAGCTCGCGAAAACTGGATATGCGAACTTATTTCGACTATATAACCAGCAAAGAAAAAACCCAACACAGTGAATTGCTTCGGATGCAGTTGGCAGAATACAAAAATTTCATTGAACAACTCGTGAGTGGTTCCAATATTATGGAAAAAAATTTCTATATTATCGTGCCTTTTTCTCCGATTGAGAATAAGGATAAAGGATTTTTTTCTAATATCGGGAGTCTAATGAATCCGCAAAAAAATATTATTGAAAAAAACACCAATTTTGAAACTTACAAAAACCAGCTTTTTCAAAGAGTTGACCATATCATCGCCGCTCTTTCCGGCATTGGACTACGCATCGCCCCGCTCAAAACCGAAGAACTGATTGAACTATTATTCAATTCATATAACCCGGAAATTTTCAACGCATCAGAATTGAAGGATGTGGAGAAATTAGAATTACAATAAAATTTACGAAAATACGAATCTAGCGAAAGTACGAATTCGTAATTTAGTTTAATTCGTATTTTCGTAAATAATAAAACACAAAAAAACATCCATGTTTAATTTTCTTAAAAAAAACCCAACCACCCAAGCCAAGACCAATGAAATTCTTGAGGGTGAAAAATACTATCAAGAAGGTGTTTCGCGACTCAATGATCTTTTGGCTCCCTCTGCGATAAAAATAATGCCGAAATTTATCCGTGTGGGAGAAACACTGGCGCAAACTATTTTTGTGGTGGCTTATCCGAGATTTCTCAATAGCAATTGGTTCTCTCCGATTATAAACATTGATTTACCAATTGACATTTCGATGTTTATCCACCCAATTGAAACTTACGACATCTTGAAAGATCTCAAAAAAAATGCCACCAGAGTTGAATCACAAATTCATATCGAACAAGAAAAAGGTATGATTCGCGATCCCGCCCTTGAAACTGCCATCCAAGATATTGATGAACTGCGAAGCAACTTACAACAAGGCACCGAAAAATTCTTTCGTTTTGGACTCTATATCACTGCTTACGGCGAAAATGAAAAAGAACTTTCTGATATTACTCGCTCAATCGAAGCAATTCTAGAAGCCCAATTAGTCTATGTAAAACCAGCAATTTTCAAGTCTGAACAAGGCTTTAATTCAACTTTGCCGTTAGCTAACGACGAACTAGACATAGGATCGAGCATGAACAGCGCTCCGCTTTCCACCACTTTTCCTTTTGTTTCTTCCACTCTATCTTCCAATGAAGGAATTCTTTATGGAATAAATCGTCACAACAACAGTTTGATTATTTTTGACCGCTTCAAAATGGAAAATGCCAATATGGTGGTTTTTGCCAAATCCGGTGCTGGAAAAAGTTATACTATAAAGCTGGAAGTTTTGCGCTCTTTGATGATGGGCACTGATGTGATTATTATCGACCCAGAAAATGAATATAAGCATCTTTGTGAAACAGTGGACGGAACCTTTGTTAAAATTTCTCTTAATTCCAACAATCACATCAACCCTTTTGACTTGCCTCACATCAAAGAAGATGAGGATCCGGAAGATGTACTGCGAAACAACATTGCCAATTTACTTGGATTGCTTCACATCATGCTGGGCAACATTACTCCTGAAGAAGATTCCATTTTAGGTCGAGCTATCAAAGAAACCTATGCTGTTCGTGATATCTCCGCTGAAACTAATTTCAATTCTCTTAACAAAGAATCCTACCCAACAATGTCTGATCTCTATCAAATCTTGCGCAGTATGGATGGTGGAGAAAACTTGGCTATTCGCATGGAAAAATATACCGAGGGAATTTTTTCCGGCTTCTTGAATAATTCTACTAATGTGAGCGTTGACAATCCAATGATGGTTTTCAATATCCGCGATATGGAAGAGGAACTTCGACCGATTGCTATGTATATGGTAATGCAATTTATCTGGAATGAAATGAGAACTACGCTCAAGCGAAGATTAGTTTTGGCTGATGAAGCTTGGGTAATGATGAAATATGATGACGCCGCTTCTTTTCTTTTTGGAATTGCCAAACGATGTCGAAAATATTATACCGGGCTCACTACCGTCACTCAAGATGTGAATGACTTTTTGAGCTCTCGTTATGGCAAGGCCATTGTCACCAACTCCTCTATTCAATTACTTTTAAAACAATCTCCCGCAGCTGTGGATGTAATTAGCGAAACATTCTATCTCACCGACCAAGAAAAATTTCTTCTCTTGGAATCAAATGTGGGAGAAGGAATTTTTTTCGCCGGCACCAACCACGTTGCCATCAAAGTTGTAGCTTCCTATTCCGAAGATCAAATCATCACCACTGATCCAGCCCAGATGCTGGAAATTGAAAAAGCGAAGAAAGAATTTAGTGAAGAATAATATTCTATGTACGATACCCAAAAAAAACAAGAGTTAGAAAATAATCAGCAAGAAGCTCGTGAGCAAAAAGAAGCCCAGAAAAAAGAACAAGCCGAAAAAAATGCCTTGTCTTTTGAAAATTTAAAAAAACCGAAAAAAAAATCTCGCTTTTCTCAAATTAAAAAATCCGATCCGGTTTTTGCTGTTGCCTTTATGGCCGCAGGACTAAAGGACTTGCTTGACCTTTTTCAAGCCACAGGAGTGGGGTATGCTATAGTGATTATTATGACTATTTTGATTTTTATCTTTATCGGATTTATGATAATGATCGGGGTTTCTATGGGCGGAGGTGGGGGGATAAATATACTGCTGATGCTTTTTGGCGGAACCGCCGTGGAAATTCTCCCTGGGATAAGTTTTTTGCCAATGACTATGGGATTAGTAGCTATGATATATTTATCAGTTTTGAAAAAAAGAAAAAAGAATGCTCAAAAAATTCAAGAACAAAACTACGCCTAAATAGTGGACTTACACATTTTCCTGAAAATCTATTTACATAGCCAGTGCAATGCTAGGATTACAACTAAGTAACCTCTGTCTTTAATCTTAGTTTTATCTTTTGGTAATTTCAGCGAATAATAGATTTGAAGGAAGATGCGTAAGTCCTATAACAATAAATAATGCGCTATTATCACAAAAGAAAATTGTCCACTCGCTTAGTCGAGAATAAAGAAACTGCCATTACTTTCTTGGTGATTGTTTTTTGCCTGTTTTTGTCTATTTTTTTCCCTGCACAAAACTCTATTCAACTTATTACTAAAAACATTTTCTTTCTAATTATCGTTCCAATTCTTTATTATAAGCTAATCCTCAAAAAAAATATTTCTGATTTCGGTCTAACTTTGGGCGACAAAAAATCCGGAATTTTTTGGGGAGTATCGATGTTTTTAGTCACCATTTTGACTTTTTTTCTACTCTATTCCTATACGGATTTCAAAAAAAATTATCTACTTTCATCTTATGTCGTCCATAATTTCTGGATTTTTTTGCTTTATGAGCTTATTGTCGCCAATTTATTTGTTTTTATTCAAGAATTTTTTTGGCGAGGATTTATTTTGCTTTATTTTTCCAAAAAAATCAACTCTCTTGCAATTTTTTTGCAATTTATTATTTTCATATTAATTGCAATTCCAATAGAGAATTCCTTTTGGCAGATGGCGCCGACTCTCGTAATTTCTCTATTTTCTGGTATAATAGTTTATAAGAGTCGCTCTATTTTCTATTCTTGGCTCTCAGCTCTGTTTTCACTGATAATTTTAGACAGTTTTATAATTTATCATCTAAAATGAAAAATCAAAAGTTCAAAAAAAATCAATTTTTCTTCAATATTATACTTGTTGCTGTTTTCTTTTTTTCTCAAACTGGAATAGTTCAAGCAATTTCCGTTGACAATGTTATGGGAGTTAAATCTCCTCCTAATTTTTTGGATTCTATACTGGATGGTTATGGGATAGATAAAAATAAAGTCAAACAACAAGCTCAAATTCTTAATTATGAAGATCAAAAAAAAGCTGCGCCCCAAGTTTCACTTTTCTTTGTTCCTGCTAATCCGGATGAGGGAGAAAAAATAACCGTAACCGCTTCGCCAACATATTTCATGAATGATCCCAAAGATCTATATTACACTTGGTTTTTAAAAAGCAAAGATTGCACTGACAAAAAATCAGATGATGAAAAATATTCCTATAATTCAAATTGCGACCTAAATAACGATGGGGAAGTTGATATAAAAGATTATAAAATAAAAGCCACAAGAATCATTGTTAATGGAGGCTTTATTATAAGTTCCGATGATATCTATAAATCATCCTCTGATAACGACGGCTATACGGCTTCTTCTGGTGGTAATGATCAAAAAGAAAAAATTCCTCATTGTTATATTCGCAATATAACCTCAGGCAAGGAATATGAGATTGATTGTACCAACGAAGAAGATAGTCATTTGTTTCCTCGTGCTGAATTTGAAAATTTTGTTGATTATAAGGGAAACGAAATAGATCTAGATAAACCAACCGGTGATGGAGATTTTGGCAGAGATGAAGAAAAATTTTGGCATACTGATCCTAACAGCAATGATACGGCCAATCTGGGTCATCCTGACGAAGCTAATGTAACCGGTTTAGGAGTTACTAGTTTTACTTGGAGTTACCAAAAAGGCGACAAAGTTGGAGTAGCGGTAGAGGGAGTTTCCACTGAACCACCACCAACAGATGATTCTTCTTATAAAACCACCTGGGCAATGAATGAGGTAGTAGGTGATTTTGATGCTGATTTTACTAATGATGATTATCCACAAACAACTGATGAAATTATCTCTACCACAATTGATCCATCTGAACCTACGCAAACGATTTATTTAACCAAAACAACTCTCCGAGAAATTGATGGCGAGGTTATTGATGGCATAGGCAATATCAAAATTACTGAAACAATGCACAATGTCGTGAGAGTCACTGCTACTCAAGTTTTGGTAAGTGACACTAATGTAGCTGAAACTGAAGAAACTCCCAATCCAATTATCACTTATTCTACGGCTTCCTTTTCCTCTGACGATTTTGAACTTGATGATGGCAAAATAGAAAAACCATCCGATCTTGATGAATTTTTATACGACTCATTGGTTTCTCCCCAAGAAAACAGTGCTGGAAGCAACAAGCTTGATATTAACCTTTCTTTTTATCCTAACAACCCCATGAATGATCCGGCTGGAATTTCTGGAGATGGGGACATACTTACCATCCATTCTTCCATTTCCAATGCTAAAGACACTAATTATCTACAATACGATTGGAAAGTTTTTGCTGGAGCGGATATTAGTTCTGATGTGTGGGGTGAACCCCTTCTAAAAAAAGATCTATTAGAATCAACTCAATCAGTTGGCTTAGGAATTGATACTTTTAAATTCAAATTAGGCTTTTCTGATCCTGATACAGTCAAGTTTCTCAAGGTTGTTTTAACTGTCACGGAAAACACCGGAGAAGAGCATCCTCGTAAAAACACTCAGGATGTTATTATACCGATTAATTCCACTACGGAAAAAATTAAAGTGTCTAATGTTTCAATGACAGACTTAACCGACCCCGCTGTTGATCCAAATAATTTATCTCGAGTAAAACTTACTCAAGGAGATGAAATTTGCAACTCTAATGATTTGGAAAAAGCTCTTTGCGCTGTGGCTAAAAATCAAATTATCGCAATTTCTGTTCCAAAAGATAATTTTGAAGACACTGCCGCTAATAATCCCGATTTTCTTTGGACAATTGACGGCAAACCCTTTTCCTATCCCTATTGTTTTTTTGAAGATTGTAAGGAGGAAAAGCAAACTTACGTGGCGTATTTCCCAATTCTCAAGGAAGTTGGTGAACAATATTCTATAAATTTAACCGCTACCAATGAAGATGGAGAGAAAATAAATTTAACCCGAAATTTCAAAGTAGTTGATCCGGAAATTACCATTATTTCCGACGACACAAAAAATTGCGATCAAGTTATGCTAGGGGAGTATTTTGATGTCAATGGTCAATCATTTCCTGATTTAAGTCAACTTAATTTTTGGGCTTATACTAATTCCCCTATAAAATTGCGAGTTGCCCTGACCGGTTTTTCTGTTTTACCGGAAAATTTAAGTTGGCAAGTTGATAATAACTCTATAAATTCATCCAATGCTGGTGTTTATAATTTTAATATTGATAATACTGGAATTCTAACTTTACCTCCCAAAGAAAAACAAGGGGAAAGCTATAATATCTCAGTTGGTACGCTTTATACGCAAAATAATTTAGCCAAAAAAGCCCTTAACGCTATTTGGGGAGTGACGTACAATCAATTTTATGAAAAAATCGTCTCTGATGATGCTATTATCACCATGCAAGACGCCCCAACCACCACTGCTAGTAAAAAATCAAAAAAAATATTCGCCACTATCTATTCATCCACTCCCGCCTATCTAGCTTTTCTTCTGCGAATAGTTCTCACAATTTCTCTGATTCTGTTTATAACTAAATTGATTTTTTCATTTTCTCCGGAGACTATTTCGAGAGAAGAAGACTACTAAAAAATTTCCAAGTTTCAAGTTTCAATTTTCAATGAATTTTCAATATAAAAATTTTCAAAATTAAAGATATTGTAAATTGAAAATTAATCATTCACTGAAAATTGAGAATTGTAAATTGAAAATTAAAATAAAATTCCCATGAAATTCACAAAAACAAAAATAATATTTCTACTTTTATTATTCATCAATTTGATTCCTGTTTTTTGTTTGGCTCAAACTTATAAGCCAATGGAAGGAATTCCGGGGTTTATTACTCCCGGTCAAGATGTTAATTTTCCAGATTATTTAATGGCGATCTATAAATTCGGTCTTTGGGCGATTGGAATTTCGGCCGTTTTTATGATTATGATCGGTGGCTATATGTATCTCACTTCCGCTGGCAATAACGCCCAAACCGGCAAAGCCAAAGGAATCATCACCGACGCTATTGCGGGAGTTATCTTAGCGCTAGTGTCCTATCTTCTTCTCTACACCATCAATCCAGAACTGGTTCAATTCAAACCGCTTAATGGAATAACCTCATCTACGTCTTCATCTTCTGGAACAGGTACAGGAGGCAGTGGAGGCAGCACTGACGGCACAGATAAATACTACAAAAAAGCTTGTCCAGATACATCTTCAACCTCTCCAATTGTTTTTTCTGGAGCTACTGATATTAACTTAAATCATGATTGTGATAAATATGATTCTCTTTTTAATTCTTATGGACAACAATATCAAATTGATCCTAAAATATTAAAAACAATCGCTCAAATAGAGTCGATTTGCGGAAAATTAACAAAAAGCGACGCCGGAGCCTGTGGATTAATGCAACTCATGGAAGATACCGCACATAAAACTTGCGCTGAATTACTAGCCAGCGACGCTTTATCCGTAGAATCAGCCGCCAAATACATAAGCAATAACAAATCTGCGCACGGAGGAAATGTTGAAAAAATTCTAGCTGGATATAATAGTGGTTATGCAACAACCGGAACTGGAGGGCTTGCACCAAGCGAAGATTGCAAAAGCACGCCCGGAACCCTAAAATATCAATGTTGCGTAAAGCCCGACGAACTCGATGAAACAATTGGATATGTTTGGAAAGGTATGGGAGTAATGAAAAAACAATAATTTTTTAAAAAATTTATTATGCTCACTAAATTAAAAATCACAATTTTTTTGTTATTCATCGGAATCTTTTTGCCAATTTTTTCTGCCAATGCCGGCCTTGTTCCTTGCGGACTAAGCAATGATGATTCATCAACTCCAAATATTAAAGAGGATCAGCCTTGCACGCTTTGTCATTTGATTATTGGGATACAGAATATCGTTTCCTTTGGCTTGAAATTGCTCATCACTGTGGCCGCGGTGGGAATTTTCATTTCCGGAGTAATGTATATCATTTCTTCCGGTAGTGAAGAAATGATGAAAAATGCTAAAGCCTTTCTCACTGCCAGCCTCACAGGTTTCACCATCACGCTAATGGCTTGGTTTTTTGTTTATACCGTAATGTGGATTCTTTCCGCCGATCCGGAATCGATAACCGATCCTAATGAAAAAGTTCTCATAGAACGCAAAGCTTGGAATAAGTTCGAATGTAGCACAGAAAGTTCCGCCCTAAAATAATAAACAAATAGAAAAAATGTCTACTCTCAAGAAAATATTCTTTCTTTCCCTTTTTATCTTTTTTCTTTCCCTGCTTTTTTGGGGAATTTATGTTTTGTCTTTTAAAAAAACCGAACCGACTAAAAATACTATTCTCCCGCTAAATAATTCCAATAGTAATTTAACTTTACCAGAAAAAATTTCCCCTGCCTCAAGCACACAAAAAATTTCCTTAGTCTCAAAGGAGCCTGTTATTTCCCCAACAATTTCATCTAATGGAGGAAATATTCGATACTACTCAACTTCCGGAGAACTGAAAGAAACTGATTTTTCCGGCAGTACTTCAAAAAAAATAACTGATAAAACTATTTTTGGCCTAATAAGCGGAGTTTGGTCACCGGACAAATCAAAAATTCTCCTAAAAACCAAAAAAGGCGCTAGTCCATATTTTTTGCTTTTTGACACCAAAACCAATCAGCTCACTATGCTCAACAGTAATATCAATGAAATTTCTTGGCAGACCATATCCTCTAAAATATTCTATAAGTATTTTGATTCAAATGGAAAAAAGAGCTCTCTAAATGTTTCTGATGCCAATGGGGAAAATTGGAAAAAAATAATTGACTTGCCTCATGAAAAAATATCCTTTGCTCAAATTCCTCGTTCAGGACTGGTTTCTTTTTGGAATAATGGCGATGCTAATTATCAAACCAATCTTCAAACAGCCTCCCTTATCGGAGAAGATATTAAAACTATCTACCAGAGCGGTTTTGGCGCTGATTATCTTTGGGATAATTCCGGCAATCATTGTTTGGTGAGTCAAACGGACACTAAGGGTGGCACAAAATTACAGCTTGGCATTATAAATTATAACGGCGAAGGCTACAAAATTCTTGGATTGCCTACGATTGTTTCAAAATGTACTTGGTCAAAAGACAATGCAACCATTTATTGTGCTCTTCCAGGAAACATTCCCGAAAATTCAATCTTGCCCAATGATTATAAGACTGGAAAATTTACCACTGTCGATACTTTTTGGAAAATTAACACTGATACTGGCGAAAAAACTCGTTTAGTAGAAACCAGCGACATCTCCCAAGACTTTGATGCTTCTGAATTTTTTCTCAATACCGACGAAAGCTTGCTATTTTTTGTGAATAAAATAGATAAGAAGTTATATAAAATAATCCTTTAGCTTAACCTAAAAGAGAGCTTGCGCATTTGGATATATCGAGAGCTTACGTAGTTGACTCCAGCAGGTTCAATCGTCTCGATTGAAACGCATAGTTCTGATAATTTTTATATTCTGCCAGAAAATAAAAGTTCAGGCGAGACGCCTGAAATTGCAAAGTACAAGCCCCGAATTTATTTCAAAACCAAGAAATTCAACCAAAAAATAATCGCTAGATCATTCTTAAAATAAGTTGTGTCAAAAATTCCATGAATTAGAATGATTAGCATTATCCCAAGAGCCACGAATAAAACATCGTTAGGCTCTTTTTTTACCCTATGGAATAAATTTTGCTTTGTAAAATTATCCCGCATAGCGGGATATTCCATAGGGTGAACCTCCCTGGAGACATCTCGCAAAAAGAAAAATGCCAAACCTAAAAAACCAACCATACCCATAATTCCGCCATAAAGCCACCAAGTTAAATATAAATTATTTGGATGTGGTACTGCCCATTCCAGATAGGGCGGATAGAATTTTTGATATTCCAGATATGTCTTTTGAAAATTCCCCGGTCCAATACCGAAAATAAAATTATCTTCAATTATTTTTACTGAAGCTTTCCAAATCATCATTCGAGAAGCTAATGAAGACCGAGAATTGGCTGTTAATAGATCAATCATCTTTTTGTTATTTAACTGCGAAAGAAAAAGCGCCAAAATTATTATTCCTATTATGGCTATTTTCTTGGAAATATTTTTATTTTTTATTAAAACCAGAATTATAAGCGATGTTAGAATTGAAAACCAAGCCGAATAAGAGTAGGTAAGAAACAATACCATCACTATTGGAACAAAAAACAAAAAATATCCACTCTTAACTTTATTTTTTTGAAAAATGAAAATAACAATTGCCGGCGCCAAATACATTGCCAGATAATTTGGAGAGTTAAATATTCCAGCTAATCGATTATCATAAGTAAGAAAATTAGCCAAATAATATCCGCAAGAAATCAGTGCCACAAAAAACGCGGAAAAAAAATACGCCATAAAAATTCGATTTATTTTCTCTTTTTCTATCACCTGCCAAGCGAGAAAAAATAGGATTAATGGCACTAAAAACCAACTTTTCACTATTCCCCAAGAAACTAAACTGTTTCCACTGAGAAAAGTTGAAAGCAATGTTCCAAAAAGCATTAAACTGCCAAAAATTATATAATTTTTATATCTAGAAAAAAATTCTTTGATTTTGATTTTTATTTTTTCCCTGTCAGTAAAAAACCAAAATAAAAAAATTACTCCGATTATTATTTCCAAAACATTAGTCGGCAAAAACCATAATTTTATCTTCACTAAATACAGCGGGATAAAAAACACCACCAAATAAATTAAATTTTCTAATATATTATTCTTTTTCATAATGAGAAAAACGCGTAAGTCCGAAAAGCATAAGTAAAAGCGAAAGAACAATCGGAGAATAAAGACCAGTTTCCACCATTGAATGAGCTGAAAAGATAATCACACTTGTAAATATTCCAGCATAGATCATATCCTCCTTAGCCAAAATCCAAAAATTCCAAAGAGTTACGAGTAAAATAAAAATCCAAACTAAACTAGCTAAGATGCCTTGCTCAACAGCGATATCCAAATAAGTATTATGTGCATAAATAGGATTACGATAATCAATCTTACCATCCACCGCCAAAGAAAAATTACCAATCCCTGTGCCAAACAAAGGCTTATGCTTGATTGTTTCTAAAGATTTTTGCCAAATGCTAATTCGTCCGGCGTTTGATCCTTCTTGCAAATCAAAACTAGAGTCAAATCGCTGTGAGACTGGCCCCGGGATAGTGAGCATTAAAAAAAGAAATATCACTGCCAAACTCGCCATTATTTTATGTTTTGTTTGTGTTTTATTCCAAAAAACAAGAATAAAAATTGTAATACCCGCTATAATCGCCAAATATCCCCCTCGAGCAAAAGTCAATATATTTGCCAAAAAGATAGTCACAAAAGAAAGACCCCCGATAATTTTATTCTTTGAAATAAAAAACAATATCACCGAAATTGGTAGAATCATTCCCAAAAACAACGAGAAAGAGTGCGGATCAGGAAATGTTCCAATGGCACGAAAATAATTTTGTCCGGAAACGCCCACCAACCAACTCGGATAATTCCTTACCATTTGCGTCAAATTTTCTCCCCAAAAAACCGGCCCGATAAAACTTAAATAGACTTTGAAAATTTCTTCATAATTCCAAATAAATTGCGAAAAAAATTGCACAATTCCGATAATTGCCACTATGGCACCAGCCCAAACCAAACTCGCTAGAGTCTTTATAACTTTTTCTTTGCTATTTAAAATATCCTTGGTTATAAAATAAAGCGGGAAAATGGAGAATAAATAGGCTAGTTTTCTTACTGACCAAAAATAATTTTGAGCAAAAAACAAAGAAATGAAACTTAGAAACAAAAAAAACAAGATCAATTTTGTTTGCACATCAAAAATAAAGATGTTTTTTTTACCCCCACACCAACTAAACCAATTTCTTTCTTTTTTATCAAATTGTTCTTGCTCATCAATATTACTTAAATCATCGATTTTATTTTTGTTTAGTTGGTGTGGGGGTTTATTTTTAATTCTATCATAAACCCAAACAGAAAAAAGGATTAGAATAAAAATCCTTAAAGAAGCTAGATCAACCCCCTGCGCCGGATTAAGCGCAATTTGAAAAGGTAGATAAAAACATAACAATAAGAAAAAATTAGATATCATTATTTTATTTTTTAAACTGTCTTTTTATTAGATAATAAAAGGATGATTTAAAAAATTGAATTTTTTGTTTAATTAAGCTCTTTCTGCTCTTGCCTCCACTATGCAAAATAGTGAGCTCTGGGGAATATAAAATATCATACCCTAGCTCTCTTGCTTGAGCACACAAATCCATATCCTCTCCATACATAAAAAAATTTTCATCAAATCCTCCTATCTTGTCAAAAATATCCTTTTTGATAAACATCGCTGCTCCACTCACCCAATCAACGAAGATATCTTTTTTGCTTTCCCAAAAATATCGACTTTCTGTTATCCATAGATTATTTTTTATTATTTGAGTAAAGGTTGTTTCTTTGCCAGTACTCCATTCTTGCGTTTTTCCAGCATCAGTTACCAGCCTTGGACCTATTATAATAACCTTTTTATATTGTTTTATTTTAATTAGAATTTCTTTTATATAATTATCCATAAATTGAGTATCCGGATTCAAAAATAGGAAATTCTCTCCTTGAGCTTTTTGTGCCCCAAGATTACAAGCAGAACCAAATCCAATATTTTTTTTATTTTTATATAGTTTAACCCTTGAATATTTATCAACTAAGTCCGTCAAGTCCTCTTTTTGATCATTATTAACAATAATGATTTCAAAATCCTCATCAAAAGAATACTTGCTTATTGAAAACAAACACTTATCTAAATATGCCTTACTGCGATAATTAACAATTATAATTGAGACCATTAAAAATTAATTTATCTCTTTAAAATCTCTATATGCTTTTTGCACTGCTTCATTGATAGAATTTTTTTCTTTTTTTATATCTTTTCTATTTTTTATTTTTCTAAGTAATACATAGAAAAAAATCCAAGGACGAAGATACGCCGGAGAATTTTTTTTGAAAAAAATCAGTCCTGACAACACCAACCAATAAATTTTATTAGTCTTTTTTTCTTGGCTTTTTTCAAGATGCCTAATTCGACTGCCCGCGCAAACTGCTAATTTATATCCAACCCTCTTAACTCTAACACTGAAATCCGCGTCCTCCCAGTATAAAAAATAATCTTCATCTAACAAGCCTACCTTCCTAAAAACTTCTTTTCTAATTATCATCGCGCAACCCGTAATATAATCTGAATGAAAATAGTTTTCCTTTAGTTTATCTTTTTTATGCTCAGTTTTCATTTTAAACCAATTAATCTTTCCGCCCGAAAACCAGACATTCGAACTTTCTCCTTTTAAAATAATAGGACTAGCAATGCCAATTTTTTTGTCGTCCTCCATCATCTTAACTAATGGCCAAAGAAAATCTTTTTCGACTATTGTGTCGTAATTTAAAAGTAAAATGTAGTCCGCCGAGCGCTCCAACGCATACTCAATGCCAATATTATTCCCAGCGGAAAAACCAAGATTCTCACTGTTTTTTATGCAAACTATTTTAGGAAAAACTCTGCGAACTAATTCCAGAGAGCCATCCTTGGAATTGTTATCCACTAAAACTATTTCAAAATTAGGATAATCCACCTGAAAAACACTGGCGAGTGTTTTTCTTAAAAATTCTTGCCCGTTATAATTTAGAATTATTATAAAAACTTTTGGTGTGCTCATTTATTATTTTTTACTGATTATACTGGCAATTTCCTCAATCTTAACTGCTTTAAATAACCAGATAAAAAGAATATAGACGGCTGTTGCTGAAAAAGCTAATAGAAAAAAATTGATCTTGGAAAAAATGAAAAAATAAATTGCCATAATAATTCCGGAAAAAACAATCGCCCAAAACTTTTCCACTTTTGGAAAATATTTTAAATCCTTAATTATCACATACAAAGTAGCCAGCGTTACAAAAAGCTCCGTCCCAACAGAAATTAAAGCTGAGGCCATATAGGAAAACATTGGGATAAAAATTAGATTAGCGCTCACATTAAAAATCGCCGCTATCGCCATAATAATCATTAATTTTTTTTGCTTATTACCGGAAATTAAAACAATATTAAAAAGATTACTAAAAAATATACAGCTCAAGGAAAAAACAAGGATTTGAAGAACCGTACTGGATGCAGAAAACCCCTTCCCACCAATAAGTTCTACAATACCATCAGCAAGAAACATCGTTCCTACTATGAGAGGAATAACAAATAACCAAAAAACCTTGAAAGTCTTATTGGAGATATCCCAGAAACGCTTTCTGTCCGAAAAAATATTTTTTGATATAATTGGAAAAACCAATCCTACAATCATCGCCGGAAAGAAAGTGATATTTTCAATTACCTTGTAGGCTACGTTATATACTCCCACTTCTGCGCCAGTTTTCAAAACAGACAAAAGGATTGTATCTATTTTAAAGTAAATAAAACTAATGATTGCCGCAATTCCCAATGGATAAGACTCTTTTATGAATTTTTTCCAATAAGCTGTATCGAATTTCAAAGAAAAAGAAATATATTTTTTAGAAAAAAAGTATATTAAAGAAAAACTAATTATCATATTAATAAGAAGCGAAACAATTATCCAAAGAAAGCTTAGGTTAAACTTTATAGCAAAAAAAATAAACAGCACCTGAATAACTTTTCCGGTTAATTCGGAAATTGCCACTCGGTCCATAGCTAGATTTTTTTGAAATACCCCATTTAATACTTGATAGGAGGAAGAAAAAAGGAAAGCCAAGGCCACTATCATAATTGCTTGTTTAACTTCCGTTGGATATGGAAAGAAAAAAACAATTATCGGCGATAATAACAAAACAATACTTGAAATAATTATACGTAAAGTAAAAATATTACCAATTATTTTCTTTTCATCAGCTCCTTCGCGAGAAATCTCCCGAGTAACTGTAGAATAAAGCCCAAGATCAGCAATGGCGGTGAAAAAAGATAAAAACGCCAACACTGTGGCGTAATTTCCAAATCCAACCTGTCCTAAATATCGAGTAATAAGCCCGATTGAAACTAAAGCTAAAATAGTTGAAAGAATTTTAGAAAAACTGCTAACTAAAACATTGTACGCGATTTTTCTTGCAATAACCATACACTTACGAATTACGAATTAGTACGAATGTACGAATTACGAATAATACACATTACAGGTTCAGGCGTCTCGCCTGAATCGCATAGCTCTTACTAATAAAATTATTTTTTCAGAAACATCACGGTTCAATCGAGACGACTGAACCTGCATAATAATTCGAGTTAATTTCGAAAAAAATAATTCTTTAATCGGCGCTAAGCCAAGTTAGCTGGCTTAATTACCACCCGCCTATCTTCTCCTTCGCCGATACTTTCAGTTTGAATTTGATCATTTTTAGCCAGTTCCATATGCACAAGCCTTCTTTCATAGGGCGACATTGGTCGCATCACGATTGCACGTCCTTCGCGAAGAGCTGTTTCGGACATATTTTTTGCCAGAGCAAAAACAGATTCATTTTTTTCTTGTCGATAAGAATTAACATCTAAGGTAAAATTGGCTTTGTTTTCCGTTTTTCCACGAAAAATTATTCTGGCCATATGTTGCAAGGCCTGAAGATTCACTCCATATTGTCCGATTAGATAACTTGATTCTTCTGTTTTAATATTAAAAACTAATTCTTCCTGCTCTTGATTTTGGGTTTCTATAATCTCAACCTCACAAGAAAATCCCATTTTTAAAACTAATTCTTCAATAGCTTTTTTTATCTCTTCTTTTATTTCTGGCGTTATATTCTCGTTTTCCATATTATTTAAAAATATTAACTATTAGTCTTTTCTTTTTCTAATACTTTCGTCTGCTGAATTATAGCAAAAATCGTTGAAACAAGCCAATAGAGAGCCAGGCCGGCCGGAAATTTTATCCCAATAAACAAGGTCAGAATCGGCCCAAGATACATCATTTGTTTTGACATTATCTGCGACATATCCGGCTGAGCATTTTTATTTTGCACAGCCATCTTAGGTATCATCATCTTTATTTGCACATATTGAGCCAGAGCTGCCAAAACAATAAGAATTATTTGAGGAACAACTCTAATATTTAACTGACTAAAGTCAATAGTTTTGGAAAGATCAATAATTCCCAAGAAATATTGATTAATTTGTCCTGGGTTTGAAATAAATGAATATAATTCTTTTGGATCTACCAGTAATCCTGCCTTAGAAATATTAAATAATACTTGGTAGATAGCAATTAGAAAAATAAGTTGGAAAATTGTGGGCAAGCAACCAGAAAAAGGGTTAGTTTTATTTGTTTTATAAAATTCCATCAAGGCTCGGCTTTGCTTTTCCTTATCATTTTTATGTTTTTCTTGAATTTCCTTGATTTTTGGTTGCATTTCCTGCATTTTTTTCTGCGACTGAATTTGCTTTTTACTCAGTGGGATTAAAAGAAACTTCAAAACCAAAGTCACCACAATGATCGCTATGCCGAAATCATGTAGTGGGATAATATTATAAATAAAGATAAGAAAGTTATAAATTGGCCTATAAACAGTTTCCCCAAATAAAAAAGATATCATATATACTGTGCAAATTAATTATATTAGTTTTGCTTTTTTTAATACTTCCAAAAGACTGTTTTTCAACTCTTGACTGGAAAATTCTTTTTTAGTCTTTTTTTTCACAGAAATCACCGCGTCATAACCTTTTTTGATATTTTTTATCTCTTTTCTGACTATTTCTCGTAATTGACGCTTTATTCTGTTTCTTACTACAGCCTTAGGGGAGAATTTAATTCCAATAGAAAAGCCTATTCGGGTTTTTTTAAGATTATTCTCCCTTATTTTCAAAAAAATATCCTCGGAAGAAAAAGAACCGCCAAAGCGATAGACTAATTCAAAATCTTTTGCTTCTAAGAGTCTGTTTTCAACAGGAAGCATAAATTTATACTGATAGTTTTTTTCGACCAGCCTGTCTTCTTCTTTTGAGGACAGCTTTCCCATTTTTAGTGCTGTTTCTTTCGATAAAACCGTGTCTTTTTTTTCTTCGACCTGCTTTTGGTTGGTATGTTACGCTCATTTTATTATTATTAGTTAATTCAATTAAAATTCTAACAGTTAAAAGACTATAAGTCAATCTATTTATCCCACCCCTATTTACATTTTTTTTGTTTTATATTATATGTTAATTATAGTCATCCACAGTTTGTCAACATCTTTATCCACTTTTTCCCTTAGACTAGCTTTTGTGACTATGTTATACTTTTTTTAGTGAAACTTTCTTTATTAATTTAATTAAAAAAATGACCAACGAGGAACTTTGGCAAACAGCCCTTGGAGAAATAGAGCTTTCTATTTCTAAGGCTAATTTTATCACTTGGTTTAAAAACACCTCTATTCTTTCCCTTAAGGACGGCCATGTAGTTATTGGTGTTCCTAATGGTTTTGCCAAAGAATGGCT
This sequence comes from Candidatus Moranbacteria bacterium UBA4824, assembly GCA_002400405.1. GTDB lineage: Bacteria > Patescibacteriota > Minisyncoccia > Moranbacterales > UBA2206 > UBA2206. Next base: position 35,995 of record DHFM01000046.1, read on the forward strand.
AGAAAACAAATACGATCTCTATATTTTACGCGCCCTAAAAAATATTCAGGGTGATATCAAGTCTGTTTCTTGTATAATTTCCTCCGAACAAATTCAAAATTTTCCACAAACCACTAAGGAAATCACCGTGGATGCAGTGCAAGCGCCAAAAAAATCAACTGTTTTTTATGAAAAAAAGCCTCTGATAAGCCAAGAAAATAATTTAAATCAAAAATATACCTTTGAAAATTTTGTTATCGGGGGTAGTAATGAACTAGCTCGCGCCGCTTGCTATGCTGTCTCAAAAAGCCTTGGTAATGTCTATAATCCGCTATTTATCTATGGTGGAGTAGGATTAGGAAAAACTCACCTCATTCAATCTATTGGCAATGAAGCCCTAAAAATAAACCCTCAAACTCGAGTGAAATATATTTCTTCTGAAAGATTTACCAGTGATTTGATAAATTCGATAAAAACTCAAAAAATTCAAGAATTTAAAGAATATTATCAAAAAATAGACCTACTTATTATTGATGATATTCAATTTATCTCAGGAAAAGAGAAGACTCAAGAGGAGTTTTTCCATATTTTCAATTATCTCTACCAACTTAATAAACAAATAGTCCTTTCTAGTGATCGTGCCCCAAAAGCCATTCAAATTCTTGAAGAGAGACTACGCTCACGCTTTGAAGGAGGGATGATTGCTGATGTTTCTAAGCCCGATCTTGAAACAAGACTTGCTATTCTTAAGATAAAAGCCGCCCAAAATAGAGTAGAGATCACTGAAGAAGCCCTGGAATTTATCGCTACTAACATTAAAAATAATATACGCGAGCTTGAAGGAGCCTTAAATAGAGTATCCGTGAGTGCCCAACTTACTAAAAAATCTCTAGATTCAGCTTATACAAAGCAAATTTTATCCGATATTATCTCAAGTGGCAAGAAAAAAGGAGTTAATTATAAACATATACTAAAGGCCGTTTCTGATTTTTATGAAATATCTCCCGCTGATTTAGTAGCTAAAAACAGAAAAAGAGAGGTAGTAAAACCCCGTCAAATAGCGATGTTTCTTATGAGAACTGAACTTTCTTTCTCTTACCCAGGAATTGGCGATAAATTAGGTGGGCGAGATCATACTACCGCTATTCATGCTTATGAGAAAATTTCTGAAGCTCTAAAATTTGATGAAAGGCTCAATGAAGAATTAGTTCAAATTAAAGATATTCTACACACTATATAGTTAATTTCCTGCATAACCTGTGGATAAATATACTATAAACATCCTTATAACTATGTGCCTAGAATATTAAGAATCCTGTTTTTAATCTGAAATATTTCTAAAATATATTTTTATTAAATAAATTATACCCCCTATAAAACACTCCATAAAAACACTTATCCAGTTATTATCCACACATATTTAGTTTTATATAAAGCAAAAAACAAGCTTATCCACTATTATTTTACTCTCTAATAATAGTAATAACATTATATTATTAATAATAAATTAAATACTAAATAAAAAATATGAAATTAATTTGTACAGGAGAAAATTTAAAGAAAGCAGTTTTTAATTGTGAAAGAGTAGTTTCAAAGAAAAATACTCTTCCTATACTAAATAATATTCTTTTTGAAACAGAAAAAGGAGGGTTAAAATTATCTGCGACTAATTTAGAAATTGGAGTTTCTTCTAAAATTGGAGCAAAAATAGAAAAAGAAGGGCGAATAACTATTCCCGCAAAACTAATTAGTAATTTTTCTAATAATCTTTCGGGTAATGAAAATATCTCCCTTGAACTTGTAGATAATAATTTAAAAATAAAAAGTGGGATAAATAAAGCTATAATAAAAGGAATTTCTGCAGAAGATTTTCCTCTTTTACCTCTTCGAAAAACCGAATATCTATTAGATATACCTATATTAAATTTAAAAATGGCTATTTTAAAAGTTATGCCAGCAGTAGCTTTTAATGAATCACGTCAAGAACTTACCGGAATTAATCTTATTTTAAGAGAAAAAGAACTCATTTTTGCTGCTACAGATAGTTTTCGTCTTTCAGAATGTCAGATTAAGTTAAATGAAATTGATAAAAATATTGAAAATTACAATATTTTTATTGAAAAAAATGAAAATGTTATTATTCCCGCAAATGTTTTAGTGGAGTTAAATCGGATATTAGCGTCGGATGCAAATAATAAAGTAAAAATAACTATTGAAGAGGGACAAATATTTTTTGAAGTAGATGGTATTAAATTAGTCTCACGGCTTATAAATGGGAAATATCCTGAATATAAACATATAATGCCGGCGGAATATAAAACGAGAATAGTGGGAGAAAAACAGATTTTGCAAAATGCTATTAGGATGGCAAGTGTTTTTTCCTTAAGTGGATCAAATGAGATAACGCTCAAAATTAACCAAGAAGAAGGAAAAATTTTTATACTATCTTCCAGTGCTGAAGTTGGGGAAAACTCAACTGAACTTAAATTTGACATTACAGGACCATCTCAGGAAGTTGTTTTTAATGCTAAATATCTTTTAGATGGAATTAATGCTACTACCACTTCCCAAGTGGCAATTTTGCTAAACAGCGAAGCTACGCCTGTGGCAGTTCGTGAAATAAATGAAAAATCCGGAGAGGTTTTGGAAGATTTTACCTATATTGTGATGCCGATAAAAAACTAAAAACATGAAACATATAGCATGAAACATGAAACAGAAGGTAAAATTCTTGATTTAATAATAATTGGTGCGGGGCCGGCGGGGCTTAGTGCTTCAATTTATGCTTCGCGTTATGGAGTGCAACATAAAATTGTGGGCGCGCTTTTAGGTGGACAAATTAGTGAGACACATAAAATTGACAATTATCCAGGAATGGAAGATATGAGCGGATTTGAATTTAGTCAAAAATGGGGAAATCACGCTAAAAAATATGGGGTGGAAATTTTGCCAAACATGGTGGAAAAAATAAACAAAGAAGAGGATACTTTTTCTATAACTCTCGCGGATAAAAATATTTTGCGCTCAAAAACAATTCTTTTGGCTACTGGGACAAAAAAAAGAAAATTAAATATTATTGGCGAAAAAGAATTTATTGGAAAAGGTGTGTCATATTGCGCTACTTGTGATGGATTTTTTTATAAAAATAAAATCGTGGGCGTAATTGGTGGATCAGATAGCGCGGCGACCGCTACATTATATCTAGCGGATTTAGCGCAGAAAGTTTATTTAATTTATCGAAAAGCTGAATTACGTGCTGAACCATTTTGGGTAAATTTAATTTTAAAAAATCCAAAAATAGAAGTGCTTTATGAAATAAATGTGGTGGAAATTTTAGGCCAACAAAAATTGGAAAAAGTAAAACTAGACCGAGAATATAAAAACTCAAAAGAGCTAAATTTGGATGGACTTTTTATCGAAGCTGGCTCAGATCCGGCGACGGAATATTTTAGTGAACTAAGAATTGAATTAGATGAAAGCGGTTATATTAAAATTCAAAAAAATGGTGCGACAAATGTGGCAGGAGTTTTTTCAGCCGGCGACATCACAGATGGTTCCGACAAATTCCGCCAAGTCATCACCGCTGCTTCCGAGGGTGCAATCTCCGCGCGCGCTATTTATGATTTTCTTAAGAAAAATAAAATGCAATAAAATTTTTATGATGCAATATTATTAACAAAAATGTTAACAATTATGCATCATTAAAATAATTTGCAATAATCAATATTATATACACATAGAAAGTGGTTATGGGGTTTGAATATTTTTTTGATTTTTTCTTCGTATAGAAGTTATTGGCTTAATTGAGCCTGTTTTGATGAAAAAAGATTGACAAAAAAGTTGGTGTTTGATATAATAATGTCATAAATCATAAAAATTTATGAATTACGACAATGAATTATATTGAATTTAGGCAAAAAATGGAGGAATTTCCGCTTTTTAGCACAAAAGAATTGCGATTAATTTTGGGAGCTGAATTTAAGCGGTCATTTCTGAATAATCTGGAAAATTGGAAGAAAAAAGAGTATCTTTTGCAACTCAGAAAAGGCTTATATTTACTGGGTTATCTAAAACATGCAGTCGATCCAATGATTTTGGCTTCAAAGATTTATGCGCCTTCCTATGTGAGCCTAGAAACGGCCTTGGGGTATTATGGAATTATTCCAGAAGCGGTTTTCACCACCACCTGCGTGACCAGTCGAGAAACAAAAGATTTTTTCAATGATTTTGGAAAATTTACTTTTCGCAAAATTAAAAAAACAGCTTTTGGTGGATATGAAACAATTCAAAAAAGAGAATTCGGAATTTCATTTAATTTGGCTTTGCCGGAAAAGGCCTTGGTGGATTTTTTTTATCTGAATAAGAATATTTTAGATGGTAGTCAGCTTCAATTTGAGAGTTATCGATTCAGTGATGATTTTAGATATGATAAAAATAAACTGATGAGATTTGCCAAAGCTTTTGAGAATAAAAAAGTTTTGGAATTAACTAATAATTTTATTAAATTTTATGTTGCCGGATAAAAAATATTTTAGGGATTATTGTCAAGAGAAAAACATTCCTTGGCGAGAAAGAGATATTCTGAGAGAATATTTGCAAACGCAAATTCTCAAAGTTCTTTCAATGAGTGAATTTAATGACGCAGTTTCTTTTCTAGGCGGGACTAGTCTGCGTTTTATTCATAATATCGAAAGATTCTCTGAGGATTTGGATTTTGATTTATTGAAAAAAGAAAATTTTGATATCAATCAAATGGGCAAAGAGATTGCTGGAAAGCTGGAGCTTTTAGGATTTAGTTTGGATACAAAAATCAAGACGACAGACAATATTTATATTATTTATTTTAAATTTAAGAACGTTTTGCAAGAATTTGGGTTTAATGTTCAGGAGAATGAAAAAATAACTATCAAATTCGAAATTGATTTTGATCCATATAAAAATATCAAATTTGAAACAAAATTTGTGGATAGTTTTGGAGAAAGATTTCCAATTTTGATTAATACTTTACCCACGCTTTTTGCGCAAAAAATTATCGCTCTGAAATTTAGACCCTATCAAAAAGGGCGGGATTTCTATGATCTAGTTTGGTTTTTGGCGCAAAAAAACATCGAGCCAAATTATGCAATTTTTAAGGAGAAAAATATCGATGTAAAAAACAAAAAAGAATTAATTATTGAGCTTGAAAAAATTATTTCCGCTTCTAATTTAGAACAAGCGATTAAAGATGTTTCACCTTTTATTTTCCAAAGCGAACAAGCTAAATGGATTTTAAGTTTACCAGAATTTATGAAAAATTTTAAAGAGTAATTATTATGAAATCCCTAAAAAACCTTTTATACAAAAGAAAAGAGACTAAAAAAATATCCTTAACGGATAAAGATTTTTTCTATATTTTTAATCGAGTTATAAAGGAAGAATTTGGTAATGTCGGTGCGTCGCGTCTTCAGGCGGATTATTACAAGAATGGGACTATTTTTATAAAACTCACTAGCTCCGCCTGGGCGAGTGAGCTTTTTATGAATAGAAATACGATCATTAAAAAAATAAATAAGGAGTTGGGAGAGGGCGCGATAAAAGAAATAAAAATAAAATAGGGTTTTTTTTATGGTTCTTTAACGAATAGTGTGTTGAATTTTTAATTGTCATTCTGAGCGGAATCGAATCCGTTTAGGATGAGATGTAGTCGAAGAATCTGCTTTGTGGCTTAATTACGTTGACTTACTAAGTAGATCCTTCGACTGCGTTCGTCGCCTAATCGGCGACTCACTTCGCTCAGGATGACAAACTTCTGTGTTTTTGTGGAAAATCATAAAGGAACTTTTAATTAAAGCAAAAATTAAACTTATCCACCACACTATTTATTGTAGAGCCTTTTTATTTTGCTGATTTTAAAAAATATTGTATAATAAAAAAAGAAAAAAACAACCCCATGGAATACGGATGTGTAAAATAATGATAAATAAAAATAAATTCAATTTACAAAATCATTTTATATACATTGTAAAATTATTCCACGGGGTAAAAAATAAAAAATTTATTATGAAAAAGAAAATAAAAACTAAGGATTGGCAAATTGCTCTAATTTATTGGATGCTGGCGGGAATTTTTGCGCCATTTCTATTTAGTGCAATTTTTGGTCATATCGTAAAAGGTATAGCTAATAATTTTGGAATGATTGTTTGGTTGGCAATCATTGGAGAAACATTGAAATTTTTTCTTGTTTGGATAAGTATAATTTATTCAGCAAGATTTATAACCAAAACTTTTATTATAAAAAACAATATAAATATTGTGAGAATTTCCACTTTTATTTTGTGTTTATCTTTGGTTAGTTTTAGAATATTTTTCTTCGATTCAAGTGATTTAATGGGATATATTTTTTCCCTAATGCATATAATTTCTCTGCTTGTTATAACTCCATTTTTCTATTTTTTTAGCAAAAAACAGATTGGCAGTACGGACAAATTGATTGAAAATGAGCCTTAGGATGAAAACTTGAAAACAAAAAACTTCGGAAATCTTCCGAAGTTTTTTGTTTTTTTAAAACCTACATGTTTGCTTTTTAAGAATTTATTTTCACTGAAACGCTATCGGAATCACTATCTCCATTTTTATCTTTGACGGTGGCTTCGATTGAAAGAGTGGTGTTTTTCTTGGAATCAGAAACGGAATAAACAAAACTAAAAGAAGATTCGGAAGATGATTTAACCTCCTTTCCATCAACAGACAAAGTTATCTTATCCACCCCAAATGGCGCGTCTGCCTTTATTTTTATAGTAAAAGAAGAAGCACTAGTGCTAGAAGGGGCGGAGATTTTTATGCTTGGGTCAAAATTATCAAAATCATCTGAGCGACATTCTTTTTCTGGAGTTGGCCGAGAAGAATAACCTTCTTTTTTGTCCAACCACTTCTCGATAGCTTTTTCCCAATTTTTAAATTGCGGGTCGTCTTCGGGTTTTTCTGGTTTATCTCCGCGGGGATCATCTTTTTGGACATAATATAAGATAGAATGTGCATCGGCAAATTTCTTTTTCTCTCTTTCAGATTCTGGGCAATTATCATTAGCTAGGCAATAATCATCCGAGTCGGGAATTTTGCAAACGCGGATTTCTTTTTTATCATCAAGTTTTCCATCCAACACATCCTTGCCAGTTTCCTCCTCGTCTTTTTTGTATTCTGGAAATTTTTCAATATCATAATTAACTAAAGATTTTTCTATAAATTCACGCCAAATCGGCGCAGCGACATAGGAACCATCTGCCCCTTCGGCCATTATAGAATTGTCATTGTTCCCTGCCCAAACACCCGCGACTAAAGATGGAGTATACCCCATTGTCCAACCATCGCGCCATTCATTGGTGGTGCCAGTTTTAGCCGCTACAGGACGGTTGTCAAATTTAAGTGGATTGTTTTCTCCAAATACGGGAGCACGAAGTTCATTGGTGGATAGAACGTAGTCTATCATGGCAATGTGTTTTTCTTCAATTACTCTTTGTCCGTCGCTCGGTTTATATTCTTCTAAGATTTCACCTGATCCACTTTCAACTTTTAAAACAGAAACAGTAGAGTGATGAATTCCACCTGTGGCAAAAGTAGAAAAAGCATTAACATGATCAAGTAATTTTACTTCGCCTCCACCTAAAACCAAAGATAATCCATAATCAGCAGTTTTATTGAGGGTTGTGATGCCCATCTTGTGAGCAGTGTCAATTGAATTTTGTACTCCGGCGAGGTAGAGCGTTTTCACTGCAGGAACATTCAGCGACATTGCCAGTGCATCTTTCATTTTCAAAAGACCCTGGTTCTTTCCGTCATAATTTTTTGGATTATAGTCTTTTCCATCATCAGTGGAAAAATTAGTGTCCACATCCCAAAGGTTGGTTTCTGGAGTGTAGCCTTTTTCAAAAGCGGTGAGATACACATAAGGTTTAAAAGATGATCCTGGTTGACGAAGGGCAGTAGCCACATTGAAGTTGCCTTCAAATGTGCAATTTTTTCCAGACACACAACCAGTAGGAACGGCTTTGCCAAAATAATCCTTTGAACCTACCATGGCTAAAATTTGGCCTGTTTTTGGATCCATTGCCACGAGCGCTTGATTATTAGCCTTGTAAGTAGTGGCATTTTTTTCGCTGTGATTTCGAATAGCTTCCTCGGCAATTTTTTGTTTATCCCAGTCAAGCGTGGTATAAACTTTTAGCCCGCCTTGTTCAACCGCTTCAGCTCCATATTTTTTTTCCAAAGATTCCTTGATATACATCACAAAATGGGGAGCGCTAATGTTATCGGAAAAGGTTTTTATCTTGGAAAAAATATCTACTGCTTTTGCTGTTTCGGCTTGTTCCTCTGTAATGTAGCCTAAGCGAGCCATTTGACTCAGGGCATATTCTTGACGAGCCTTGAGATTTTCGGTGTGCGTTCCATAGGGTGAATAGCGAGAAGGGGCTTGAGGTAGCGAGGCTAAAATAGCGGATTCGTCTAGTGTGAGCTCACTGGCATGTTTGCCAAAAAAAGTTTGGGCGGCCGCTTCAATTCCATAAGCATTGGATCCATAGGGAATTTCATTAAGATACATTGCTAAAATTTCATCCTTAGAAAATTTCTGTTCCAATTCGATGGCCAAAATAACCTCCTTTATTTTCCTTGTGAAAGTTTTTTCTGAGGTCAAAAGTGATTGCTTGATAAGTTGCTGGGTGATAGTTGAGCCACCCTGAGAGGCACCTAATTTGAAAACATCCTTAAGAGCAGCCCGTAAAATACTTTTTGGCTGAATGCCGATATGATCATAGAAGCTTTGATCTTCCAATGCGATAGTGGCGTAGCGCAAACTTTCTGGCATTTGGGAAAAGGGGATTTCCGTTCTTTTTTCTTCTCCGTGAACTTCATAAAGGATATGATTTCCGGTGCGGTCATAAATTTTGGTCGATTGAATAACCACGCGATTTTTCAGATTTCCAGGACTTGGAAGATCCTTGGCAAACCAAGCAAAAACCGCGATAACAAAAAGTAAAATAGCGCCAAAAAAAATCAAAGCTGATTTTTGTAGGAGCTTCCAATTAATCTTAAAACGTTTTTTGCCAGATGACCCGGTAGAATTTTTAGGGTTGAAAATATACATACAATTTATTTAGCTTATTTATAAAGCATCTTATATTCTATTATAAAAGAGAAAAGATATCAAGGCAAAAAAAATTATTTCACGAAAGATGCTTTAAAATATTTCTTAATATAACTAATTGTTTTTTTGTGATCGTCTCCACAAATAATAATAACAGTATCTCCTGGATTAGCAATTTCAGCAGCTTTTTTGATAGCATTTTCTTCTATGATAATCCGAACAGCATTTTTTTTGCTTTGCTTTGATAAAATTCCTTGTAAAAATAATTTTGAAACATCACCCTTTTCTCTTGTTGGCGTAAGACCAGTAGAGACATATCTCTTTTTAGAAATTCCATCAATTTTATCATAAACAATAAAAGAATCAAAACTATCAGCTATAAATTGACCAGTTTCTACTATCATTTTATCTGTTCGATCAGGTGCTAGACGTACTACTCCAATAGTTTTACCGTTGCTATTTTTTTTTACTAGGGTAGCTACTTCATTTAGGGAATATTTTTCATGAGCATAGTCAACCATAATCTTTACACCTTGTTTATTTTCCAGAAGAGTTAACCTCCCACCATGTTTTGCAGGTTTATAATTTTTAAGCACAGTAATACATTTCTTGGTCTTAGGTAAATTTCCTTCATTAAAAGAATAAAGCCCTCCCAAGATTAACATCAAATTATAAATAGAAGGATTGAAATTTCCCTTAAATGTCCAATCTATATCATGAATGTCTAGTAAATTGATAGTTTTATTTTTTGATTTCAAGATTAAATAGTTATCTTTTTTTGTAATGACAATTCCATTATTATCTAAGTGTTTTTTTGTATTGAAAAAATTTAGATTATAGCCTACAGGCACAAGGGTTACTTTTCTTTTAGTTGAGATGCAATTTAATTGAGAGCAAACTAGCTTATCGTCTGCATTAAATACAGCATAGCCATTTTCTCCGCCTATAGCAGAAAAAATAAAATTTTTTGCCTTAGCTATATCTTTTCTTGTTTTTAATCTTTTGGATGCACCTAAGTGATCCTCAAAAACATTTGAAAAAATACCTATATTGTGTTTTCGATATCCCAGTCCTCCTTTGCCACTACTACCAATAGCTGTTTCTAGGATTGCTGTGTAATTGGGGCAATATTTTTTCATGGCCAGGAGATATTTTCCTGGACACACTGTCGGAACTAGTCCAAAAAGTTGTTTACTTTCTAAAAGAGTGCTTTTTTGTTTTTCATTTACATAATGTCCATCAGTATCAACGCGGAGTGTATTTTCTCCATAATTTTTTAATGTATAACTTATAGCTCTGGTTATGGTTGTTTTTCCTTTAGTTCCAGTTATCGATATGATTTTCATTAGATTAATTTTCTTGATTAAGCTTTAAAATGAATTCAAGAATATCCTTAACTACATTTCTTGTTTTCCCATGAGTTGGATTGTAATGAATATACAGATCTGGTTTTCCATTTATTTCTAAAATATTAAATTTTTGCTTGGAAGGATCTTTGCTTATATCTTCACAGATAATATCAATTCCAGCTAGTAATTTACCAGTAGCTTTAGCAGCTCTTTCGCAAACTTTTTTAAGGGTAGGATTTATCAAGTCAGTCACATCTTTTGTTTCTCCTCCTTCAGCTAAGCAAGAATTTTTCTTTATAAATATTTCTTGATCTTTTTTAAGTATAGTGTTGAGCTTAACATTTTGTTCTTCTAGGATTTTCTTAAGATATTTATTGAATATCGTTTTTTGTTTTTTGTTTAATTGTTTTTTTTCTATTAATTTTTTAACAGTGCTTTTCCCATCACCAAAAATTCTAGGAGGAATCATTTCAAGAACGCCGATAGCTTCTTTTGCTAAAATTAAAACACGATATTCTTTTCCAAATACCATTTCTTGAGCAATAAGAAAAGGGAAATTTTTAATTTCTTGGGTAAGGAGTTTTTTAGCCTCAGATAATGTTTCTATATTAGTGAAAACGCCTTTGCTATTAGATCCATTAGCATCTTTTAATACAATCGGGTAAGTAAGAGAGGCTAATTTTTTTGCTGAATCGTTTGTATTCAGGGTTTTTTTGTAAAAACAAACAGTTTTAGGTGTTGGAATATTATTTTCTTTTAGCGCTACGTAAGTAAGATCCTTATATGCCGTAAGAGCTTTTCCAGAAAGAAAATCACTAGCGATTTGAAATTTTCTAGAAACAAAAATTTTCTCCCCCTTTAAATTAATAAGAAAGCACCCTCTTTCTGGGACTATTTTATCAATAGTTCCTCCCATTTCTTCAACAACGCGCTTTATTAGTGGTGGATTTTTTATCATAATTTTATTTATTTACATCAATTAAAAATTTATTCAAATCTCTTCGCCCTATAAGTAATGGGTAAGACAATCCTTCTCGATTAGCGATGGAAAGTTTAGAAGATATTTGTTGTTCATCGATTACGATAGGTAGTTTAATCTCGATTCGATAAGTTGCTCCATGGGAGGAAAAAGTTTTTGCTACGCCAACAATATCAGGATGTTTTTCTAATTCTTTCCATGTTTCATTTTGGCTCAATATTTTTATTTCTTCTTCAGTTAAAACTTTATCAAGGTGAAAATCTTCCCAAATTTTTACCGCCTCTCCGAAACCTAAATCTTTAGCAAGATTTTTATCAATTGCTGAGATGCCAGCTCCAGTATCTATGCGAGCTTCCACTTCAATTTCTTTTCCATCCTTTCCGATAAGTTTTACTTTTTCCACGGTGCCGATAACTTTACGCCCAGAAATTTCTTCCAGTTCTTCTTCGATTTCCCCACCGAAAAGGTCTTTGCCTACGCGGATACCTTTTTCTACGGTTTTGATTTTTATCCCAGCAGCTTTTTTGAGTCGTTCTTTGAGACCAGATAGATTAGCTACCTGGATAGAAAGGCCAGGGCGAGCGTTTAGTTCAATGATAGTTGGGCCGTTGATTTTATCAATGGCAATGTCTGCCCCTAAAAAGCCAAGGCCGGAAATTTCTTGGGCGCGTACAGCTAATTTTAAAACATCATTCCAATAGGGAAGCTTAATTCCGGAAAGCAGAAGACGAGTACCAGGAATATATTCAATTATTCTATTTTTCCCAAGAACTGCAGTGGTGGTTGTGCCCGTGGCAATGTCGATGCCTACGCCAATAGCGCCTTGTTGCAAATTGGCTTTGCCTTCTGATGATTTGGTTGGCAGGCGAAGCATGGCCATCAGCGGAACCTTATTGAAAACAATGACACGAATATCAGGAATACCTTTATATGAATAGGGTTTGAAAAGTTTCAAAAGTTGCAAACGCTCTTCAAAAAAAGCAATGTCGGGTGTGCCGGAAAGAGAAAAAGATCCATCTAGTATGTTTCGAATATGTGTTTTTAAATCTTCTGTAGAAATTAGAGATCGGTCAGCTTTTATCCAAATATTATCGAAATTCTTTTTTTTACCATAAACTACCACAATACCTTCACCACCAAAACCACGATTAGGTTTCAGCGCAAAACCTTCCGGCAAGCTTTGCCAATCAAAATTTTCCAGTTCTTCCACGGTGCGAATTTTTGCAATCAGTTTTGGAACAGAGATATCATTTTTAGCGAGAATTTTTTTGCTCAGTAGTTTATTGTCAGCTAGTTTTTTAGCGCGCGATCGATTAAATGGCCGGATATAATCCAGATTCCGCGCATTCATCCCGAGTATTTGCCGGCTTAATTTAAAAAATTCAAACATAATGTTTTTTACTCATTAATCGTTCGTAAAGCCACGCTACCCGCCTCGCGTCGACAAGTGGTCTCCACGAGTCGAGGCGGGCGAATGTGGCACATGCGAATTAATTTAATTATAAGTTTTTCATTATCTTGCGAAAACGAAAGTATTCGCTAACGCGTAGCCCTGTCCATTTGCCAAGCATTACATTAATTGGAATGGTAAGAAATACTATCCAAGGATAAAGAGCTAAAAAGTGAATGAGGGTGCTGGAGCTGGCGATAAAAAAACCTAAAATAGAAATGATTAAAGTTTCAATGGCTAAAATTATTGCAGCTTTGTCTCCTTTTTCAATTTGCACGGTCACAAATTTTTCCACCAAGGTAATCATAATTAGAATTGGAAAAATTGATACCGATGCCAAGCCCGTTCTTTTGAATTCTCCACCAATAACTAGGATTCCCAAAATTAACATTGCCACCGCAGTGAGCATGATGGCCACGCGCGGAAGATAGAGCAAGCGAAAAGGTTTAAGAACAAAACGCATCAGCATGCCAGAAAAGATAACGGTGACAAAAATTGCAATGCCGTATTTGAGTCCATTAGTGGCAAGAAAAGCAAAAGTCACGATCAGCGGAGCATAAATTCCAAAAGCTTTGATTCCGACTACTTGGCGCAAAAATGCGATGAAAGTAGCAATTATCGGAAGCATAAGAATCAAAATAACTGTGGCAAAAGGTACGCCTTGGCCGAGAAAGAAATCAATTATTGGACTAGTGTTCATAATTATACCGATTCGAATCTTCGAATGTATGCGAATTCTCGAATCTACGAATTTTTATTTAGCTTATTCGTAGATTCGAATGCATTTGTAGATTCGAATCGCGGTTAAGGTTATTAATTTTTCTACTATTAATGTGGCAAAGCGCAATTGCAATCGCATCGGCTGTGTCATCCGGTTTTGGTAAATTTGCTAAATTCAAAATATTCTTAGTCATCAACTGCACTTGCTTTTTTTCCGCTCGGCCGTAGCCCGTTAGAGCTTGTTTGACTTGGAGTGGAGTGTAGCTAGCTACTCTAACATTATTTTGGCATAAAGTCAAGAGAATTGCCCCCCTGGCTTGGGCGACGGTGATAACCGTTTTTTGATTTTTAAAGAAGAAGATTTCTTCTACGCCTGCTTCTTGGGGTTGATATTTTTCAATTATATCTTTCAAATCACGAGATATTTCAAAAATTCTATCCTCGTCAGATTTTTCAGGAGAAGTGGCGATGTGGCCATATGCCAAAGGTTTCATTTCCCCATCTTTTTCTTCTAATATAGCCCAGCCAGTTGTAGCCGTCCCAGGATCAATTCCAAGTACTCGCAAAGTTTTTTTTGAAGTTTCAGCTTTCTTTTTCATATCTATATTATAGCTTAAAAGGAAATTTTTTTGAAGGGCTTGGATTTTTTTCGTCTGCTATGGACAAAATTCTACGAATATGATTAGATGTAGTATTCAGTAGTGATAGAATTTTTCACAACCAATAAGGAGGTGCACATTGAAAAGAGGAATAGTGCCGTTTGCATTTGGAGTTCCATGGATGATTTTGTCGAATCATCGAATCGCCCTTATAGCCTCAAAAAAAGCTCACAAACTTGGGGCGCCGGTATATACTCAGCTTGATATTCGAATTGAGGCGGGTATCGAAGTTGAGTTTACCGAGGAACAGCCTGGCAATCCGCCACCAACTTTACGATTTGCAAGAGGAGCGGTGCAGTGGGCTCTGCGCAAAAACCTCACAGATTTGTGGATTGTCGCCGCAAAACCTCACCTATGGCGTTGTGTTCGAGACCTTACTTGCGCTATTCAGGAGGAGAAAGCGCAAATTAAAATTCATGTCTGTGAAGAAATAAATCAATATCCTGAAGATGAGTGGTTTTGTGCCGACTCGATGCAGGAGTGGACACAATCGCGGAAGAATTGGCAAAGCAGGGAGCGAATCATAAAGATCATCCCGTTCTTTATTTACAAACTCATTGCAAGCTGAACAGCAGAAGCCCCTTATGGAAAATTAATTCCATCGGGGGCTTCTTTATTTCCAAGAAATTCTCCATTAATTAAGTATTTTGAATTTATTATGCTGTATATATAAGTGCAGTAAAAATCAAAATCACAAAACAATCTCATATCTCGTCGCTTTGTCTTAGCTGATTTTTTATATCACATTTTTATCTATGTGAGTATATGGGAATATATGTGAGGAAGAATTAACAAAAAAACCGCCAGATGGCGGAATTTTGTTTATAGAAAGTGTAATAAATTATTTTTTTAGCTTTCTTTTTTTTATGACTTTATTGATTAAAGAAAGTTGATCTTTATTGGCTAAATGAATGGCTTTTTTAATAACTTTCTTCTTTTCTCTTGCTGGTAAATCAAAAAACACAGTTGGAGTGGAGACCTTACCGTAATCGCAACCTATTAATTTTAGTAATTTAGTTACCATATATTTAATTATAACATTTTTTTAAGCGTTTGTGGAGTGTAGTCAATTCTTAGCAATTTGTCAATCGAAGGAATGTTTATTCGGAATTTCTCAACATCGTGCTTAAAATCTTTTTCTATTAAAAATAATATAACTTTATCGCCGAAATCTTTCTTTATAGCATTTACATTCTCTTTGGCTTTAAAGAAAGTATCTACAAAAACGTCTTTAGTTATTCGACGTCCTTCTATTTCTTCTCGTGCTTTTGTAAATTCCCAAGCGATTTTTGGATCTTGATAGAGATAGAAAATAGCTACAAGTCTATGATGATCAAGTGCGCGCGATATATTTTTTCTAGCAACACCAATACTTGATAGAGTTCCATCTATAATGGCGTCATATTTTTTATGTATTATATGATCATATAAAATTTCAACACCCTTACTGCAAGCCGATTGAAATAGGTGCGAGTTTGATCCTGTGTAATCTGGAAATAATTCTCTGATTTCATCAGCATCAATTCTAACTAGAGGTTTCTTGAGTATTTCTATTAAGTTTTTTGAGAATTCTGTTTTTCCAGCACCAGGAGATCCAGCCATAAAAATAGTTGCAGGAATTTTTTTCGATTCGTAAATAGCCGGATTGGCAAATTTTTGAATCAAAATCTTTTTATTAGACTTGATATATTCAACGGGGTTCATTTTTTAAGTAAAAATTTCTATAAATTATCAAAAATTTTTTAATATCGCCCAGCCAGTCGTGGCCGTACCAGGATCGATCCCAAGAATTCGCAGAGTTGATTTTGAAGTTTCAGATTTATTTTTCATAACTATATTATAGCTTAAAGGGGAATTTTTTTGAAGGGCTTTGATTTTAAAAAATAAAAAATAACCCAAGAGGGTTATTGATGAAAATTATAGCATAGCGCGCGACATTTCAAAAAACGGCTGTATTATTTTTTGTAAATAAATTTGTAAATAAAAAACATCAAAATTCCCCAAATGATAGTATCTGCGATTATTCCAAATGTTGAAATTTGGTTTACAACTTCACCATCTATACCATTAACACCCCAATAGTAATATGCAAAGGGTGCACCTATTGTGTTGCAATCACCAGGGCAACCCACACAACAACCACCACATTGACAGTGTACCATATTTGATAATGAAATAGGTGATAAGAAAATAATCACAGCAACAATTACCACTATAAAAATTGAGATAATTAAATTTTTATTATTCATATGATTTTGATGTTTCTTTAAGGGTGTTAATTTTTTAATGATTTTAAATTTATTTGAATTACAGAGGTCTTTTTCTGAATATAAGATAAATATAGCATAATTTTTGTAAATCACAAAGCAACCTCATATCTCGTCGCTTTGCCTTCACTAATTTTTTTTATATTTTTTTATACCTCGTGCTTCTGCCTTGGCCTATTCTTTCTATTTTTTTCAACTTCAACAACACTTCCAGCGCCTGTTTGACTGTTGGTCGAGGAATATTTGTTTCGGTTGCAATTTTGCCTGTTCCGGCGACGTCAACTTGCTCGAAAAATTTCCAAACTGCAAGTTGTTTTTCTGATAGAATTTTTTCGATATTTTCTTTTGACAATAATTCAATAGCTGATTGGGATTGCTTTAGCAAAATCGTAAAAAAGAAATCAAGCCACGGTGCAATATTTTCATTTCTTGTGTGAAAAGTTTTTTGACTGCGTCTAAGCGCGAGATAATAATCAGTTTTGTTATCTTCAACTAATTTCTCATGTGAAACATAAGGCATATACAAATAGCCACTTTGAAGAAGTAGTAAATTTGTCAAAATTCTGGAAATTCTTCCATTTCCATCTTGAAAAGGATGGATGGCTAAAAATTCAACCAAAAAATTGGCGATTATGAGTAGGGGATGGTATTTTTTTTCAGTTAACAAAAAATTAGTCGATCCAATCAGTTCCATCATTTCTTTTGGCGTGAGATAGGGGGAAGTCGGATTGAAAATTATCCCAACTTCTTTTCCTTCTTGATCATAGGCAACAACTTTATTTTCACCGAATTTATAATCTCCCAAATGTCCCTGATCTTTGTCCGAATATTTCAGAAGTTCTTTGTGAAAATGTTTAACGGAACTTTCATTGAATTTCAAACTTCCCCAAGAATTAAAAATATTTTCTAATAGTTCATAATATCCTTGGACTTCTTGCTTGTCGCGGTCGGCAAATTTTTGAATATTTATGCCTTGCATTACCTTTTCAATATCCTCGTCAGTTAGTTTCACGCCTTCAATGCGCGTCGATGCGCCAGTAGAAGTTATCAAAACAGATCGCTTGAGACGACCCAACGCTTGTGGGCTCAACTGGGCGCCAGTCACCCAATTGCCCTTTAATTCATCAATCTTGGCGATTTTCGAAATTATTCCAGCGGGAATATTACTAAGTCTTCTGGAGAACTTATCTGTAATGGTGCTATTTTTTTGTATTTTTGTAATCATATTATTTGGATATATTAACTATGTCCAATTATATCCAATTAAATCATTATAGTCAAGTATGCCCATTGACTAAAAACCTTAAGTTTGCTATACTGTACATATGAGTACAGTAAAAAATGACGTAAAAATAAATAAAGGCTCAAATAAGCAAAGATTTGCTGACTTGGCTAAAATAGGTATTTCAGTCTTTCACTGCGATGATTTGGCTAATTTATGGCAGATAAAAAACCCTAATACTTTGCATACTACGCTAAAGCGATATGCTAAAGAAGGGCTGATTATACGAATTCAAAGAGGGTTATATTCTTTTCAGCCAGTAGAAAAAATTGATTTGTTTCTTTTGGGGGTGAAAATATTGCATCGGTATGCTTATATTAGCATGGAAACTATTCTGGCTAGGAATGGGATAATTTTTCAAGAGATTCCAAAAACTTCCATTATCAGTTCTATTTCCAAGAATTTTTCTGTTGCCGGTCGAGAATACCACTGCCGTCGTTTGGCGGATAAATATCTATATAATGACGCCGGAATTGTTTTGGAAAACGGAGTACAGGTCGCGTCAACAGAAAGGGCGGTGGCGGATATCCTCTATTTCAATCCGCGCTATTATTTTGACGGCGATCGCTTGATTGATTGGAAAAAAGTCCGCGCTATCCAAAGAGAAATAGGTTATCCACAAAATCGATAAAAATAATAATTAAAAAAAACAAAAAAATGATTACTCCAACTCCAAAAGATGCTGAGCATAAAGCATGGATGTTTCGTCTACTAGGCGCGCTATTTGATGACGCTTTTTTATCTAGCGTTCTATTTTTCAAAGGCGGAACTTGCGCAGCTATGCGCGAACTTCTAGATCGATTTTCAGTGGATCTTGATTTTGATTATATTAGCGAAAAAGGAGAAATCAAAAAGGTTCAAGAAAAAATGGAAGAAATTTTTCAAAAACTCGGTTTGGAGATAAAAGACAAAAGTCGAAATGTTCCGCAATATTTTTTGAAATATCCAACCACTGCAGGTGGAAGAAATACGCTAAAAATAGACATCTGCTTTCCTGTACCGCAATTTAATCAATATGAAAGCGCACAACTTTCTGAGATTGATCGCATTGTGAATTGTCAAACAGTTGAAACGATGATGGCTAATAAGCTAATAGCGCTCATTAATCGATTTGAAAAAAACGGCCATATTGCTGGTCGAGATGTGTATGATGTCCATTATTTTTTTTGGAATGGTTTTCGTTATGACGCGAAAATCATAGAGGATATAAGAAAATGTTCGGTGGAAAAATTCTTCGAGAATTTGGTGGTTTTTGTTGCTGACAAAATAAATCAAGAAGTTATCGATCAAGATCTCAATATGCTTTTGCCCAACGACAAATTTCAAATGATGCGAAAAATTCTCAAGCAAGAAACTCTAATGATGCTCAAAGACGAGTTGGCAAGGATAAAGAATGGAAAGTTATAAATTATCAAAAATCTCCTCCACATCTTCTTGATCATCAAGAGTTTCGAGAAGTTTGTCGTAGCTTTCTTGGGTGGATGAGTCAATTTCGACAGTGGATTTTGGAATGAAAGTTAAGTTGGATTCGGAAATTTTAATATTTTTTTCTTCTAAATTATTTTGCACTTTTTGCAGGTCTTGCGGAGCAGTAAAAATAATTAAATTATTTTCTTCAATTTTGGTGTCTTTGGCGCCAGCTTCAATAGCGAGCATTTCCAATTCATCGGCATCTTTACCAGATAGATCAATTGTAATGGCGCCGACTTGCTCAAAATTCCACATGGAACTGCCGGATTCGCCGAATTTTCCGCCGGCTTTAGTGAGAATGCTTTTAATTTCACTTACAGTACGATTTTTGTTATCGGTAGAAGTTTTGATGAGCATCATGATATTTCCAGGGCCTTTAGCTTCATAGATAATTTCAACAATTTCTGCGCCACTCATTTCACCTGTTCCTTTCTTGACTGCTTTGTCGATATTATCTTTAGGCATATTAAACTCCTGGGCCTTTTTCATGGCCATTCGAAGTTTGAAATTTGTGTCTGGGTTGCCACCGCCTTCACGTGCGGCGATGACGATCGGCTTGGCAAGTTTAGTGAAAATCTTGGCGCGTTTAGCGTCATTTACCCCTTTTCTTTGTTTTATTCCCGCCCAATGTGAGTGTCCTGACATAAGATCATGAAGCATGAAGCATAAAACATGAAGCAATCCGTATTTTTTTGTTTTATGTTTCATGTTGTATGTTACATGTTACATAATTTAAGCTTAGCAGTTTAGATTGTAATTTTCAAGAGGATATGATTTAAGGAAGAATTTATTTTTAGCCAAAGCGAATCTGAAAAAACCACTATCCAATGTTTTTGAGTGGTTGGGGTGGTGAAAAGATAGTGATTGTCTTTAGAGACAGGTTTAAAACCTGTCATTACGCCTAAAACCCTTGAATTTTGAGGGATTAACTTTTCGGGAAAAGTTATAGTGGGGCTTGAATAAGCCAAATTATGGCGTGTTTGTTGCTTTTTTTGCCAAATAGGCGAGGAAGTATATTTTCCAAGGTTGGCTTGGATTTCGGAGTCGGGGATAATGAGAATATCTTCTTCTGTTGTGGCGCTGGTTCCCTCATCCGCCCTACGGGCACCTTCTCCCAAAGGGAGAAGGGGATTTTCAGTATTATTCTGTGTTTCTATCCAGCTCCAGCCATCGTCATTTTTTCCATAAAGCTCATCTTCATTGATTTTGTTTTTTTTCCGATCATATTTAATTTTTTGCACAACTTTCCCAGAGGGGTCGCGCAGTTCAATTTTTGTTTTTTCATTTCCTAAAGTGAAAGCGCAAATTTTTTTGGTGAGCTTTTTGGTTTTGCCTTTTTTGATTTTGAAATCTTCACGGATCGGATGATTAATTAGTTTGTCTTTTCCAGTGGCGATTGACCAGCCCTTGAGATTGACTTTGTCCTTGGATTGATTTTTAATTTCGATCCATTCATTTTTTGTGTCACTTCCTTTGGGATTGGGGGAAAGACTTATTATGCGAATTTTTGGCGCATTATATTTTTCCACCTTAACACTAAAGTCATAGGTTTTGTCTTCGCCATCCCCAGTAATTTTTAGACTGCCTTTGAATTTTCCAGTTTTTTCATATTTGTGTTTTGTGGATTTTAGATAGCTTTTGTGGCCATCGCCAAAATTCCAAGTGAATTTTTTAGCGTCTTTTTCAGCTTTCACACTGAAATAGGCATAGGTGTTTTTGTAGATTTTTTTTGGTAGAATTAGTTTTCCGGACAGTATTTTATCGAAATTATTTTCTCCGCCAGGAGTAGGCAAAGATGTCCACCGCCAATCCGTTCCAGAAAAAGAATAGGAATAGGCGCTTTTTCCATTGGAATATTTTTGGCTAGCGATTAAGTTATCTTTTTTGTCATAAAGAAAAACTGTGTCGCCCTTAGAGTCATTATTAAACGAAAAAGAGCCATAAAAAACAATAAAATTTCCAGTTTTTTCTTTCTTAGTAATTTTTCCTTTGGCACTTTTGGAATCTTTGATGACATAATTGGAGAAGTCAATTTCTTCTCCAGTTAAATTAATTATCTCGACAAACTCTTCCTCGTCATTTTTAGTGTCTGGCGCCGGATAAATTTCGTTGATTCTAATCCCCGAATAATCTTGTGTTTCTTCTTCTTCTTCTTCTTCTTCTTCTTCTTCTTCTTCTTCCCAATTCAAACTATCAATAATAACCCCAGAATTTGTGTCGCCAAGTATTATAGCAATGCCATTTCCTTCGGAAATAACACTACTTTTACTAGTGTTAGTCCAAAGATAAATTCCTTTAGCGGGGACAATATCTTCATTTCCAAATGATTTGAAGCTTGTGCGTGTTCCTGTAGAGGTTTTTTTAACAAGCCTATAATCATCCAAATTAATTGTTTCATTGGTGGTATTAGTAATTTCGATAAAGTCTTCCTCTGTTTTGCCAGTTCCGCCACTGTATTGAATATCGGTAATTTTTAAAATCGGCTCAGCCAAGCAAATTTTTTCCCAAATAAAAAAGCTAGCTAAAATAACCAGCCCGAAAATAAAATAATAATATTTTTTATTTTTATTTTTCACCCTAAATTTATCCCCCACCACTTTTAGTCTGCGCCAAAGGCGCAAAAAACTTTTATTTAAAAGTAATAAAAACCTTTTAAATATTGCAATTTATATAAAAAAATAAACTAAAAAAGACTAAAAGTGGTGGGGGATTAAGTCGTTTCATGGTGAATTTTTTCTCGAAGCATTTCGCCGAATTCATTTTCTTCTTTGCTTTCTAATTCGTTTTGCAGTTTCATAATAGTATCTTTGATTTTGTAGGGATCGGGAACATTTCGAAAGATAAAGCGTTCTCTTTCACCGGCAGTTTGAATAAGAAGATTGCCGTAATTAAGAAAGGTTGGGATAACTCCACGCACATCCGTTGTGACATCCTGAATTTTTTCCAGTTCTAACTCGCTCACTACGCGAGTAAAAAGCCCTTTTTGTTCAATGTTAATAATTCTTTCACTAGTAACTATCCAAACATCAAAATAGTAGTCAATCCAGATGGCAAAAAACAACAGCCAAAGAAAAGTAAAAAAAAGACTGCGCATAAAAGCGGTGAGATCAAGCAGAAGTTGTTCGCTAAATTCATCAAAGAAAAAGGCGGTGAGGAAATAACTGCCGAAAAGAAAAAGTACCATAAAGAAAATTATGGAAAAGTGAGTGAGGATGTTGAACCAGTGGCGATGAATAACCATCAGAATTTCTTCGCCATTTTTTTGTCCGTCGAAATGATAGTGGGTAAAATTGTGTTGTTGCATAAAATTAAAAAATAAGAAGTTTTGAAATTAGCGCATCCCAATCAACCGAAAAAAACAACATAATATTGGAAAGAAAAAGCAAAACGGAAACTACCACAAAAATGGGAAGCATTATTTTGTTAGTTTTAGCATTTATGGAATAACGAGCTAGATGATAGATGATAAAAAAGAAGAGAAAAAGATAGGTGATAAGGATGATGGCATAAAGAGCGAGGGCAATGTAGAACATAAATTTTAGTTTATTTTTTATTTAGGACTTATACATTTGCTTGCGTCAAGATATGCTTGTCGCGAAAGTGATTATAAAATGTAAGAATTTTCCAGTAATCAAGAATTGTTTATGTGAAATGTTTTTCTGGCGACTGCGTTAATATCTTTTCCACAATCAAATGCATAAGTCCTATATTTTTAAAATAATTTTTTCTCTCCAATATATTTTATTCCCAGATGATTGTAGGCGCTTTCGGTGGCAATGCGACCGCGCGGAGTACGAGCTAAAAATCCGATTTGAATGAGATATGGCTCATAGACATCTTCGATGGTTTTTATTTCTTCCGAAGTAGCTGCGGCAACTGTGCCAAGACCGACGGGACCACCACCAAACTTTTCGATGATGACTCGCAAGATATGCTTGTCCGCCGGTTCAAGTCCAAGTGGATCAACATCAATCATTTCCAGTGCTTCAATTGCTACCGCTTCGTTTATAATATCATGATTTTTTATTTGAGAAAAATCTCGCACCCGTTTCAAAAGACGATTAGCTACGCGAGGAGTACAACGAGCACACTCGGAAATTTTGGAAAGTCCTGTTTCGTCAGCGACTACCCCCAAAATTTTGGCACTACGCTCAAGAATTTTTTTGATTTCTGGGTTGGTATAAAATTCCAAACGATGAATGGCGCCAAAACGATTGCGGAGGGGATTGGAAATTGAACCTAACTTAGTGGTAGCGCCAATCAGGGTGAATTTTGGTAGATCAAGTTGAATAGTTCTGGCAGATGGTCCTTTGCCGATTATAATGTCTAATTTATAATCTTCCATGGCTGGGTAGAGAATTTCTTCGATGGATTTGTTAAGCCTGTGAATTTCATCGATGAATAGAATGTCACCATCAGAAAGATTAGTGAGAATTGATCCAAAATCACCCACGCGCTCAATGGCTGGACCAGAGGTAGTTTTAATGTTGACTCCCATTTCTTTGGCGATGATGTTGGCGAGAGTGGTTTTTCCAAGCCCCGCGGGACCATAAAGCAAAACATGCTCAATAGATTCTTCGCGATGTTTGGCCGCTTGAATCAAAATGTCTAAATTTTTCTTAACCTTAACTTGCCCCACATAATCATTGAAATTTTGCGGACGCAAAGTGACATCAAAACTAATTTCGTCTGGTTGTTCTTTTGAGCTAGTAATGGTCATAATAATTTTTAATTTTGTAATTTTTAATTTTATAAATAAATCTAAAATCTAAATTTTTAAAAATTAGAAATTAAGAAATTATTTAAAAATTAAAAAATTAAAAATTGGAAATTCGAGTAAATTTAGTATACACCCATTTGACAAAATTTCCAACTTATGCTATGCTCCAAAGTCATCTTGAAACTTTATGTTTTTGAGATGATTAGCAGTAAATTGCAGGCAATTGGTGACTTCTATCTTTTGTCATCAATATAGAAACATTTTTCAAGATATGGGTAGCTGGGTTTCGGCTCGACTATGCCTCGATGTTGTTTCTTTTTTTGGGCTCTTAGCCCGAATTCTTGCCTGCAGATTATTGGAACTTCGCCATTTCAGAACCACTGATTATCACTGATTATACTGATTTCACTGAATAAAAAATTTAAAAATTCAAAGAAGGTATCCGAAAAGTTGAGCTTTAGGGTGGAGCCTAAACTTTTCAAAAAGCTCAACTTTAGAGGAGTAAAATTCTATCAAAGCTAAATGTTTTGTGGGAAAGTTTTTAGGAGATATTTAGTTTTAATGGAAGGGGAATAAATAAAACAAAAAATTCTTTAAAAAATAGGGAGGGAGTATGAAAATTTCTAAAATAGTACTTCGTTTTTTTGGTTATTTTTCAATTGAAGAGATTGAGGCAAAAATTAAATTTGCCGAATTTCAAATCAAAACAATAAAAGACGAAAGCAATTATTACATAAATCTTATCAGAAAGGGGGAAGCAGGCACTGCAATATCTGATGATTTGCGTCATAATCGTGGGTTACTTCCTTATTATCAAAATGAGTTGAAATTGTGGACTAAAAAACTAAAGAAAATAAAAAAATAAAACCAGGCGTGGAGGAGTATGGTGGGAAAAAGAAAAAGGGTTAGCTTGTCGATATAAGCGCCCTTTTTTTGTTGTCTGAACCACAAAACAATTTTTAATTTTTGAATTTTTAATTTTATAAATAAATCTTAAATCTAAATTTTTAAAAATTAAAAATTGAAATTTATTTAAAAATTACAAAAATTATAAAATTAAAAATTTTCTAAAGATCAGTGACTCGTTCCACTTCTTCAAGTGATGTCCCACCTTCCAAAACTTTCAAAATTCCATCTTGTGTCATTGTGAGCATGCCGAGTTCGACGGCTTTTTCTTCTAGTTCGGCGGTGATGGCGCCACGGGTGACGAGGTCTTGAATTTCACGGGTTAGTTGGAAAACTTCACTAACAGTCATGCGACCTTTGTAACCTAGACCGTTGCATTTTTCGCAACCTTTTGGATGATAAATCTCTAAAACTTTGGGAATGTCCACTCCCGCCTTTGGACTAATAGTGGCTAAAACTTTTTCAATCATTTCTTTTTCTTTTTCATTTGGCTGGACTTTTTCTTTGCAATCACAAAGGCGACGCACGAGGCGTTGCGCCATAAAGGCATTGACGGCGGTGGCGATGTCGGACGGGGAAACGCCCATATTGATCATTCGCGCCACTGCTCCGGCGGCGTTGTTGGTGTGAATTGTAGAAAGCACCAGATGTCCTGTGAGTGAAGCTTGCACGGCTACTTGGGCAGTTTCATCGTCACGAATTTCACCAATCATCATGATATCCGGATTTTGACGAAGCAGAGCGCGCAGAGCGGTGGCGAAAGTATAGCCTTCTTTGTCGTTGACTGGAGTTTGCAAAATTCCTGGGAGTTGATATTCGATTGGATCTTCTACGGTGATTATTTTTACTTCCGGTTTATTAAGCATACTGAGAACACTATAGAGTGTGGTAGTTTTTCCACTGCCTGTTGGGCCGGTGTTTAAAATTACACCATTAGGTTTTTTTATTTCTGAAATTATTTTGTCTAAGTTTTGTTGTCTAATACCAAGCTTAGTAAGATCCAATTCCATCGATGAACCGCGGAGGAGTCGCATCACAATTGTTTCACCATAACCACCCAGGATGATCGAAACACGCACATCAATATTTTTTTCGGAGATTGTGATGTCGTCATCAAATTTTATACTAAAGCGACTGTCAATCACTCCTTGGCGCACTTCAGTTTTCACACCGGAAAGAATTTTAATTTCGCCAAGTAAGGCCGGATATTCATTGAGTGGAAGAGTGGCAACATTTTGCAAAATTCCATCAATGCGAAAACGAATTTTGACATCATCTTTTTCTGGTTCGATATGAATGTCGCCAACATTGAGAATGGTAGCGGCTGAAAAAACAATTTTGTTAATATCAGTAGTTTTGGCTGAGCGTAAAATTTCTTCCAGTTTTTTGAAATCCGCTATATTTTCTTGAGCCGAGGTATATTGACTATTTTCAATAAGAATTTTTTTGCCCAAAGTTTGGGACATTAATTTCTCATAAATACTTTCCAAAAATTCTCCTTGTCCTGTCGCACTTTCCACTTCATCAATGGAAGTGACTCCGGCAATAGCTTTCAAAATTCCATCTTGAAGCATAGTGATCATTCCGGATTCCAAAGCGGCCATAGCTAATTCTGTTTCGCCGGCCATTTCTAAAATTAATTTTTCGATATCTTCATTAATCGTGAGTACTTCAAAAATTCCTACGCGACCCTTATACCCCAAACCATTGCATTTCGGACAACCTTTTGGGCGATAGAGTTTTTCAATGTCTTTGGGAATTTCTACTTTAGCTTTAGGCGAAATAATGGAGAGAATTTTTTTGATAGATTCTATTGATTCTTTTGCTGGAACATAGGCTTCCTTGCAATCACAAAGTTTTCGCACCAGCCTTTGACCGATAACAGCATTCATAGCGGGGGACATCAAAGTTGGTTTTACTCCAAGCTCAATAAATCTTGGAATAGCCCCGACAGCATTATTAGTGTGGAGTGAAGACAAAACTAAATGCCCCGTAAGTGCAGAATTAACCGCGATATCAGCCGTTTCATCATCGCGAATTTCACCCACTAAAATAACATCTGGATCCTGACGGACAATAGCGCGCAGGCCTTGAGCGAAAGTATAACCTCGTCCTTTTTCTATTTGAGTTTGAGAAATGCCGGATAATTCATATTCAATCGGATCTTCAATAGTAATGATTTTTTTGTCCGGAGTGTTGAGTTTGTTGATGATTGAATATAGGGTAGTAGTTTTTCCCGAACCGGTTGGTCCGGTGTTTAGAATCATTCCATTAGGTGAGAGCATTTGTTTTTGCACAGTTTCATAGGCTAAACCTTGGAGACCTAAATTTTCCACGCTTACTTTGATTGAATCAGGATCTAGAAGGCGCATTACAACTGACTCACCAAAATTACCAGGGATAATACTCACACGCAAAGCAATTTTTTTCTCTGCTAGATTTATCTCAAAAGTTCCGTCTTGGGCGATATCGCGAAGATTGAGTTTCATCTTGGACATCAATTTTATGCGCGAGATGATTGTGTTGAAAACATTGAGAGGTAAAAAGGCGACATCTTGCAAATTGCCATCAATTCGATAACGCAGACGAATTTCTTTTTCTTGCGGTTCAATGTGGACATCGCTGGCACCAAGCTTGTAGGCTCCGGCTAGCATAATATTTAGAACTTGAGTAGTGGGAAGTTCTTTAATACGTTGTTTTAGGGTGATCAAATCTTTCATTTCTTCCTCAAACTTATTCAAATCATCTCCACTAAGACTCAAACTCATTTGATCAAGGATATCTACAAAAACAATCTGTTTATATTTTTCCCAAACGCGATTGATATTTGAGGTGGAAACGACAAAAAGTTTTATCTGCCAACCTTTTTCAGTTTTTAGATTTTCTATAAAATCATGAGTTTCTTGATTTCTTGGATCGCGAGATATGATAGTGACGACTTTGCCACTTCTGTGAATTAGGGCAATGCCGAATTTTCGCGCTTCCTCCTCGGTTAGGAGACGAATATCATCTTTGGAAATTGGGATTAGATTAGTGTCGACATAGGGAAGATTAAGTTCGGCTGCTAAGGCGCTAGCCATTTCCTCCTCCTCTTTTTTTCTAAATGTAGAAAGAATTTTGGCGGTTTTATTTTCCTGTTGAATTTCATCAGGTTTTACATTTTGAACTTTTGGTTTGAGAATTTTGATCATTTCCTTACGAATTACGAATTAGTACGAATGTACGAATAAGAATTATTTTAAAAATCACATCATTATATTACCATAAAAATGACAAATAAAAAAATCCGCTTTGAAGCGGATTCAAATAGGAGAAAATTAAATTATTTTGTCAGCAGATTTTTTATTTTTTCAGCGATAATTTGGCCAACCTCAATAATATTTGGGTTTTCAATCTTAATCTCTAAAAATCCATAGTTAGATTTTCCGGGAATTTCTGAAAGTATTTTGGTGGTTGTTTCTGGCGTGGAAACTTTTATAATAGCAACAGAACTTTGGGGAGTATCATTATAGACAGCCATAAAAATTTTTCCTTCGCTATAATTTTCTTCAAGCTTTGAAATGATAATTGGCAAATCATCACTAGTAGAACGACTTTGGACAAAATCTTCCACACTTAAAGTTGACCAAACTAATTTACTAGTTTCATCCCAATTTATTTTTGCCATCGCCCTTCCCCAAAGCTTCAAAATATGCAGGGGTTGAGTTTTATACATCCAGCGGATAATTTCTTGTTGATCAGCTCCCTTATCCATAAGAGAAGCGCTAGCCAGGAGAGCTTTGGGCGTGGTATTTTTTTTCTGAAAACTATCCGTGGCGCCAATAAGACCCGCTAGAAGACAAGTGGCAATTTTTTTGTCAATTAATTCTGGGTATATTTCTTTAAACGTTTGAGCTAGGATTTCGCAGGAAGAGGAGGCGGTGATATCAGTGAGATTAATTTGCCCGAAATTATCATTGTCGCTTTTGTGATCAATGTTTATTACAGGCACTTCAAAAAATAGATCTGTGTTTTCTAGGTAAAGCTGGCCAAGTTTTTCCAAATCAGAGCAATCAATCACAATCACTAAATCATACTTGAATTTAGCTAGGATAAAAGAAAAATCTCGTGGATCAACCGAGCCTTTTTCCGGTGTAACTAAGATATTGAAAGTGTCACCTTTTTCTTCGTGGCGAACCTGCATTATTTTGTTTTGGGCGGTATTAAAAGAAAGAACAAAATCACGTGCGCCGGAAATTTCTGAGAGAATATTCTCGGGTCTCGGCAAAAAATTGAATTTTTCTGATAGATGATTAGAGAAAGCAATAGTTGGCAAAATGTTTAATTTTTCTAAAAAATAATAAAGACCCCAAGCTGAGCCTACCGCGTCAGCCGAAGGATTTTCCGGAATAAGAATCAAAACTTCTTTGGAATTTTCCAGAATTTTTTTGAATTGTTCTTGAGGATTTAGGGACATAGAAAATATATTTTAAGTTAGTTAAATAAGGTAGCACTTAGAAATTATATTGTCAACATTTGACAAAAAAGGAGTTTTTGGAGTATTTTCTTGATATGTATAGTTCTTTGTTTTCACGTTTTATAACCCTTATTAGAAAAAGGAGAAAAGAATGAAAAAGAACGAAGAAGCAAAAAAGATAAGAAAATTGATTTATATTCTTGAATGCTTAAGAAAAAATCAATTTTGTTGTCTTGAAGATGGGAAAGACTGTTCCGATGAGGAAATTCACAAGGAGATTTTTAGGATTGGGATAAAAAATTTCCTCATTTCAAAATCCGGACGCAAAGTTAAGAAAGTCGTTAAGGCATTTAAAACGTTGAATAACGGATTTGAAAAATTCAAAGGAGATATGATAACCCCGCAAATTTTTAATAAAGTCAATGAATTTATGCAGGGATATTTTCCTCAAGATGAATTTTTCAATATGAAGTTCACAGAACTTCGTGGACCAGAATCACAAAACTAGCCGATAAATTTTCTGGCTAGTCGCGGTCGATGTGTTTTTTTAACATTGACCGCTTTTAATTTTCCCAAAATCCAGTTAGAATAAAATTATGCAAAAAGAATTTATTACAATTAACTCTAAACAAACCCAAAAATTAGGCGAGCTTTTGGCGCGGGAATTACGAGGAGGAGAAATTATATGCTTGGATGGTGAATTGGGTGCTGGAAAAACAACTTTCACCCAAGGACTTTTGAAAGGTTTGAAAATTAAGGGGCCGTATACTAGTCCGACGTTTCTCATTATGAAGCAATATCATATAGCATGTAACATGAAACATGAAACAAAAGAAAAAAAAATGCTTCATGCTTCATGCTGCATGTTTCATGACGTTTATCACTTTGATGCGTATCGTGTGGAGGCGCAGGATATTTTGAATTTAGGTTTCGAAGAAATATTGTCGAATAAGAAAAATATTATTATAATAGAATGGGCGAGTAGAATAGAAAAAATTATTCCAAAAGATAGTTTACGAATAAATTTTGAGTGGTTAGACCCGCCTTGCGTCGATGAGCGAACATCTTCGCAAGTCGAGGCAGGTGAAAATAAAAGAAAAATAATTTTTAATTCAAAATAAAATTTTTGTCATCCTGAACAAGTTTTCAGGATCTCTAGTGCTGATAATTAATTAAGATGCTGAAACAAGTTCAGCATGACAAATTGCATAAGTCTATGAAAAAGACAATGAGTATAATTTTTTTAGTAAGTACGGTATTTATATTCAGTGCTTGCTCGCAGAAAAAGGACACTATTTCAGATCCTATTAGTGATCCGGGTGGCTATGTTTCTGATATGGTGGACATTAATAAAAAAGCAGCCCAAGATATTCAAAGCGCAGTAGACAAAGAAAACGAAAAATTAACTAACGCCTTAAACGAAAACAATATGAATGAAGAAAAAACACAACTCGTGCTAATTAAAACAAACTTAGGCGATATTAAGGTAGAATTATTCGACAGCGCGCCTAAAACTGCCAAGAATTTTTCCGATCTTGCGCAAAAAGGATTCTACGATGGCACGAAATTTCATCGAGTGATCAAAGGTTTTATGATTCAAGCCGGCGATCCACTTTCTAAGGATGATTCGCAAAAATCCATGTGGGGAACTGGTGGACCGGGATATAAATTTAATGATGAACTGACTGGTAAAGAAAAATATCTTCAAGGAACACTAGCGATGGCCAATTCCGGCCCAAACACTAATGGTAGTCAATTTTTCATCGTTACTGCGAGTCCCGGCGCGCAACTTCCGCCAGCTTATACGGTTTTTGGCAAAGTAGTTTCGGGAATGGACATCGCCCTAAAAATCGAAAATGTCCAAACCGCTCCCAATGATCAGCCGATTGAGGATGTGGTGATTGAAAATGTAACGGTTTTGGAGAAATAGGAAAGCAAGAAAAGTATGATATAATAGAATAAAGATTTGACATTTATCATAAAATTTGATATAAATTCAAGTCCTATTGGTATTAATAGTATAAAAAATATATGTCGATTACAAAAAAAACTAAGGATTATTTGTTGAAAGCAATTAGTGGAAAAGATTTCGCGCCACAAGGACTTGTTGATATAAACAGGTATTTTAGGCTTTATGGTCCGATTAATTTTGAATTTAAAAAAGAAGGCGATGCTATTGTTGGCATAAGTACAAATTTTAGATTTGGTTCTATTGTCACCTCAGGAAAAGATGCCAAAGAATTGGACAAAAATATTAAAGATGCTATTTTGACTTCTTTTGAAATTCCTTCTTCGTACGCCAAAGAAGCTAATATAAAAAATATTAACGAACACAACCAAGAATATGCCCTCGCGTAGTCAACTTCCGGGAAATATAAAAAGAAAGAAGTTTATAAGGGCATTGATGCGTTGTGGATTTAAAATAGACTTAAGCGGTGGAGACGGAAGTCACTACAAAGCAACTTGGCCAGCGAATCAAAAATCAATCACTATTCAATCGGATATAAGAAAAGATGTTCTATATTATCTGTTGAAAGAGATTGAAAAATATAGTGGCGTCACTTGGGAAGAAATTAGAAAAAAAATGTAGAAAAACTATTTTTGAAACAAAAAAAACAGGCAGGGTCGAAATTCTCGACGCCTGCCTTTTTATATCTCGCTTTTTTTAAGATTATAGCGATCATTTGAAATTTATAAAAATTTCAAAGGGTCAAAGAATCAAAGAGTCAGAGTTTCAACTCTAAGATTCAGAGAGATTACGGAAGAAGAAACGATCGCCAGCCTTCCACGCAAGATAAGGATTAGTCCCGTAAGTTTTCCACCAAAGATTGTCGAGAGAAGCGGCTTCCACGCGCCAACCCTCCCGGTCCCACATGCAATACACTGCCCAGAGCACTCTGCTCTTGTCGCGAATATAAAAAATATTATTATGATATTCATCAACAAGGAGAGCGCCTTTCTCGCCATTGGGTTGTTTCTTTAGAGTTGCCCAAAACTCAGCGAGAGTGGTTTCGGTCTTAACTTCACCATCGAGCTCGGCAATGATTCGCCTGTCAAATGCGTCTTCCTTGAGGTTCCCATAGTGGAGTGTACTGCCAGTAAACAAGTCTTCTTCTTTGTCAAGAAAATATTTACGAAAGCGATTCATCACATAACTGATTTTTACTTTTGCGTCATCACTAGTGTTAACAATGAAATTTTCACAAGCAATGAATGGTTTTGTGGTTGCCGGCACAACAAAAGTGCCAATAAAATCAATCCAATCATTTTTCATCTTCATTCTCCTTATTTTGAGTTTTGTAGCCCGTTAGTGGGCGCTTTGGAATTGTTAATGTGCATTGTTAAGATTTTTATTTTCTGATTTTTATCCTAACAAAGCATTATATATTAAATTTCATAAATTGTCATTAATAAAGACTTGCTTATTGTATAAGCATAAACTATTTGCTTTATTTCAAGCAATATGCTACAATAATAATGTTGACATAATTGACGACACTATGAAAAATGAACTACAAAAAGAGCTTTTAGCAACAGGACTAAGCGAAAATGAATCGGCTATATATTTATCTGCTTTGGAGATGGGCGAGACAACCGTGAGTCGACTGGCGAAAAAGGCTGGAGTTAAGCGAACCACGGCCTATTTAGTGCTTGAATCTTTGAAGGAAAAAGGCTTAATCAGTTCACTCAAAAAAGAATCGGCCTCAGTTTTCTTTGCCGAAGATCCAAAAAAACTTCACGATATCCTAGAAGAACGCCAAGAAAAAATTGACAAAATAATGCCACAACTCTTAGCGTTTACAAATATGATTGATAAGAAACCAGAAATCCGCTATTTTGATGGGGATGAAGGAATCAAAGAGGTGTATCGTGATTCACTAAAATATCCTGATTCAGAGATACTAACTTGGTATGCCCAAAATTTTTTCACTCATTTTGAGGAAAATTTTTTCTTGGAAGAATATATTCCCAAAAGATTGAAAAAGAAAATTTGGGTGCGCGCGATTTTGCCAGATAGCAAGCTTATTCGCGAATGGATCAAGAATGATCAAGAGCATCTTCGAAAATCAAAATTAATATCAGCAGAAAAATATCCAATTTCAATTGAATTAAACGTTTACGGAAAAAATAAGGTAGGAATTGTATCTTATGAAGAAGAATTTGCCATCATAATTGAAAGTCAAAAAATTCACAGCAGTCTAAAGAGTATTTTTGAGGCTATGTGGGATTCATGGCCGGAATAATTCTAATTTTGTAATATTTTATACTTAGCGATATACTAATACTATGTTAAACAAACCAAAAAAACTCATTCTAATTGACGGCAATGCGATCATTCATCGGTCATATCATGCGCTTCCGCCACTAACGACCAAAAGTGGGGAATTGGTCAACGCAGTTTATGGATTTGCGTCCACAATGCTCAGTGTCATTTCCAAATTCCAGCCGGACTATATTCTGGCGACTTTTGATTTGGCGGGACCGACTTTTCGTCATGAGGAATATAAGGAATATAAGGCGACACGAACAAAAGCGCCAGATGAACTTTATGCGCAAATTGAGCGAGTAAAAGAAGTGGTGCGGGCGATGGGCATTCCAATTTATGAAAAGGCGGGGTTTGAGGCGGATGACGTGATTGGGACGATGATTAGAAAATCAGAAAATGAACATGAAGACATTGAAAATATAATCGTGACGGGGGATCTGGACACAGTGCAACTAGTGAGTCCGAAAACTCAAGTGTACACCATGCGTCGAGGGCTCACGGATTCGGTGATGTATGATGAGGCGAAAGTTTTTGAAAGATATGGACTGAAACCTAATCAGATTATTGATTATAAAGGTCTGCGCGGAGATCCGTCGGATAATATTTTAGGTGTCAAAGGGATTGGAGAAAAAACCGCTTCCTCTTTGCTTCAAAAATATGGGACAATTGAGGGAGTGTATGAAAATATTGCTGAAATCAAAGGGTCAGTCAAAGAAAAATTGGAACGGGACAAAATGCAAGCTATTCAAAGTAAACGCTTAGCAACAATTCGCACGGATGTTCCAGTGGAATTGAACTTGGAAGAAGCGAAAACGCATGAATTTGATCGAACAAAACTAATTAGGCTTTTTCAAGAATTGACTTTCTACTCGCTAATAAAACGTATCCCAGAGTCGAAAGATTTTAATACTACAAATTTACAAATCAATTACAAATCTACAAATAATTCCGGAATTAAGGATTTTAAATATGAACTGATTACGGATGATAAGGCGGAAGAATTTTTCAAGAATTTAAATGCGCAAAAAGAAGTTGCGATTACACTCAGAACCTCACCCCAACCCTCTCCTTATCAAGGAGAGGGGGTTAAAGGCATAGCATTTTCTTGGAAAACTGGGCGAGCCGGATATATAGAAAAAGTCGAAAGTCAGAAGTCGAAAGTCAAAAGTATTTTAGAAAATAATGGAATCAAAAAAATTGGGTATGATTTGAAAAATAGTATAAAAATTTTAAAAGAAAATGATATTGAGCTAAAAGGTGAATTGTACGATGTAATGCTTTCAGCTTATGTGCTAAATCCGGGGGCAAAAATGGATCTTGCGAGATTAGTTTTAGAGCAATTGGGCGAGGAGGTGCATGAAGAAAAAAAGAAGGGACAGCTGGGATTGGATATGGAAACACAAGAAGAAATTGCCAACAAGGAATGCAAAGTAGCTGATTATATTTTTAAGTTAAAAGAAATTTTTTCAGAAAAAATTGAAAAAATTTCTGGGGATCAAGGTAAGGATAATAATTTGGAAAATGTTTTTTCAAAAATTGAAATGCCACTCGTTGAAATTTTAGCAGAAATGGAAATTCATGGAGTAAAACTAAATACAGTTATTTTTAAAGGTATTGTAGAAAAGATAAATGCGCGGATAATTAATTTGGAAAAAAGTATCTATGCCTTAGCTGGAATTGAATTTAATATCAATTCTCCTAAACAATTGGCGGAAATTCTTTTTGTGAAACTTAAAATTTCAACGGATAACATTAAGAAGGGAAAGACTGGATATTCAACTGCATCAGCGGAATTACAAAAAATTAAGGGGGAATATAAAATTGCGGAAAAAATTGAAGAATACCGAGAAATTTTCAAATTGAAAACTACCTATCTAGATGCGCTACCGCTGTTAGTGGATGAAAAATCACGCATTCACACCACTTTCAACCAAGCCGTCACCGCTACAGGGCGTTTGTCCTCTTCGGAACCTAATTTGCAAAACATTCCAATTCGTACTGATCTTGGACAACTTTTGCGCGTCGCTTTTGAAGCCGAACAAGGATATAAATTAGTAGCGGCTGACTATTCACAAATTGATCTTCGCGCCGTGGCCCATGTTTCGGGGGATAAAAAAATGATTGAACTTTTTCATGTTGGGTCTGATATTCATACTGCTACCGCTTCTGAAATCAACAAGGTTTCAATTTCGCAAGTGACTCAGAAAATGCGAAGTTCGGCCAAAGCTTTGAATTTTGGTGTGATATATGGGATGAGCGTTTTTGGTTTTTCTGTCTCAGCTGGAATTTCCAGAGATGACGCCAAAAAATTTATCGACGCATATTTTGAAAAATTTACCGGTGTGGCGCAGTATATGAAATCAACCAAAGAATTTGCGAAAATTAATGGTTATGTCGAAACCGAAATGGGTCGCCGTCGTTATATCCCAGAGATAAATTCTTCAAATTTTATGGTGCAAAATTCAGCTGAGCGAATGGCAATTAATATGCCGATTCAAGGCATGTCAGCTGATATCGTGAAGCTCGCAATGCTCGCGGTTGCCCAAGTTTATAAAAATAATCCAGATGTAAAAATAATTTTACAAGTGCATGATGAAATAATTTTGGAAGTAAAAGAAAATTTAGCGCAGGAAGTGGCCAAAAAAGTCAAAGAAATTATGGAAGGTGTTTATAAACTTAAAGTCCCGCTAGTGGTGGATGTGAAGGTGGGGGATAATTGGGGGGAAATTTAATCTTTCCTAAAGCGAAGCTTTAGGAAGGTAAAATAGCAGAAGCATATTTTTACGGTTCTATAATCTTACCACTGTTCCAAATTATTTCAAAAATTTGTTTCTGCACTCTGGCAACTTCTTTATCTTCAATTACCATTCCAAATTCATCTTTGTAATTAACAATATAAACTTTTTCAGCTCCGATTATCATTTCTATTTCAGAATGAAATGTATCTTTGGGTAATATTCTGGTTTCTCTTAATTCATTTTTATCTTTTTTCTTTATTTCTAGTATCTCATTACTCATTTCTCCAATAACCCTCACTTTTTTTCCAATATCCTTTCTTCTTTTGATATAATCATCACTAAGTTTTTTCTCGTCCGCTGAAATAAAACGAGGAGTAGTAAAGCCGACCAATTCCGATTCGCTTGTTCTAAGCGTAGCATTATTTATTTCCTCAATCCCTCTTTTGCCTTCATAATAATATACTTTTGGCTTTTTTTCTTTTAAATTATTTATGGCGTTTAATTCTGGAATAGATTTCTTCAATTCATCAATTTTCTGTTCTTCCATTTTTAAAATTTTTTCAGGTGCCTCGGCAGAAAAATAAGTCTTCCTTCCTTTTTTTGATTGTTTAATAAAGCCTTTTTGTATGAGGTCTTTAACGATATCATAAAAATATGTTCGGTGCAGTCCTGTTTTCTCAGTTATTTGACTAGCTGTGGACACGCCTAATTCCAAGGAAGCTAAATATATATCTGCTTCTTTTTGATTTAATCCAATTTTCTCAAAAATATTTCGCATGCTCATATTTGTCGTAAATTATAATACTAAACTTATTTTAACATAGTGGCTTAAATAAGTCAATAAATGCTTAGTTAGTTAATATATCCTAAAATTTTTGTCTTTAAATATTGACTATGAATATTGATAGTGTTATATTTTTTGAAACTTAGATAGGTTCTATTAACTAAGTTTTCTTGTTCCTTAGAAAATGACATTAAATCAAAAAAAGGAGAATTAAAATGAAGAAATTCAAGATTAGCATCAGTGTTTACAATTCGGAAGCGGACAAGTTTTTCTCATGCTCCGAAGTTGTGGAGGCGAATGATCTTAAGGATGCGAGAATGAAGGGGGGTGAGGCGATAGAACGTCTCAAGAAAGAAAATCCCGCTCGCCATTGCACAATAGGTCAGATAGCGCCTCAAAAATAGCTTTATTCCCCGTCTGGTATTTAGTGGCCTCTTTGAAAAGTAATATCAAAGAGGCCGTTTTTAAATTTTGTAATCTTTCCTAAAGCTCGGCTTTAGGGTACAATTGCATTATGAGAAAAATAGAATTTGCTAATGAGGAATATTATCATATATTTAATCGCGGAGTAGATAAGCGCGAAATATTTTTAAGCTCTCAAGAATACGAGAGATTTATTTTGGCGATGCAATTATTAAATGATAAAGAAGGCGGACTAATGATCAAATGGAGGGATTACAAAAAAGCCAATCCAACCGCTAAATTAGAGTCTTTCCTAAAGCGAAGCTTTAGGAAGAGGGAACCGCTGGTTGAGATTATTGCATATTGTCTAAATCCAAATCATTATCATTTTATTTTGAAACAAATTGAAGATAATGGTATTGAAAGGTTTATGCATAAAATTGGGACAAGTTATACAAAATATTTTAATAAGAAAAATAAGCGAAGCGGAGTTTTGTTTCAAGGAGTTTTCAAATCAGTTCATATTGATTCCAATGAATACTTATTGTATCTTTCGGCTTATGTGAATAAAAATAATTTTATTCACAGATACAATAAAAATGATGACTGGTCATATTCCAGTTTATTGGATTATTTAGGTAAGAAAAAAAGCGGATTTTTAAATATGAATGCAGTTTTAGGACAATTTAAAAGTATAAATGAATATGAAGAATATTTGAAAAATAATGCTTTATATATGAAAGAAAAAAAGGAAATGGAGGAATATTTAATTGAAGAATAACTTTCCTAAAGCTTCGCTTTAGGAAGAAAAATATGCCGGAATTACCTGAGGTACAAACAGTCGTAAGTGACTTAAATGAAAAAATAAAGGGCGACACAATTATGGGTTTTTGGAGTGAGTGGGGAAAAGCGATTAAGAATAAGAGCTTAGAGAAATTTAAAAAAGAAATTCAAAACAGAAAAATTTTGGGGGCGAGGAGAATTGGAAAAAATATTTTTATTGATCTGTCAGGTGGAAAAACTTTGTATATACATTTGAAGATGACAGGGCATCTTCTAATCAAGGAACAAGAAACAAGAGACAAGGAACAAAAAAATCACAAATTACAAAATCCAAAATCAAAAATACAAAATTATTTTTCTGATCGAGTTAATCAATATATTCGACATAAGTTTTATCTTAAATCTGGACGAACACTGGAATTTTCGGATATGAGGAAGTTTGCGAAGATTGTTTTGAATGATACAGAAAAAATAAATAATTTGAAAGAAATAAAAAACTTAGGAATTGATGCACTCGATCCGAAATTTACTTTTAAAAAGTTTCAAGAAATTTTAGGAAAAAAACCCAATTCAAAAATAGGAATAATTTTGATGGATCAGAACATAATTTCCGGTATTGGTAATATCTATCGCAGTGAAATTTTGTTCGATGCGAAAGTTTTACCAGAAAGAATAGTGAAGTCAATCTCAAAAAAAGATTTAGAAAAAATATACAAAGCGATGATAAAAATCCTAAAAAAAGCTGTGAAAATGCGAGGAACTTCCGACTCGGATTATCGTGACACTTCTGGCGCTCCGGGGAATTTCCAAAAAGTTTTAATGGTGTATAATAAAGAAAAGCAGGAATGCAAAGTTTGTGGTACAATAATTAAAAGAGAAACGCTGGGACAGAGAAGTGTTTTTATTTGCTCAAGTTGTCAGAAGTAATTTTTTATAAATAATTTTAATTTACTAAAGTACGAATCGAGCGAAAGTACGAATTCGTAATTTAGTTTAATTAGTATTTTCGTAAATATGACTAAAAAACAAAAAATAATTATTGCTGTTCTTGCGATAGCAATCGTGGCGGGGGGATTTTATTTTTTCAAAAAAACAAATACTTCCAATGTTAAACAAATAGATCTAAATAACACAAAGTCAAATTCAGGCCCAACTAATACTGGGCCAGTGAGTCCAATTTCGGGGTTAAATTGTGAAGATTGGAATCGCCGTCCCGTAGCGGTGATGCAACCATCAGACGTGCAAGCTCGTCCGGCCGCTGGTTTTTCCGAGGCGGATATGGTGATTGAACTTCCTGCTTATACATCTTCCAATACGCGTCTTTTAGGTGTTTATATTTGTAATATTCCTAAAGAAGTCGGCGCCATTAGAAGTGCTCGCCATGATCACATTGCTTTAGCGGGCGGACTGGATGCATTTTTTGTACATTGGGGTGGATCACATTTCGCACTTGATCTTTTGGCAAAGAATGTGATTGATCGAATTGATTGTATGACAACTAATTATTGCGGAAGATGGAATTGGCAAAGTGATCCGGTGATGCGCATGGAAGATTCTGGCCATATCACCAAAGAAAATATTTTAAAAGCTATGACGGATTTGAATATAAGAAAGGAAACAAAATTTGCCGGTTATCCCCATCAAGAAGAAGCATCAATGGAAAATCGTCCAAATGGTGGAAAACTTCGCGTAGCGTTTGCTCAGCCGTATGACGCTGAATATGAATATGACAAAAATTCTAATGCATATC
The DNA here is from genome assembly GCA_002400405.1 of Candidatus Moranbacteria bacterium UBA4824. GTDB lineage: Bacteria > Patescibacteriota > Minisyncoccia > Moranbacterales > UBA2206 > UBA2206. Next base: position 76,074 of record DHFM01000046.1, read on the forward strand.
TTCGAACTTGGGGAGACAAGGCGGATACTGATCGAAACAATACTCAAAGAATTTCGCCAAAAAACGTGGTGGTAATGTTTGCTAAATCGGAACAGATTGTGAATATAAAAGATTACAAATCATTAGGATTGCAAGATCCGTGGGAAGGTGTGGAGACGGTGAAAAATACCGGGGTAGAAAGCATTAGCGGGCGGTATAATAATGTAGAAATTGGTGATCCATGGTATGACGAAACGGATAGTGGTCCAGCCAAATATTATTTTAACGGCAAGGAATATGAAGGAACTTGGAAAAAAGACAAATCGAAAATTGATAGCAAATTATTTTTTTATGATAATTCAGGAGCGGAGATAAGATTTGTTCCAGGACAAATTTGGGTGGAAATTCTGGAACCAGGGCAAGCGCTTAGATGGGAACCAGCCTCATAAAACATATAACATAAAACATGTAACATAGTAAATTTAATTGTTTCATGCTTCATGTTTCATGCTACATGACATATGATTATTTTTCTCTTTGGTGATGACGCGCTTCGCTCTAGCCAAAAAATCAGCGAAATAAAAAATAAATTTCTATCTTCTGACAAGTCCGGTTCGGGCTTGTCAGTTTTTGACTATGCGGATGAGAGTGAGGTTTCAGGAAAAATTGTCGAAACTATAAATACGCCAAATTTACTAGCGCCCAAGAGACTTATAATTATTAAAAACCTAATCTCCAAAACTTTAGCCGAGGAACAGAAAAAAATTCTGGAATTCTTGAAAAAGAAAAAGAATTTGGGGCAAGATTTGGACGTGGTGGTTATTTTTTGGGAAAGTGAAATGCCTAAGAAAAACAACGCTCTTTATAAATTTTTAATAGACAAGAATTCGGGGAGCAAAAGTCAGCATTTTGAAAAATTATCCGGTATTAAGCTAGAAACGTGGATCCTAAAAACCCTAAAAGACATCAATCCTACCGCAAGTATTTCTAAGAGTGCTTTGTTTAAGTTGATTGCTTTTTGTGGAGAGAATAATTTCTTATTATTTCAAGAAATTCAAAAACTAGTGGCTTATGCTGGAGAAAATTTGATTAGCGAAAAGGATGTGGAACTTCTAGTTAAAGCTGATTTGAATAGTAATATTTTTGCAACGGTGGATGCGCTGGGCGCGAATAATAAAAAAGAAGCACTCCGGCTTTTACACGAGCATCTGGAAAAAGGTGATGACCCATTCTATCTTCTATCGATGTTTTTCTATCAATTTAGAAACATGCTCAAAGTTGCTGATTTATATGAAAAAGGCAATCGCGCCGAGTTTGACATTGCTCGCATGACAAAACTGCATCCATTTGTTGTCAAAAAAACTTTGTCCCAAATGCGAAATTTCACATTTGGAAAATTGAAAAAAATCTATCAGAAATTAGGAGAGATAGATACGGCTGTTAAAACTGGGAAAATTGAAATTAAGTTGGCGTTGGATAAATTCATCGTAGAAATCTGAACCACTGATTCGCACATGAGAGCACATGATTTCACTTGAACAAAAAACAAACCTCCAAGAGGTTTGTTTTTTTAAAATTTCAGTGTAATCAGTATAATCAGTGTTAATCAGTGGTTCTGACTGTTTTCTTGACTTGCTTATTAAGTCGGGATTTCATGCGGGCGACGCCGTTTTTAGTGAGAACTTTCTTTTGGGCGGCCTTGTCCAAAGCTTTCAAGGATTTTTTCAAGTATTCTTGCGCTTTGTCGATTTCGCCTTTAGAAAGAGCAGTTTTTGTGATTTTGATTGCGCTTCGAAATTGCCCCTTGATTTTATTGTTCTTTTGGGTCTTTCTCTCAGTCACTCGCATGTACTTTTTGGCTGATTTGATGATTGGCATAAGTCATGAAACATGAAACATGAAACATGAAACATAATTTGCGATTAGTTTCGTATTCCGTATCCCGTATTTTGCATTTAATTACTTTATTATTTTTAGCACAGCTTTCAGGTTTTGGCAAGCTTGCCTGCCGATGAGGCAGGCGGAGCGGATTTATACAGTGTTTTGATTTTTACGAGAAATGAGGGTAGAATAAATATAAGGATTGTTGATGCCATTTGCCAAAATAATAATATAAATGATAATTCGGAGAGCGTAGATTTTATTCTTAAGTATAGTATACTAAAAAAGTCGCATAAAATCAAGAAAATGGATAGTAAAAAAAATAAAAAATATTCTAATCACTCACGAGAGGAATTGATTGATGAGTTGGAAACTTTGAAAAAAAAGAAGTATGGTCTCGTTTGGGATAAAAAAAATTCGCAAGAAATATTGGATGCTTTTGTTAATTGGGAGAATATGCCAGAAAATTTTATGCCAAAGAAATTTCCTGTTTTGAAAGAAATTAAAAATAAAGAAATTGAAACTGATAAAAATAAACCAACTAATCTTTTGATTGAAGGTGATAATTATCATTCGCTGGCCGTTTTAAATTTTACGCACCAAAATAAAATCGACGTTATCTATATTGATCCGCCATATAACACGGGAAATAAAGATTTTATCTATAATGATAAATTTGTTGATAAAGAAGATCCTTTTAGACATTCGAAATGGCTTTCTTTTATGGAGAAACGATTAAGATTGGCTCATCGTCTTTTAAAAAAAACAGGAGCAATTTTTATTTCAATTGACAATAATGAGATTGCACAATTAAGATTGCTTTGTGATGAAATTTTCAGTGAGGAAAACTTTGTAAATAATATTATTTGGAAAAAGACAAATAGTCCCAAATTTCAATCTGCTAATCTTGGAAATCAATACGAATTTGTATTGGTTTATGCAAAAGATTTTTCAAGATTAAAACTTAATAGAATATATAAACCTTTTGATGAAAAATCTTTAAAGCCCTATAGTTATGAAGATTCGAGAGGAAAATTTCGTTTAATTGAGCTAGAGGCAAAGGGTTTGCAAAATAATCAAAATAGAAAAAAGGCTAAATTTAAAGATAGAATTGCTCCTTGGGTGTATTCTATTGAAACGCTAGAAAAATGGGACAAGGAAGGACTAATATATAAAACTAATAAGGGTAGATATGCAAAAAAACAATATCTAGATGACATGGAGGGCGTCATCATTGCTGATATATGGATAGATTCCGGGATAAATCCATTGCAAGGGTCTTCCGAGGAGTATATCGGTTTTGAAACTCAGAAACCATTATCTTTAATAAAAAGAATTTTAAAACTAGGATCATTAAAAGACAATTCTATCATTTTAGATTTTTTTGCTGGTTCAGG
>DHFM01000049.1 GCA_002400405.1 Candidatus Moranbacteria bacterium UBA4824
AGAAAAATATGATATATTTGCAGTCACTTTTTCGGGCGATTAGCTCATCCCGTCCCGATAGCTAAGCACCTGCTTTGCAAGCAGGGGGTGATCGGTTCGAGCCCGATAGGGTCCACATTTTTTCAAAAAAAATATTTCGGGCGATTAGCTCAGTTGGTTAGAGCGCGTCACTGATAATGACGAGGTCTCAAGTTCGACTCTTGAATCGCCCACCAAAATTTGACAGAAATTGAAAAATAAGATAGTATTAAATTAATAAGAAAGCCCGAAGGGGCTTTTAAAAAAACTCAAAATATGAATAAAATAATCGAATTTTTGAAAGAAGCGAAGATAGAGCTCACAAAAGTCAACTGGCCAACACGCAAAAAAACAATCAACTATACTATAATTGTGATTGGTATTAGTTTGTCTGTGGCGATATTTTTGGGCGGATTAGATTATTTTTTTGGATTTTTATTAAAAACATTTATTTTGAAATAAAATTGATAATGGCTATCCCGCACAAAATTCCAATAAAGATTTATACAATATTGAGTTTCATGTGTGTGGCTCGCCTAACGGCTAGTTTAGAAATAATTTAAAATTTTAAGAGCGAATTTTTGCGGGATGCTCATAATTGTAGCTTCTCGCTTCGCTCAAAGACAATTATGGCAAAACAATCTCAGCATCATGGAAGAGCTTGGTATGTGCTTCATACTTACAGTGGCTATGAAGATAATGTATCGAGAAATTTGCGTCAAAGAATTGAATCGATGGATATGCAAGATTTGATTTTTGATGTAATGGTACCGATTGAAAAGAAAATTAAGATCAAGGCAAGTAAAAGAACAGTTGTGGAAGAGAAAATTTATCCCGGCTATGTTTTGGTAGATATGATTGTGACGGACGCTTCATGGTATGTAGTTCGAAATACGCCAAATGTTACGGGGTTTATCGGACTGGGGACTACACCTACTCCTGTTGACCCGCGAGAAATTGAAGCACTTAAGAAAAGAATGGGTGTGGCGGAACCAAAATATAAGATTGATGTGGTCTCAGGTGATAGCGTCAAAATTATCGATGGACCTTTCAAAGATTTTGATGGAAAGGTTGATGAAGTAGATGAAGAAAAGGGAAGGATAAAAGTTCTGGTTTCTATTTTCGGACGAGAAACTCCGGTAGAATTGGATTTTTTGCAAATAAACAAGATATAAACGATGCGAATCTACGAATATATGCGAATGATGCGAATTGCGAATGATATGAACGATTAGCAATTAGCAGATTAGCATTTATTAGTGGATTAGCATCATATTTAAAATTATGGCGAAAAAAGTAAAGACAGTTATTAAATTACAAATTCAAGCAGGCAAGGCTAATCCGGCGCCTCCAGTTGGACCGGCTTTGGGACAGCATGGACTCAATATCCAAGAATTTTGTGTGAAGTTCAATGATGCGACCAAGGACAAGATGGGCGACATTATCCCAGCTGAGATCACAGTTTTTGAAGACCGAACATTTAGCTTTGTTCTCAAAACTCCTCCAGCTTCTGATCTTTTGAGAAAAGCTGCTGGCATTGAAAAAGGTGCAGGCAATCCTTTGAAGGATAAGGTTGGAACAATTTCAAAAGATAAGCTCAGAGAAATTGCCGAAAAGAAAATGCCTGACCTTAATGCGAATGATATCGAAGGCGCAATGAAAATTATCGCTGGAACAGCGAGATCAATGGGGATAAAGATTGAAGAATAATTCACTACAAAATTACAAAAAAAATACAAAAGTACAAAAAGCAATAATATTAAAATTTTGTAATTTCGTACTTTTGTAAGAATTTGTATTTTTGTAGGTTTATAAATATTAATTAAGTGGGAGAATCTAATTGTTACAAAAAAGATTCATTATTACCACGCAACTATATGGAAAGAGGAAAAAAATATCGTGCAGTAGCGGAAAAAATTGATAAGAATAAAATTTATTCTCTAGAAGAAGCGGTTAAATTGATGAAGGAAAATAAACTTGCTAAGTTTGATGAATCAGTAGAGGTGCATATCAAAACCAATATTGATCCAAAAAAAGGTGATCAACAGATTCGAGGAATAGTAGATCTTCCACACGGAACAGGCAAGAGTAAATTAATTGCGGTAATCACCTCAACTCACGCCAAGGATGCTAAGGAAGCCGGGGCGGATGTTGTGGGTGGAGAAGAATTGATTGAAAAGATAAAATCCGGCAAAGCTTTTTCTGGTAAGGATAAATTTGATATCCTAATTGCTACTCCGGAAATGATGCCAAAATTGGCACCAGTTGCGAAGATTCTTGGACCAAAGGGTCTTATGCCAAATCCAAAAACTGAAACTGTGACTACTAAAATCAAAGAAACAGTGGCCGCACTCAAAAAAGGTAAAGCTGCTTTCAAAAATGATGATGGTGGAAATGTCCATCAAATTGTGGGAAAAATTTCTTTTGAAGATGCAAAACTAAACGAAAATATCAAGACCTTTGTTAGTAGTCTTGAGAAATCTAAACCATCAGGTCTAAAAGGAAAACTCATTTCAGGAATGAATATTTGCTCAACAATGGGTGTGGGAATTAAAATTAGCTTATAGCTTTTAGGGAATAGCTTTTAAGAAAAAAGACGCAATGAGCGTCTTTTTTTATGTCTTTTTTTATGTCATAAATAAGTAGTAAT
>DHFM01000040.1 GCA_002400405.1 Candidatus Moranbacteria bacterium UBA4824
ATTTTGGTGCCGATGATGCAAGGTTTTTTCATTTCTCTACTTATTATAGCAGCATGCGACAACATTCCACCCTCATCCGTCACAATTGCTTTAGCTTCTCTAATTATAGAAATCAATTCTGGCGTAGTCATCGCAGAAACAATTATTTGACCATTTTTAAATTTATTAATTTTTTCTTTTTTATCAATAACAATCACTTCTCCAGTCACATGACCACCATAAGCCACTATGCCCTTTATATTTGAAATTAATTCTTTTTTGATTCTATCTTGTTTAAAATAATACTTTGAATTTTTTTTCAAAAAATTAAACAAAGAAATTATTTTCGCATGTTTTTTTCCAATCACTATGAAATTATTCTTTCTTTGTATTAATAATGATAATTTAGGCGGATTAGTTATTTCATTCAAAAGAATAGCGCTTTCAAGTCCCTCTACCTTAGGATTAATAGCAACTAAACTATTCCTGATTAATTTATCACATTTGTCAAAAAAAATATCGTTTTTTCTAAATTCAATTGCTTTTTTTAATATCGCCTTAGAAGTTTTATCGTTTAGCACAGAATAATACATTATAGAAAAATAATACATCGCCTCAGGAATTAATTCTACAAAATATTTCAATTCCTTCTTATTGGAAATTGTTTTTTTATCCCAATATTTTTCCATGTTATTTAATAATTCGGCATATTTTTCCATTGAATCATTAAAGAATTTAGGGTCTTTTCTATTTTTATCTAATATTTTTTTTATATACAAATTTATACTTTTCTTATTTTCCCATATTTCAATTACTCCATCATTCATATAATTAATAACGGCCGGAAAAGATCGTTTTTTCCAATTGATGCTCGGGTTATCTTCATTAAAAAGCTGACTCCAAAACTGTTGAAGTATTATACAATCATCACGAGTATATGTCTTATTATAAATTATTTTCTTCATTTAATTATTCTCACAATTCCCTTATCCGCATCCACCTCCACCAAATCCCCATCTTTTAAAACTTGTGTGGCGATTTTGGTACCGATGATACAAGGTTTTTTCATTTCGCGAGCAACAATAGATGCATGACAGGTGATACTACCTTCATCAGTGACAAAGGCAGATGCTTTTTGCATGGCGCTAATGAAAGAAGGAAATGTCATTTGGGATATTAAAATATCTCCCTTCTTAACTTTGCTCATTTCCGATGGATGAATAACAATTTTTGCAATTCCCCTGACGATGCCCCTATAGGCAATCGCCCCTTCTATCTTAGGTGAATTTTTATGACCTAACTTAGGAAACATAATTCCATTTTTCATCATATATTTTCCCTTATAATAAATATAGGTAAATATTTTATCATATTTCTTAGGAGAGCCTTGGATAATAGAATGTACATCATAATATGCTAAATCACTAAAGGGAACACCAATAGACTTAGCAATTTCTTCAAAAATTGGACGCGCCTTTCCATAAGCCTCGTACAATTTATCAGTTCTGTCCGCCCTAAAAAATGTGAGCTCCTGTAATTCGCGAACTACCCCTTTTAATTCCTTAGGGATAATTACTCTTAATTTTTTTGCTGTTTTAATATTCTTTTTTATATCCATCAATTCCTTAATTGTATAAAAATCAGTAAACCCATCTCTTGAGCGAAGCCAGCCAAATTTTTTTTGTATTTTTTTATAATTTGAATTTTTAGTTAAAGATTCTTGCATGAGCACATAAGCATTCTTCTTTTTCGGAATACTTACATCACCAACAAATTTCTCGACATCTTTTTTGATATAGAGAGAAAATTGGTTTTGAACCAGAGTATTGAAATATTTCTCCAATGGACCAAGTATCCAGATAAATGGAATGTAATTAAGAAAAATATTATCCAATTCCTTTAGTTTTTTTCTTGGAGAAATTTTAGACTTGGCAATTTTGTTTATTTTTATTATGTTTCCCGTATGATTTTTTTTCAGAATTTGAGACAGATCCCTCATGGAATGATTAGAAAAATATTTTTTTAATATTTTTTCACCATGACTAGAAAATTCAGAATTTATATATAAATCAGGATATTGATATAGGCTGTCGCTCAGCCTAAATCCGCTAGGAAGCCCGACCTTTTTAAAATATTTAGCATCAACCCACTTCCAACTCAACGACCCAATGAAAGGACTATACGGTCGATTAACCCAATAATCCCAAGAAGTATTTTTAGCGTGTCTTATTAATTCTTTTTTATAATCTTTTTTCATTTATTTTTTCTTTATTACTTTAACAATCCCCTTATCCGCATCCACCTCCACCAAATCCCCATCCTTCAAAACTTGAGTCGCAATCTTAGTGCCGATGATGCAAGGAATGCCAATTTCTCTGGAAATAATAGCGGCGTGACTCAAAATTCCTCCCTCATCAGTAACAATAGCCAGAGAGTCCTTGATCATTTTTATATCTTTTGGATGAGTAGAGGGCGCAACAAGAATATATTTTTTAGAGACTAGATTTTTTGATATAGTTGTATTAAAAACTCTTCCCTTGGCTTTTCCTCGATAGGCCGAAAATCCTTTTATCACTCCAATGCTTTCATTATCTATTTTGAAAAATTGTTCTTTAATTTTGTTTATAATAATTTTATCCGTCATAATTTCTTCCTTTTCGCCTTCTATAAATAAATAGAAATAACTTTTTTTTCTCAATTTTACTTCCCTTAACGATTTTGGAGTAATTTTATTATCGCTTTCCAAAGTTTTATTTATTTCCTCAAAAGTAAAGTGTCGTAAAAGATATCCATCAAATTTTTCTTTTTTACCTAAAGCTTTACAATTTCTTAAAATTAATTCTTCTATTCTTGGATATAATTCAGCAACCATATTTCTTTCATTCGAGATTTTTTTAATTAAACCTTTGGACAGATTACTTTTATTTGGATTATTGCCAATATAACGCCAAAAGCAATTATATAATCCTAAAACTGATGCATATTCTGGGTAAAAATTTATAATAATTCTTAAATATCTCCTGGGATTATTACCAGATATTTTTTCCAAATTCTCTATTTTTGAGTTAATTTTTCTAAATGTACTGATAGCTTTTTTAAAAACAAGTTTTTTTATTTTTTTATTTTTTCTTAAAAAATTTTCTGTCTTCTCCGTAATGCTTTTTTCATCTAGCATTGAATGAAATTTACCTTCTTTGCCTATAAACGCCAAAGCCTCATAAGAAAGCCCCGCCTTTTTTCTTAATAAATAAGTATAGCCATGAGACATGCAACTAGCAGATAGGAGCGACAAATCTCTTTGGGTGGCTGGTTTCAAATTATAGTTTTCTATTTTATTTTTTATTCTTTTGTATTTACAACTATTCATTTTTTCTTTATTATTTTCACAATCCCTTTATCCGCATCACCCATCTATCGCTATTAATTTAGCATTTCCAAAACCGCCGAAGCGGCTTCAGCACCTTTGTTGTTTTTGGCGCCGGATCGCTCCCTGGCCTGTTTTAGATTATTAGTTGTAATTATTCCCATGCCGATAGGAATGTTAAATTTTAACATAACCTCCATAATCCCTCGGATAGATTCTCCGGCTACGAAATAATAATGATCCGTTTCGCCTTTGATTACACATCCAAGCGCCACTAAAGCATGGTACTTTTTAGTCATAGCTAATTTCTGGCAAGTTAGTGGGATTTCAAAAGACCCAGGTACCCAAATAATTTTAATATTATTTTTTTTAACCTTATTTTTTTCCAAAGCCTCAACTGCGCCATTTAACATTTTTCCGGTTATATCTTCATTGAAACGGGAAACGACTATGGCAATTTTCAACCTAGATCCGTCAATTACTTTTTCTACTTTTTGATTTATTCTTTGCATACTATAATTCTTGAAATAATTATTTTCTGTTCTTATAATATTTATTCGCATGTGCGCGTTCGTAGCGCGCTATTCGCATACAATATTTGGCCAGCACATCCGTTTCAATGTTCACCTCATCTCCAGCTCTCATCTCTCCCAGATTGGTATTTTCCAGTGTATAACTTACCAAAGAAACTGTAAACCAGTCTCGGCCGACATCCACAACAGTGAGACTTATTCCGTCCACCGACACTGATCCCTTCTCGGCAATAAATTTCATAAATTTTTGAGGAATTTTTATCTTAAAAATTTTAGATTCTTTAATATCCAAAATTTTAATAATTTTTCCCGGAGTGTCTATATGGCCTTGAACAATATGTCCGTCCAAAAGATCATTCATTTTCAAGCTTTTTTCCAAATTCACTCTTGTTTTTTGTTTAAAATTTCCCACGGTTGTTTTTTTGATCGTTTCCGGCATATATTCCACGGTAAAAAAATTATTATTTATATTTTTTACGGTTGAACATACGCCATTTATCGAAATACTTTCTCCCTCCCAAACTTTCCAACCTTTTGGAATCATAATTTCAACAAAAAAGCTATTTTCTTTTTGAGAAACTCTTTTAACCACTGACAATTTTTTTATTATTCCGGTAAACATGTTTTTCGCTCACTAGTCGTTCGCGAACCGGCGCTACGAATGCCGGACATGCGAATCGCTATGTTTTATTGTGTCTATATCTTTTTCAATTTGCCTTTTTAATTCATCGTCACTAGAAAATTTTTCAACTTCGCGAATTTTTTCCAAAATTTCTACTTCAATTTCTTGCCCATACAAATATCCTGAAAAATAAAGAATATGCGCTTCTAAAAGATTGACTTTAGGACTTTTGAATATAGCACACTTGTATTCTTTTTGTCCAATCATAATCATTCCAGAATATACTCCGCTTTCTAAATTTTCTTCCATTTCAATATTAGCCGTCGGAAATCCCAATTTTTTGCTCTTGTTCTTGCCTTTTATCACAATTCCTTTAACTTTCATATTATCTTTTTTTAATTATCCTCACAATCCCCTTATCCGCATCCACCTCCACCAAATCCCCATCCTTCAAAACCTGCGTGGCGATTTTAGTGCCGATGATACAAGGTTTTTTCATTTCGCGAGAAACTATAGCCGCATGACAGGTAATTCCTCCGTCATCCGTCACAATAGCTCCGGCTTTCTTCATAGCTGATATATGTTCTGGTCTAGTCATCGGAGAAACCAATATATCACCGTCATTAACTTTATCTAAATTTTTTATTGATAAAACAATTTTTACTATGCCCGTAATCTTACCCATCGAAGCTACCATCCCCTTAATTTCCAAAATATCCTTTTTTGTTTTTTTTGTTATCTTTTTCCTAAAATCAACAGCTTCCTTGCCAGTATATATTTCCTTAAGCTTGCCGTTACTGTGGATCAAAAAACATCCCCGCTTTCTATCTCTAAGCTTTTCTAAATCAAAATCGCTATTTAATATATTTTTTATCTCACCAGATAATGAATATTTAAGCAACTCAAAATCAATGCTTTTTCTTCGTGACACTTCCTGTAATATTTTTTCTTTTAAAGCCACAAAAGTTAAGGTATAGATTTTTCGATAATCCTGCCATTTTATAAATAACTCTGACAATTCAGAGATAGCTAATATCTCCTTGGAAAAATTATATTTTTTTATTATTTCTTTTTTTTCTTTCTTATTTTTAATGAAAAAATTATTGTCTATCTTAACACTACTTTTTATCAAATCATTTAACTCTTTGGATAATTCTTCGCGCGTATATTCTTTATAACCATAATATCCGCTTTTGATCCATGAGTATTTTAGTAGATGTTTTTTAATTAAATTATCTATCTTCTTATCTTTCCTGTTTTTTAAAATTTTAATTATTTTTGACAAGTCCCTTTGTTCTTCATTAAAAAATGATGGCTCAACAGAAGATGTCAGTATTGAGACTATCGTTATCGGATCTGAAATATCCTTTTTCTTGCAAAAGTCTTCAACTAAAAAAACAAATCTTTTGTCCGCATAAAACATAAATCCATCAATAAACCCGGGCATTGATACTTCATTGGCATATAAATCAAATAATTCATTCGATTTTTCATTTAACTCTTTATCAGATATTTTGCTAAAATCTTCCTGAAATATTTCATAATATTTTTCCAGCATGTTTTCATAATTTTTCCTCCATTTTTCATACAAAAGATTAACTGCCTTTTTATCTTGTGAATATTTCTGAATAATCTTTTTACCAATCTCCTGTTGATTTTCTAAAATTGCAATATAATTAACTTCCCCTCGACTAAAATAGCTACCTCCAAATTCATAGGATGGCAATTTAGTATCGTATAATTTATTGGTAAACCCAATTGATGTCATCTCAAAAAATGCCGGGTAACCATCAGCTTGTTCGATAGAGAGTTCTCTATTGAAAAAATTATTTATAATTTTATTTTTATCTTTTTTCATTTTTTTTATTTATTATCCTCACAATGCCCATATTAGCATCCACCTCCACCAAATCCCCATCCTTCAAAACCTGCGTGGCGATTTTGGTGCCGATGATGCAAGGTTTTTTGAGCTCGCGGGCGACAATAGCGGCATGGGAAAGCAAACCACCACCATCAGTTATAATTGCTCCTGCTTTTTTCATTAAAGGAACATAATTTGGATCAGTCATTCCAGTCACTAAAATATCTCCTCTTTTCATATCTGCACCTTTGAAATTTAAAATAACTCGACACCTACCAATAACCCTCCCCTTAAAAGCAACCACCCCTGATAATTTTTTATGCTTTTCAGACCCCAGCCAATAATTTTCAATTTTTTCGACTTCTTTTTTATCCAAAAAAATAATTCCTGCTCTGCTAAAATAGATACCACAACATTCGTGACGATTTCTTAGTACTTTCACGGGTGGTAACTTTTTATTTTTTATAAACCCAATCAATTCCTGCCTAGTCATCATAAGCAAATCCTCTTTTTTATATTCCTTGGGGATAATTAACTGAGTAAATAATTTTGAATAAGCTCGAGAACTTTTTGAATAAAATGTCTCTGAATATTTTCTAGCATCAGCTAAAATATTTTTAATATCCACAGATGATTCTTCGTCTAAAATATCAAAGACGGTTTTTGTAGCTTCCGCATAAGCGCCAAAGTCCCCATGAAGCGTTTTCAAATTTTCCCACTTTTTAAAAAATTTCGCAGGAGGCAATTCAATTACAGCGAATATCTCATCTGTCAATTGCATAAATTTCTTGGACCATTTTTTAGCTGATTCAATTGTTCGTAATTTTTTTGCCAAATACACCCCTAATTTCTCATATTCTTTTTCTGGTAAAAATCCTTGCGCTACTCCTTTTTTTAATATAACAAAAATATTTGTATACCCCTTTCCAAACATTCTATCTGGTCCATAAAAATATAATTCCGGCGCAAAAGAAACATCCAAAAGCGGGGTAGTGCCTCCCCAACTCCCATGCCACTTAGTTTTCTTTATTTTTTCAACAATTTCTTTTTTCATTTTTTTATAATCCTTATTTCCCCCGTTTGCATATTCATCTCGACTTGATCCCCATCTTTCAAAATTTGAGTAGCATTTTTTGTGCCTATTATTGCTGGAATTCCCAATTCACGCGAAACTATCGCCGCATGGCAAGCCATCCCCCCCTCATTAGTTATAATAGCCTTTGCATTTCTCATTAGCGGAACAAATTCTATTCTAGTCATACTGGTAACTAAAATTTCTCCTGATTTAAATTTTTCATTTTTTGGATTTATTATTATCCTAACCCTTCCAAAAACAATTTTTTCTTTGGACTTACTTGCTACGACGCCACTAACAAAATTGCTAAGAAATTTTTTCGCTATAATATCAAAAAGTTTCTTACCTTCTTTGCCATAAATATAATTTTTCTTATTTATATTTCCATAATTATATATACAAAAAACACTGCCTTGTCTTTTTTGCAATAAGCTCTTTGAAACTTTTTTTCCACTATCTAACAACTCTTCTATTTCTTTTGTGGAATAAAAACTAAGCATGTAATAATCTATCTTGTGCCTTTTTGCTATTTCTTTAAGCATCGCAAAAATGTGATAGAAATGACCCATGTAGATAAATTTCCGCAAATCAAACCAACTAACAATTTTTTCGCAAAATTTTAAATCCGCCCTATCTTCTTGATTTAATTTTATCGATTCTTTTATTTTTGTTTTATTTTGCAATCTATTTATATTTCCCCTTGTAATATTTTCCAATTCTTCTTTTATTTTTTTTTCTCCTTTTGTTTTGATCTCTCTAATTGCATCTTCAATGAGAGATTTTTCTGTTATCAATTTAGCTTGATAAAAATCAGTTCCTATCCAGAAAAATTTTTTCAAATATTCTGTAATATATTTTTGAATATCTTTTTTCCCAATACTAAGACAAATTTTTAAAAACAAAATCCTTTCCTGATTAAAAAATGTCAACTCGTCAGGATGGGAGAGTTCATTAATTATTTCTTTAGCTTTTTCATAATTTAAATTATGCCTTTTTTGAAATTTAGGTACTATTTCAGAATCTATTATCTCGCCTTTATCTTCACCAATTATTCCATATTGCCACCACAAATAAAAAAGTTTATTAATTTTTGAAAAATATTTTAAAATTATTTTTTCATTCAATTCATTCTCATTATAATATTGGTTGAATAAAGCATCTATTTTTTTAGTAACACCCAAATGACCCGCGATTAAACTTTCCAGATTTTTTGAATTTTTTTGATAGTCAGAATATATTTTATTAGATAATTTTTTCATATATTTCTTAGGCAATATCTGATAAAATAATTGAAGATTATCTGGTGTTAAATAAAAAATAATCGGTGAATATTTTGATTTGTGTATTTTTTCAGAATCAGCATAAGCTGAATAAACTGCATCCATAACATAAAAACATGCTCTAGCGCTTTGAACATCAAAATTATTTTGCGTTATAAAATCTGATACTTCTTTCCTATTCATTTTATTAATAAAATTTATTTCACAATCTTAACAATCCCTTTATCCGCATCCACCTCCACCAAATCCCCATCCTTCAAAACCTGTGTGGCGATTTTAGTACCGATGATACAAGGTTTTTTCATTTCGCGAGCAACAATGGATGCATGGCAGAGCACTCCTCCCTCATCTGTCACAAAGGCCACTGCTTTTTTCATGGCCTGGACATATCTTGGATCAGTCATAGAGGCCACGATAACATCACCTTCTTTCACGTTATTCGCTTCCTCTATTTTTCTAATATTAACAACTCTTCCTGTCGCCTTTCCGGGAAAACCAATAGATCCTGCTATTTCTTCTTGATCTATATTCATACTCCTAGTTTCATCTATTTTGTCCAAAATTTTATCAGCTTCTTTTTTTGAATAAAATTTAATACCTTTTGCATAATTTTTTAAAAATAAAAACTCTTTTCTCTTTTTCAAACCTTTTGGCAATTTTTTATTTTTAATAAATTCATTATATTCATCTATTGTTAGGTATTCGAGTGTGTCATGATCAATACCGAAATTATTCTCTATTTTATTTAAGAGTTTTTTTTGTAAAGTCATACCAACCTTATGAACATCTTCTAGCTTCTCCCTGGTCTCCACGCAAAGATCTATTGTATCTTGAGGTAAATTATCCACATAATCAGAGGCATAACAAGCAACTAATATTATCCCAATAAAATCTCTCATGTATTGATGCAATACACTTAAAGATTTTATAGCATCCAAATGTTCATCTTTTAAGAATACTCTGTATTTCTTCAATAATTCGAAATTAACCTTTGCATAATTAATAAAGTCTTGTTTTGAATATTTTTTGAAATATGAAATTGGCCAAGTGGCATAATTATCACTCGAAACAAAATGATAGAATATTTCATCTTGAATTAAATAATAAATAGGAGTCGCCTTATAAGAAAAGAATTCTTGCGTCTTTTTAGAATAAAACCATTCAGCAATTATAGAAGACCCCAATACAGTGTATTCTCTTTGATGTTTTTCATAATCATTTTTCATACTCTTATCTTATTTTTATTATTCTCAGTAAAATTTAAAAAATGCATCGGTATTTTGCAGTCTTAATTTATTTTTTCAGATAATATTCTAACGTATAAATCCAATTCTCATCATTATCACCATCTTTTTCCCTCGCTTCTATTTTGCTATTCAAAAGCCATTGCAAATATCCTGCGTCAGTTTTAGCAATTTCAGACACTTTTGATCCGTTATATTTTCCAAAGGGAAATTTTTTCATCAAAATTGGCAGGGCCGAAATTCTGAGCATCTCATCAATGACCGCGGATTCTTCTTTGAGTTCAACTAACATTTTTTGAAAAAGACGCTCGAAAAGTTTTTCCAAAACTCTCACATCCCCTAGTGCACTGTGAGGAACCACATCGCAAATATCTAGATCAAGAAAATATCTCAAATATTGCAAGCCGTGTTTAGGAATTTTTCCTTCCTTGTCTAAATGATGCGCAATTTTCAAAGTATCAATAAAATTTTCAACTTCAATATTTTCTTTTTTAAGCATATCCACATCAAACTGCGCATTATGCGCCACTAGAATATTTTCTTTTGAAAGAATATCTATTAATTTTTTTTGAAATTCCGAACCAACAAATGGATCCTTGTCCTCTACCATCTTATTGGTAATGTGAGTAATCGCCATAGCCTCTACTTGAATTGAAATGGGAGGCTTGAAAAGAGCATCAGATTCTTCTCCATTGAAACTATAGGCCACCTGGCATAGCCTATCATTTGGTCCTTTGCCGGTTGTTTCTGTGTCGAGAAAAATAAGGTTTGATTTGTTCATAATTGTTGTTTTTTAACTATTTCCATAATATCACCAAACGACCGTTTTCTCAAGTTTCCAAAAATATCGAAATATAAACTGCCGACTGGTGTACTATCAATGACTACATCAACTACAATTACTTAACAAAGTGTATTATGACAAAAATTGAAAAACAACGAGTAACGCTTTTTTTGAGTTCTAGCCTTCTAAAGAAAGCCAAAATACAATCCATTATTGAAGAGAAAAGCCTAACTGCTTTGATTGAAAAATCCTTGCTTAGATATTTGCCGAAAAAGATAATCCCAAAAAAAAATTTCATTTAATTTATTTTTTAAATATTAAAAATGAGCTAGAAAGATTATCGGTCTTTAATTAACCTATAAACAATAACAATATGGACTCATCAAATTCACCCAGCACCAAGCCACTCTATCGTGGCACTCAAATAGTTTGGTATCTTTTAGGACTATTAGAAATCCTACTTGCTTTTCGTCTTGTACTGAAATTATTTGCAGCTAATTCGACAGCTGTCTTTACCAGCTTTATCTATGGTATAACTTATGTCTTTACTGCTCCATTTTTGAGCGTTTTTAGCATAACTAAAGTTTCCGGTAATATTTTTGAATGGACCACTCTTTTGGCTATGTTTGTCTACTGGATAATTGCCATCGGTATCGTTAAATTGTTTCTCATCGGCAAAACAGTTTCAATTCCGGAAGCAGCTGATAAACTAAACTCTCAAGAAAAATAATTTCAGTTAATTAATTAATAAAAAAAATATGAGTATTCTTATTTGGATTATTTTTGGAGCCTTGGTCGGCTGGGTTGCTTCCATGGTTATGGGATCAAGCGGAGGATTAGTCTGGGATGTTATCGTTGGTATCGTAGGTGCACTACTTGGCGGATGGCTAATGAGTTTCCTAGGAAAAAGCGGTGTCTCCGGTTTCAATCTCTATAGTTTCCTAGTGGCCCTTCTCGGAGCGGTAATACTAATCGCAATCGTGAGAGCCCTACGATAAAAAATTACTTCCATAAAAAAACAATCCACGCGGATTGTTTTTTTGTTGACACGCCATAGCAAAAGGATGTTGGAACTATTTTTATGAAAAGAAAAAAATATATTTATATTCCTAATTTGAGTTTGAAAATATAATACTTTTTTAATCTATTTATTTTTTTCCTCTAATTTAGCTCTAGTCAACGGTCCAACTATACCAGCTTGCTCAATTCCATTGTCTGCTTGGAATTTTTTGACCGCTTCGGTAGTAATTGGTCCATAAAATCCCGTGATATATTGAGCGTCTAAATAACCCAGCTTGACTAAAATAGCTTGAATATTTTTAATTCCATCCGTTGTTTGCATACTAAAATCATTAGTCGAAAGCTCTGGCAGAATATTCTCTAGATTAATTTTCTTTTTCGCTTTGGTTTTTTTAGTATCAGGATTTTCAACATAAATGCCTTTAGTATGATCAGTTTTAGATTTAAGTAGTTTATCCAAACAAAATTTAGCCACTAATTTTTTGGAAGATTTTCGATCAACCGAAGAAGCCTCGCGAGTGCCAATATACACTTTTGCATCATCATCAAAATGCTTACCCTTAATAGTTAGTTTTAATTTATTTCGACAATCGCCTTTTTCTTCAATATATTTGTAGCCTGACCAAGAAGTGATTTTAGCGCGATCAGGTTCATCAGAATTATTTTCTTCCTGCTCTTCCTCTTCGACTTCCTCTTCAACTTCCTCTTCAACTTCATCTTCGACTTCATCTTCGACTTCATCTATCACAAAATTTGCTGTGACTGAAATATCCTCAGTAACATTAGTATCCGTTCTCGGATTGCTTGTGGAGTCATCACTCCAATTCACAAAAACATAACCCTCATCTGGAACGGCAGTCACCGCTGATCCATTCGCTCCGTCATTTACCGTTTGAGGTGAATCACCGGCGATGGAACCATTGTCCCCAGCGGTGTAAGTGAGTGTATAAGTTGCGGCTTCGGGAGGTATTGATTGTAAATAAGGATAGCCTCTATTGAGTTCGTCCATCGCCCAAATAGTTGCAAAATTCCAACCCACACTAGTAAAAGTAGTTTGTGTTTTCATTTCTTCTGTCGTTTTTCCTGTACCCCCAGCGCTTATTACTTGACCGGAAGTATCCGTATCCCAAAAGGAATTCGTCACTGATCCTGAAAAATTCTGTCCAACTAAACCACCAAAGCCAGAAGAACCAAAACAGAACCTGTGGAATAAGAATTGGTTATACTGCCAAATGAATAGTTACCGACTAAACCACCAGCAGTAATAGTGCCTGAAACAGAAGCTGTGGAATAAGAATTGGATATATTGCCAAATGAATAGTTACCGACTAAACCACCAACAGTATTAGTGCCCGAAATAGAACCTGTGGAATAAGCATTGGAGATATTAGAATTAAATGAATAACCAACTAAACCACCCACATAATTTCCTCCCGTAATGTTAACATCTTCCAAGCCTATATTTCCAAAATCAGCACCATCTGAATAACCAAACAATCCAATGTGACTTCCTGCAGGTCTATTAATGAATAAATCACTTATCATATTCTCACCCCCGTTAAATGAACCTGTAAATTTTACAGCACTATCACCAATCGGCTCAAACCCTACCTCCTCATTCCAATTCACAGTATCGCTACAATCAATATCATTATTCAAAACATAGTATGCATCCAAATCATTTTCCATCTCCTGTAATTGAGTGCAAGTTGTTATTTGAAAAGCCGTATCAGAAGTGAGTCCATCTCCCGAACCAGAAAAAGCAAAAACATTTCTTGTTCCAAAAAACAAAACAGCAACTGCGAAAATAATTACCCCTAACAACATTTTAAATCTCATAATTTTAAAATTTATTTTCCTTTTTTATGTTTACAAAAATTATATTTATACTATATCACAAAAAATCAGAACCAAAAAGATATTTTCTTTATTTAATAGGGTAATTAATTATTTATCCCGTTAATTTTTAATTAGCTGGGACATAATTAATTTTTCAAAAATCGGATCGTTGAAATTTTCTGGTTTTCGCCATCATCCTAACGGCTTTTTCAAAATCTAAATTAACTTTTTGTTTTTCTGTCATATTTTTATGTAAAAAGTGTTATTTGTTCGCCGATGAGGCAGACTTAATATGTTACTGAACATGTTACTTAACAAATTATTTCATTTCCTGCATTTCATCAATTAAACCACGCTGCTGCTTTAATAATTCAATATCAATGTTTTTTTTCAACATTTTATAAACTTCTTCCTCAAGCCAAATCTTTTGATCTTTGCCTCTATTAAATTTTATTGGCACTTCAAGCATAATTTTAGAAAAATAACTAAACTTTTTATATAAACTAAATCCCTGTTTTTGTTTATGTTGTCAACTAAGATATAAACTAACTTTTAAAAAGGCTTATTAATTTTCAACTCACTAATTACAAAATTCTCCATATTAAATATCGCTTCGCTACTCGACAGGATAAAACCAAATTTTTTCCACCCCCACCCCGAATTAATTATGCTATTCTCGCTTTTTAATTCTACTTCCAATCCCCCTTTTCGTAAAGAAAAAAGCCCTCACATTATAATATATAGAAGCGGTAAATTAGTTTAAGAAATTACTTCCATACAAAAAACAATCCTCGGGGATTGTTTTTTTATTTGCACGGGATGTAGGAATCGAACCTACGTCGTCGGTTTTGGAGACCGATGTACTACCACTGTACGAATCCCGCAAAAATTGCCACGAGCAAAGCTTGTGGCAATATAGATTATTTTTTCATTTCCTTATGAAGAGTATGAGTTTTGCAAAATTTGCAATGTTTTTTCATTTCCAATTTTTCCTTAATCTTCTTCTTATTTCTACCAGTATAATAATTGATATTTTTACATTCGCTACATCTCATTTTCACTAAATTTTCATTGGCCATATATTTACGTTAAATCAAATAAATTAAATTCCTAATTAGATTCCTGAGCCTGAGACCGTGGATTCCACCAGTGATCTCATCCTAACCACAAACATACCCGTTTTGGTTAAAACTCTGAGCCTGAGACCGGGATTGAACCGGTGACCTCATCCTTACC
>DHFM01000022.1 GCA_002400405.1 Candidatus Moranbacteria bacterium UBA4824
CACCAACCTCGGCTCAACTTTCTTTTTGGAAATTCCAAAAGAGCATGTGGAGAGGGAATAACAATATATTTTATTAGGCATAAAATAGTGATGTAATTCACTAAATTAGGGAAAATTTTATATTTCTATCCTTATCCCCACAACTCCATATTTAATTTGTTCTACTGGTGAATAAAAGCAGTTGATTTCTTTTAGTAAGGCTTTTTTAGATGATCCGCCGAAATATCGAGCTGGGAAATCAGAAAATAAATCTTCAAAAGAATTATATTTATATAATGCGCGAACCTTAGTCTTTAAAATTTCGACAGAATTATCTTTTTGTGAAAAATATATCGTATCGCCAATTTTGATTGATTGACGTTTTTTGTCAAAAAGTCGAGATTCTATGATTTTTTTTCCGGCAGATAATTTATCAAATGGTTTTTGATCCAGTTTCATTTTATGAATAGTCATAATTTAGAGTTTATTTTTAATTAAGTTTCTATTAGTAAAATAACATGTATGTAGTCTTTTGCCAAGAAATTTAGGCTTTGTAATAAATAGGGTGATGCCCTCTATTAAGGGTGGAGTGAAGATGAAAATTTCTGAGGATGAAACAAATGTTTTGGTGGCGATAATTGACACAGGCATTGGTGTCCCTGCCGAAGAAATGCCCTATCTTTTTTCCAAATTCTCCCGTGGCAAAGACATTAATCGTCTAAACGCCGGAGGCACCGGGCTTGGCCTCCACGTCGCCCGAAAAGTCATGGAAGCCGTCGGTGGTCGCATCTGGGTCGAATCCGCCGGCACCAACCTCGGCTCAACTTTCTTTCTAGAAGTGCCAAAGGAACATGTGGAGGAAGAAAATTAAATTTGATTTCCGAGACCTTTTATGCTATAATTTAAGCATGGAAATCAGAAATTTTGCTAAAAAAAGACCTCATTTATTCTGGTATATCCAGGATTTTGAAAGCCTCTCTGAGGAAGCAATCGTAGAGGCCGTTTTGAATTTGGGAAACTGGCAAGATACGCAAGAAATGATTGAAATATTAGGCATTAAAAAAACAGCTGAAATTTTCAAGAGAAGAACCGCGGAAAAAAGAAACAATTATCGCCCAGAGATAAAAAACTATTTCGAACTTTATTTTAAAAAATATGCACAATGAAATTTTATCGGAAAAACAAATTGAATTTCTGAAGTTTCTTGAAAAATTTTCAGATGATTTTGGATTAGTTGGTGGAACAGCTATTGCTCTTCAAATTGGTCATCGTCAATCAATCGACTTTGATCTGGCTTCTCTAAAAGAAATTAAAACACCAAGCATAAGAAAGAAAATTTTGGAATTTGGGAAAATAGAGGCGGTTCTCGTTGACAATCAAGACGAATATACTTTAATAGTGGATGGGATAAAATTTACTTTTTTTAACTATCCATTTCCGACAAAATTTTCTGAGGATTTAAACGGAATAATTTCAATGCCGGATATTGTCACTCTTTCTGCTATGAAAGCTTATGCGCTCGGAAGGCGCGCCAAGTGGAAAGATTATGTGGATTTGTATTTTATCGCGGAAAAATTAGGTTCAATTGACCCGATAATTGAAAAAGCTAAGGAAATTTTTAGTGTGGAATTTGATGAAAAAAACTTTCGTATCCAACTTGCATATTTTGAAGATATTGATTATTCGGAAAAAATTGTTTTTATGAAAGAGTTTGAAGTTGAAGATGAAAAAATAAAAAAGAAACTTTTGGAATATTCAGTATGAGATCCGCCGGCACCAACCTCGGCTCAACTTTCTTTCTAGAAATTCCCAAGGAGCATGTGAAGAGGGAGAATTAGGTTTGATTTCTAAGACATTTTGTGCTATAATTGAAGCATGATAAAGTTTAGGCAAGCATTATTTTGGGATACTAATCCTAAAAATATCGATGTGAAAAAAAATGCCCAATATATAATTGAGCGTATTTTGGATTTTGGCAATGACAAAGAAGTGAATTGGCTTTATCATTTTTATGATAAGTCGTTGTTAAAAAACATCGTGGCCAAATCTAGATCTTTAACTCCGGAAACAAAAAATTTATGGACGATGCTTCTAAAAAACAAATAGAATATAATTTTGGCATCGCTGTAAAGGCGATAATAAAAAATGAAGAGGGTAAATATCTTGTTCTCTATAAAAGCGAAACTGAGGAAATAAATCCAAATAAAATTGATATTCCTGGAGGAAGGATGAAGTTTGGTGAAAGTGCCGAGGAAAGTTTAAAAAGAGAAATAGAAGAAGAAATAGGAGTAAAGATTGAAATAATAAAACCTTCGCGAATATGGGGATTCGTGAAGGATGATTTGCATTTGGTTGGGATAACTTTCTTAGCCAGATATATCAGTAGGGAAATTAGATTAAGTAGAGAACATACCAAATATGAATGGATAGATAAGGATAAGATTTTAACGGGAGATTACCCAAGATGGATAAAGGAAGAGTTTGAAATACTGGAATAGTATCGTTTATAGTTGTTTGTCGATTTTTTCTTTCTGTAGTAAGATAGGGATATGGAAAAAATAGGGCAAGATAAAATTGAAGAAATTGCCAAAAAATACAATTTACAATTGTTGTTGCTTTTTGGTTCGCAAGTTAGCGGAAAAACTCATCCAATGAGCGATTTTGATTTTGGATATATTAGTGAAAAAAAATTAAATTATAAAGAAAAAAGCGTTTTAGCAAACGATCTTTCCAAGCTGGTAAAATTTTCGGCTGTTGAAGTTATTGACTTGAAAAATGGAAGCCCTTTTCTTTTGAAAGAAATAATAAAAAACAACCAAGTTTTTTTTGAAGAAAATGGAGCTTATGCCGATTTTTATACCACAGCAACTCGAATCTATTTTGATGCTAAGCCAATTTTTAAATTGCAAGAAATAATTTATTCTAACGTTATAAATAAATACAGAAAACAATATGCCAAATAAACAATTAATTCAAAACAAAATAAACAAAATAGAGGGTTACATGAAAGAGTTGGAGCCAATATTGGAGCTGGAAGTTGGCAAAATTATGGGGGATTATACAAAATTGAGAACGCTGGAAAGAGATTTTCAACTTATCGTTGACACCGTAATTGATATAAACACTCATCTTATCTCAACAGAGAATTTGCGTGCGCCTGAAGATGCAACGGAAACATTTCAAATTTTAGGCGAAGCTAAAATTCTTCCTGCGGAGTTTGTAGAAAAATTTTCTCCAGTTGCCGGCATGCGAAATATCGTAGTGCATGATTATGAAAAAATGGATATTGAGAAAATGATTAATGATATCAAAGAAGATATTGGTCAATTTGGAGAATATGCTTTGCATGTAGATAATTTTATTTCAGAGAAATAAATCTTTATTTTATGAATTGTTTATTTTGTGAAATTGCGAATAAAAAAATTGCCTCATTTAAGGTTTGGGAAAATGAGGATTTCTTGGCTTTTTTAGATATTGCGCCTATCAATCCCGGTCACGTACTACTTATTCCAAAAAAACATACTAAAGATGTCTTTAGTCTTTCCGATGATGTTTATGATAAAATATTTCAAATAGCGAAAAAAATTGTCAAACCGCTTAAAAAAGCCACGCTGGCCAAGAAAATAGGGTTGGTGGTTGAGGGCTTTGGTGTGCCTCACGCGCATATTCATCTCGTTCCTACATACAAAGGCAATGAATTAAATCCCGAAAGAGCAAAAAAAGCATCCTCGGCGGATCTCAAAAAAATGCAAAAAATACTTTTGAATAGTTTTAAGCACCTATAATTTTTTTTAAATTTTACTAAAAAATATGAAATCGATAAGAAACACGAAAATTGCTGTTGTCGGTATGGGATATGTAGGATTGCCACTAGCAGTCGCTTTTGGAAAAAAAATTGATACAATTGGTTTTGATATCAATCTCCAAAGGATAAAAGAACTCGAGGTTAGTAAGGACAAAACTAAGGAGATGAATCGAGAAAAAATCTTGGAAGCAAAAAAGCTTTCGTTTACTAGCGATATTTTAGAACTAAAAAAAAGCAATTTTTTTATAGTGGCAGTTCCTACTCCTGTAGATGATTTTAAGATTCCTGATTTTAACCCGCTAATCAAAGCCAGTGCTTTAATTGCCAAGGTTTTGAAAAAAGGGGATGTGGTTGTTTATGAATCAACAGTGTACCCTGGGGCAACGGAAGAAATTTGTATTCCGGTTTTGGAAAAAGAATCTGGCTTGGTTTATAACAAAGATTTTTTTGCCGGATATAGTCCGGAGCGGATTAGCCCGGCGGATAAAAATGAAGTTTGCGATATAGTAAAGGTCACTTCTGGTTCGACTATTGAAATTGGAAAATATGTTGATAGTGTTTACAAAGAAATTATCACCGCGGGAACTTTTTTAGTGGATGATATGAAAGTGGCAGAAGCTTGCAAGGTTGTTGAAAATACTCAAAGAGATATAAACATAGCCTTTATGAATGAAATTTCTATAGTTATGAATAAAATGGGAATAGAAGCAAAAGATGTTTTATC
Organism: Candidatus Moranbacteria bacterium UBA4824; assembly: GCA_002400405.1. Taxonomy (GTDB): domain Bacteria; phylum Patescibacteriota; class Minisyncoccia; order Moranbacterales; family UBA2206; genus UBA2206. The sequence continues at coordinate 4,509 of DHFM01000022.1, forward strand.
AGCAATGAAAACCAAATGGAATGCCTTGTCTTTTACCCCCGGATTGGTGGGTGGGCATTGTATTGGGGTTGACCCTTATTATCTTATTCATAAAGCTTATGAACTTGGTTATAGTATGGAGATTTCAAGAAATGCGAGAATTGTGAATGATGGGATGCCTAAATTTATCACTGAAAGAGCAGTACTGGAAATGTCTAAACGAAAAATAAATCTCGGAAAATCAAGAATATTGATTATGGGAGTTTCTTTTAAGGAAAATTGTCCGGATATTAGAAACGCTCGCCCTTTTGATATTGCCAAAGAATTGGAAAAATATGGAGTGAAAGTTGATTTTTTTGATCCCATTGTTGATGCAGAAGAAGTTGAGAGAGTGGAAAAAGTTGTTCTTACTAAAAATCCAGCTGTTGGAAGTTATGACGCTATAATTTTAGCGGTGGCGCATAAAAAATTTATCGATATGGGAGTTGAAAAAATTAGAACTTTCGGCAAAAAAGATGAGAGTGTGTTTTTCGATATCAAGGCGATTTTCGGGAAAAATGATTCAGATTTAAGATTGTAATATTATGAAAATACACCTTAGTCAATTTGCTGGTTTTTGCGATGGTGTGAGAAGGGCTTATGAGATGATAATGGCGTTGGACATTTCTAAAGCTAAAAAACCAATCTATATTCTGGGTTCCTTAGCGCACAATGCGGATGTGGTTAGGGAAATTAATAAGAAGGGGATATTTAAGATTGACCTGGAAGATTTTTTGCAATCAAAAAAAGGCGAAATTGGTACGATAATTATCACGGCACATGGTTCTGGTCCGGAAATTTTTGAGATAGCTAAGGAAAAAAACATCAAAGTGATTGATACTACTTGTCCTAAGGTAATCAAGGTTCAGCGCTTGGCGAAAGTTTTTTCCGATCGTAATTATTCGATAATTTTAGTTGGAGATAAGGGACACAAGGAGGTGGAAGGAATTAATGCTTGGGGAAAAGGAAAATCACGGATAGTTTCAAGTGAAGCTGATTTGGAAAAATTGGATTTTTCCAAAGACAAAAAAATTGTAATTCTTTCTCAAACAACGCAAAGCGAAGAATTTTTTGAAAAAGCTGGGAATTTCGTGAAAAATAAATTTCCTAAAGCAGAGATAATTTCAACTATTTGTCATACAACTCATGATCGACAGCAAGAAGTTTCTAAATTTGCTAAGAATAATGATGTGGTTATCGTAATTGGCTCTAGAGAAAGTGCCAATTCAACTAGGCTTTTTGAAATTGCCAAAGAAAAAAATTCAAAAACTTACTTTATAGAAAATGCCATTCAGCTTAAAAACCAATGGTTTTTTGAAATGGAAAAAGTGCTTGTGACCGCTGGCGCCTCCACGCCAAGTTGGGTGATTGAGGATGTAGTGGATAAATTGAAAGAGATGTAAAATTGTGAAAGAATTTGCTTTTTTCTCTTTCTATAGCTATAATTTAGGGGTAAGAAAAAGCCTTTAAGTTTTAATTTTATGACAAAAATTCTTATCGTTGAAGATGATCCGATGATTTCTGAAATATATCAGAAAAAATTTGGAGACTCTGGCTATGAAATTTTAACGGCTGACAGTGGGGAGAAAGCTGTGGAATTAGATAGAACTGAAAAAATAGACGCAATGCTACTGGATCTTATTATGCCAAAGATGGATGGCTATGAAGTGATTGAAAATGTTCGAGAGTCAAAATGTAATCCCAACATGAAGATTTTTGTTTTCAGTAACTTAAGTCAAAAAGAGGATCAGGATAAGGCGATGAACCTGGGAGCAGACGGATTTATCATTAAATCTAATTACACTCCATCGGATTTGGTAAAAGAAATATCTCGAAGATTAAATGAAGACAAGGAAAGCCAAAGAAATGAAGCTTTGCAAAGTGGAAGTGGAGAATTTGCTGGAAAAAAAGAAGAAAATGGAAAGAAGAAAATTCTGCTTATTGAAGACGAAGAAATATTTCTAGAAATGTTCGGCGATAAGCTCAAGCAAGATGGATTTATGGTGGAAACAGCTAATAATGGAGCCTGGGGGCTCAAAGAAGCACTTGCTAAGGATTTCGATTTATTCATAATTGACATGATGATGCCAGCCATGACAGGAGATGAGATAATTGAAAAACTAAAACTGGAAGAAAAAACTAAAAACATTCCAATTATCGTGCTTAGCGCTTCAGTGGAAAAACAAATGGAAAAGAAAGTTAAAGAAATGGGGATAAGTGAATTTTTTATTAAAACTCAAATAATTCCCAGCGAACTTTGTAGAAAAGTTGAAGAAATATTGGGATAACCCTTACGAATTACGAATTTTTTACGAATATACTAATAATAAAATGCAAATTACAAATCTTAAATAATATTCTAAAAAATAATTAGTATATTAGTATTCGATTAGTAATTAGTAAAGAAAAACATGAAAAGAATTTTAATTTCAGACACCCCAAATGTAATCGGTCAAAAAGTGAAACTTTCTGGCTGGGTGAATGTCAGGCGCGATCACGGCAAGCTTATTTTCATTGACCTTCGCGACCGAACTGGAATAATTCAAATGGTAGTAATCCCAGATAAGGAAGAAGCTTATAATATTTCCAAAGAAATTAGAAATGAATATGTCATATCGGTTGAGGGTCTAGTTAAAGAACGCCCAGGTGGACAAGCCAAGGAGAATGAAAATCCTTTGAGCAAGGTGGAAATTGAAGTAGAAAAAATAGAAGTATTGAATAATTCTAAAACCCCCCCCTTTGAAATAACTTCGGATACCAGTAACGTTAGTGAGGATGTGAGATTGAAATATCGCTACCTTGATCTCAGAACAGAAAGAATGAAAAATAATCTTATAATGCGAAGCAAGGTCGTTAAATTTATCAGGGATTTTTATACGGAAAAAGAATTTATAGAAATTGAAACACCGATCCTAACCAAGGGGACACCGGAAGGTTCGCGGGAGTTTATTGTTCCTTCCAGACTTCATAACGGAAAATTTTATGTTCTTCCTCAATCGCCACAGCAATTCAAGCAACTTCTTATGGTAGCTGGATTGGAAAGATATTTTCAAATTGCTAAATGTTTTAGAGATGAAGATCAAAGAGGTGATCGTCAGCCTGAATTTACTCAGCTTGATTTGGAAATGAGTTTTCCAGACGAAAAAGAAATAAGAGGTTTGTATGAAGAATGCCTGATTGGAATTGTTAAAAAATATTTCCCAGAAAAAACAATAAATGCAATTCCTTTCCCAGAATTAGATTATTCGGAAGCTATTGAAAAATACAATAGTGATAAGCCTGATTTAAGAGAGGATAAAAATAATCCCAATGAGCTTGCTTTTTGCTGGGTAGTAAATTTTCCTCTTTTTGAAAAAAATAAAGATGGTCAATTAACTTCTTCGCATCATCCTTTCACTGCTCCTGTGGAAGATGATATTGATTTACTTAATGAAAATCCGCTAAAGGCTAGAGCTCGAGCATACGACATAGTTCTCAATGGTAATGAAATTGGTGGAGGTAGCATAAGAATTCATAAAAAAGAATTGCAACATAAAATTTTTGAAATTCTTGGTCTCGAAGAAGAAGAAATTCAATCAAGATTCGGTCATATACTAGAAGCTTTTGAATTTGGAGCACCTCCTCATGGAGGTATAGCGCCTGGGATCGACAGACTAATTATGATATTAATGAACGAACCAAACATTAGAGAAGTTATGGCTTTTCCTAAAACTGGCGAAGCAGAAGATTTAATGATGGGTGCGCCAAGTGATTTGAGTGAAAAACAATTAAAAGAAGCAGGAATAGAAAAAATAAAAAAACAAAAATTATAAGCTAGTGAAAAAACACAAAGAAAAATTAGATGAAGGCAAAATAAAGCTGGTGACTTTCGTCACATTTCTTATGGGGTTTGCGCAAGCAATGCTCATTTATGTGATGTCTACTTATTTCAAATTGTCAATCGGAACGGAAAATGTGGGAATTTTCTATGCTGTTTCCTATATTATATTTTTGGTAATTCTTCTTAACCTGCATAAATTTGTTAGAATATTGGGTAAATCCAATGTTTTTTATTTTTCTCTTCTCGCTAAACTCATTGTTATTTTTGGTCTGATTCTAGTGGAACCTTCCAAGATTGGAATACTTCTCATGATTGCCTATATAATTTTGGGTCATATAGAATGGGTGGCTCTTGATTTTATAATTGAAGAAGTTTCTACCGATCGAATGTCAGGCCGAATTCGCGGAATGCACCTTACTATTCTCAATGCTGGATTTTTGTTTGGTCCTTTCGTTTCGACTTATTTTTTGGATAAGATAAATTTTCACGGCGTGTTTATTTTTGCGTTGATTTTTAATATTTTCGTTTTTATCTTTGCTTTGTTAGGTTTTCGCAAGGTAAACAAGAGATTCGAACAAAAACTAAAAGTCTTGGATATTTTGAAAAAAGTTTTGGCCAGGAAGAATATTATGCGGATATATTACATTTCATTTGTGTTGGAATTTTTCTATGCGCTGATGGTTATCTACACTCCGATTTATCTCCGCGATCTGGGTTTTTCTTGGGGGGAAATCGGAAAAATTTTCACCGTAATGCTCATTCCTTTTGTGATTTTTCAATATCCAGCTGGACTTTTGGCTGACAAAAAAATGGGCGAGAAAGAATTGTTATTTTTTTCTGTTCTAATTATGGGGATTTCGACGATAGCAATCTATTTCATAGGAGCGGGCAGTGTTTTTAGTTGGGCTTTGGTCCTATTTATCACGAGAATTGGAGCATCCCTTATTGAAATTCTCAGGGACTCCTATTTCTACAAAAGAATTGATTGTCGGGATGTGGATGTAATTGATTTTTTCCGGACATCACTGCCGATGGCCTATATTTTCGCAACAATTTTTTCTTCTTTTGTCTTTCTCTTTTTGCCAATCAAATTCGTTTTTATCCTTACGGGCATTATCGTTCTCTCTGCGCTTTATCCAGCCTTCCGCCTTACGGATAATAGAAGTGAAAAAGAGATGGGGAAAAGTTGAAATAGGAATGAGTCGATAAATAAATTAATTCAGGATTTTCCTGAATTTTTGTTTTGTGATATGATAGTAAGGTAAAAAATAATCTAAAATTATGGCTATTTCTAAGAAAATATTGAAGTATTTGGAGGATAAAAAGTATAAATTTAATATTATCGAGCATAAGACTACTTTTACGGCTTGGGACACAGCGCAGACGGAAAAAGTTGACCCGAAAACTGTGGCGAAAGCCTTGGTAATGAGAGCGGATAAGGATTGTCTTTTAGCTCTGATTTCTGGCAACAAAAATCTCGACAAGCAAAAACTTTTGAAAGTTATAAATGCTCAGAGAAAAAAGCAGGGATTGAAAAATTCTAAGAAGATTGATTTTGCCAAGGAGATTTGGATGAAGAAAAATCTTTTGGGAAAAGTTGGAGCAACTCCGCCATTTGCAGAGCTTCTAAAGATGGAAATTTTCGTGGACAATTTATTGCTCAAAAACAAAAAAATATATGTCGGATCAGGAGAATATACCCAGTCGTTTTTGATAAATATTAGTGAATATATGAAAAAAGAAGAAATAATTAAGGGAAGTTTTAGTAAAAAGAAATAATTTTACGAACTATGAAAGAAATACGAAATACGAAAGTACGAAAAAAAGTTTTATTGTTTCGTAGTTCGGTCATTTCGTAGTTCGTAAATGAGATAACTTACAAAACATGACATATAATGTAAAAACTGATAAATTTGAGGGTCCAATGGATTTGCTTTTGGAACTTATTCAAAAAGAAAAACTGGAAATCACGGAGTTGAGCTTGTCTCAGGTGGCAGGAGAGTATTTAGATCATATTAGAGACAATCAAAGCATTAATCTGGAACATCTGGCTGATTTTTTGTCGGTGGCATCTCGACTCATTCTCATTAAATCACGGGCGCTTTTGCCGATGCTAAAATTCAGCGAAGAGGAAGAAGCAGAAATCAAAGACCTCACAAAACAATTAGAAGAATATCGAAAATTCAAGGAAATTTCAATTAGGATTGGCAAGATTGCCGAAAGCAGAAAAATTTGCTATTCTCGGGAAGGTTTTTCCGCTGTGAAATCAATTTTTTATCCGCCGGAAGACTTCAATGCTTATGACTTCAAAAAACACTTTCTGGCGATTCTAAATGAAATTCCAATCATAGAAAAGCTTTCTGAAGAAATAGTAAATGAAGTGGTGACGCTGGAAGAGAAAATAAATGAACTGGAGAATTTTTTGCGCAGTCGGATTCAATCATCCTTTTCTAGTTTGGTGGAAAAATCAACCGATAAGGTGGAAGTCATCGTGTCATTTCTGGCTATGCTGGAAATGATAAAGCAAAGACTAATCGAAGTGGAACAAACTGATTTGTTTGAAGATATAAAATTAAGTTTAAAAAATAATTAATTTATAAGTAGGACTTACGCATTTGCTCGCGTCAAGATATGCTTGTCGCAAAAATAATTATAAAGCGCAAAGATTTGCCAGCAATCAAGAACTGTTTAGATAGAATATTTTCCTGGCGACTGCGTTAATATCTTATCCGCAATCAAACGCGTAAGTCCTGATAAAAATGGAAATAGAAAAAATAAAATCAATCATTGAAAGTATTTTGTTTATGAGTGGAGAGCCGGTGAAGATTTCTCGAATTGCTAAAATAACAGGCGTGGAAATTTCGCAGGTGGAAAATGCTGTGATGGTTTTGCAAGGTGAATATAGCGCTAATCGGGGGATAATAATTATTCAAAAAGAAGATAGTCTTCAGATGGCCACGGCGCCGGAAAATTCTGAGATTATTTCTGAATTAGTGAAAAGCGAAATTCAAGAGAATTTGAGCAAGGCGGCACTGGAAGTGCTTTCAATTGTGGCGTATCGCGGACCGATAACGCGCATTAATATTGAAGCCATTCGTGGAGTCAATTGTACTTTCACTTTGCGAAATCTTTTGATGCGGGGGCTTTTAGAAAAAGTGGACAACCCGTCGGATAATCGGTCATATCTATACAAAATATCATTTGATTTTTTGAAAAAACTCGGATTAGACAGTGTTTCTAAATTACCAGATTTTGAAACGTTATCACAAGATCCTCGGATAGAAAATGTGGTTGAAAGTTAGAGTATTTTTTTATTTAGGACTTACACATTTACTTGCGTCAAGATATGCTCGTCGCGAAAGCGATTATGAGATGCAGTAATTCGCCAGTAATCAAGAATTATTCATACAGAATATTTTCCTGGCGACTGCGTTAATATCTTTTCCGCAATCAAATGTATAAGCCCTGTATTTATGCTTAATATAATTTTTGCAATTTTAATAGTTCCTTTTGTGCCGATATTTATGTACGGCGATTTAATTGTGGCTAAAAGTGAAGCAAAAAATATAATTTTAGAAAGCCAAGTTTTGGGGGAAGAAAATCAAAAAACAGAAACAGCTTCATGTCAAAGCGAAGCGGAGAATATTGTTTCTCGTGATCTTTTTCCTTTAAAAGAAAAAATTCCGTCCCATGTCATTCCGAAAAGAAAACTTGATTATGCTGATGTGAAAATTTGGTCAGGAGCATCAGTAGTGATTGATGCGGATAGTGGAACTATTTTGCATTATGAAGAAGGCAGGAAGCAGACACAAATTGCCTCACTTACAAAAATTATGACGGCGATTTTAGTTATGGAGAATGTGAAAAATTTAGATGAAACGGCGACAATCACGAAAACAGCTTTGAATGTTGATGGCACGGTGGTGGGTTGTCCAACTAGTATTTTTTGTAATGCTAATCAAATGTATGTCGGAGAAAAGATAACAGTAAAAAATTTATTAAAAGCCATGTTGCTAAACAGCGCTAATGATGCAGCAACGGCGCTTGCGATTCATGTGGCCAAGACTCCGGAAGATTTTGTAAAATTAATGAATGTGAAAACGAAAGAATTGGGGCTTAAGGATACTAATTTTTGCACTCCTTCAGGACTAGAAATTGATGGCAAAGAAATGGATTGTTATTCATCAGCTTATGACATCGCCCGAATTGCATCCCACTCCTTACAATATGCTATAATTTGGGATATAATGAGAGTAGAAGAAGATCAGATTTATTCAATCGACGGAAAGTATATGCACCAACTCAAAAACACAGATATGCTTCTTCGCGAGATGCCAAACTGCTTGGGAGGAAAAACTGGCTTTACTCCACTAGCGGGAAAATCATTACTCACAGTGGCAGCTGATCCTACGGGAAAACATAAGATAATTTCTGTAATTCTAAATGATGAAAATCGTTGGGAAGATATGAAAAAATTAGTCGATTGGACTTTTGCTAATTATGAATGGAAGTAAGCCATGCAACATGAAACATGTAACATATAACATAAATAAAAAAACATAAAATATATAAATGAGATTTATTGTTTCATGCTATATGTTTCATGCTATATGATATGAATATCGCTCAAATACAAACTATTCCTGAAGTGGTGGATGTGATGAAAATTCTCACTACTGGCTTCTTGGCTTTTATCTTGGCTTTTATTTTGACGCCTTTTTGGACGTATATACTTTATAAATATAAGATTGGCGTAAAGATAAAAGAAAATTCAGTTGATGGAAAAAAACTTACTTATATAAATGAAATGCATAAGCATAAATCCGGAACGCCGATAATGGGAGGTGTCTTGGTTTGGTTTACAGTGGCAATCTTGGCTATTCTTTCGCATTATGCATTCCCATATGTTGCAAAAATATTTGAAACTAATTTTGTGGCTAGGTTAGATTTTTTCAGCCGTCCGCAAGTTTGGCTTCCGCTATTTGCTTTGGTATCGGCCGGAATTCTCGGGCTTTGTGATGATTATATGAGTGTCAAAGGAATTGGAAAAAATAAAGGAGGCGGAATGAGATTTTTGGCGCGTTTTGGCTGGCTGATTGTGATTTCAATTTTAGGTGCCTGGTGGTTTTATTATAAACTTGGTTGGGACAAAATTCATATTCCGGCAGTAGGAGATTTCTCGATCGGTCTTTGGTATATTCCACTGTTTATTTTTATCATTTTATTTTCTGCTATTTCTTCCAATGAAACTGATGGGCTGGATGGACTAAATGGCGGAGTGCTTCTGATGGCTTTTGGATCTTTTACTTTAATTTCTTTTTTTCAAAATAAAATGGATCTGGCTTCTTTTTGTGCGGCGATTTCCGGGGCACTTCTAGCCTTTCTTTGGTTTAATATTTATCCAGCCAGATTTTTTATGGGGGACACGGGGGCGATGTCGCTTGGGATAACTTTGGGAGTAGTAGCGATGCTCACTAATTCTGCCTTGGTTTTGCCAATTATTGTTTTCATTTATGTAATTGAATCTGGTTCAGTGGTTATTCAGCTTACCAGCAAGAAATTTTTCAAACGAAAAGTTTTTCTAGCGGCGCCGATTCATCATCATTTTGAAGCGTTGGGCTGGCCGGAAACAAAAGTGACAATGCGTGTTTGGATTTTCACAATTATAACTTCGCTTCTCGGAGTGATCATTGGAATTTTGGGGGCGGGGAAGCATTTTCACTAAATTATAAAAAATATAAATATGAGAAAAATACAAGACGCACAATTAGAAAATAAAAAAGTGCTTTTGCGGGTGGATTTTAATGTGGCGTTGGAAAACGGGAGGGTTAAGGAAAAATTCAAGATTGAATCAGCCAAAGAAACAATTGATTATCTTTTAGAAAAAAATGCTAAAGTGGCACTGATTTCTCATTTGGGCAGACCCGCCTATATTGCTACGCAAAATATGGCGGGCAGGCCAGAAGGAAAAAATAATCTTGAATTTTCGTTAAGGCAAATTATAGAGGACGTTGAAAATATTTTAGGAAGAAAAATAAGATTTATCGATGATTGTGTAAGTGAAGAAGTGAAAAATAATTTGGAAAACTTAGCTCAAGGAGAAATTATCATGCTGGAAAATGTTCGGTTTTATGAGGGAGATGAAAATAATGACGAAGAATTTTCGCGCAAATTATCAAACGGGTTTGATATTTTTATCAATGATGCATTTAGTGCTTCTCATCGAGATCATGCCTCGGTGACGGGTGTGGCAAAATTTCTGCCAAGTTTTGCTGGGCTTCGGCTTCAAAAAGAGGTGGAGGAAATGGAAAAGATAAAGAATGATTTTGCGCATCCGGCTGTGGCGATTATTGGTGGCGCGAAAATTGAAACGAAACTGCCGGTGATAAAATTCTTCGAAGAGAAATATGACAATATTTTAGTCGGTGG
>DHFM01000005.1 GCA_002400405.1 Candidatus Moranbacteria bacterium UBA4824
GTTAGATTTTGGATGATGTACTGCGGGCTATTGCGTGAAAAACTGCTGTGTGGTAGGATATTTAGGTCGTTTTGAAAACTGGGTGGCAAGGGAGGTTTAGCGGATGAGAAGGCTAAAAAGGGGACATTCCAGAAAAAACTGAAAATAATGAGCGGACAACTTCAGCTCGAGGGGATAAGGAGGATCAAAAAATATAATATTTTAACACTAATTGTTCTCGCGCTAGTCGTGAGGCTGTTTTTTTCTTTTTATTTAGGCGAAAATGCCTTGGCAAAAAAACCAGAAAAGAATTCCAACAGTCAAAAATTTAGCTCAATTGATCCATTGAAAAACATCAATCCGGAGAATCTTTTTGAAAAAGAGGAGATACGAGCTAGCTATAATAAATCGATACTTAAAAAGGATAAAAAGTCTAAAAATAAGCAAGAGGAAATTTATGAAAATTTAGTCAAGGATTATCCATTGGCTTTAATGACTTCAGAAATTGCTAAGCAGGATAAGAAAGTAGCGGCCTTTCTAATTGCAATTGCCAAAAAGGAAAGTAATTGGGGGCGTCATTCTCCAAAAAAGAATGGTGAAGATTGCTATAACTATTGGGGTTATCGCGGAGGTTACAATGCTACCGCTTCAGGGTATAGTTGTTTTGATAGTCCCAGCCAAGCGGTGGAAGTCGTGGGTGAAAGAATTGAAAACTTAATCAAGCAAGGAATCGATACGCCAGAAAAAATGATTGTTTGGAAATGCGGACGAGATTGTTCTTGGGATAATCCAATGGCCGTTCGAAAATGGGTGAGTGATGTGAGTGCCTATTATCATAAATTGAATTCTTAGAAAAATATAACTTGCACAGTTAAATATGCCGAACGCGCTTCGGCGCGGAAGTTTTTTAGTGATAAAAAGTCCCGACATGCTTGTAATGAATAATTTATGCGAATAATATTTAAGCGCCTCCGTAAGCTCTCGACATATTTAACTGCACAAGTTCTAAATTAAAAAATAAACCTCAGTGGTTTATTTTTTAATTTTAGTGTAAAATAAGTATGCGAATACAGGACTTCCGCATTTGCTTGCGTCAAGATATGCTCGTCGCAAAAGCAACTATAAAATGCAACAATTCGCCAGTAATTAAAAACTGTTTAAGAAAAATATTTTCCTGGCGACTGCGTTAACATCTTTTCCGCAATCAAATGCGTAAGTCCTGAAATATAAAAAACTATGAATTGGATAGGGATTGCCATACTTGCATATTTTCTTTTAGCCTTGGAAATTGTTCTGGATAAGTTTTTGCTTTCTTCCAAGCGCGTTTCTCATCCCGCCATTTATGCTTTCTATTCCGGAACAATGGGAATGTTTGCGATTGTTTTTGCTCCATTTGGATTTCATTGGATTAGTTATGAGAAAATGTTTTTCAGTTTCGTTGCTGGAATGATTTTTATCTACGGAATGCTTTCATTGTTTTGGGCAGTCAAAAGAGGGGAGGCCAGCCGAGTGCTTCCGATTGTGGGCGCGGTTGTTCCAATCACATCATTTTTTCTGGCTATAGTTTTTTTGGGGGAAAACTTGGGGCTCAGAGGTACTCTTGGTATCGGCGCTTTGATTTTTGGTGGGATTTTAATTTCTTTTAATTTAGCTAAAAATAGAAAGAGAATATTTTTTGAAGGTTTTCGTGCTTCAATTTTAGCTGGGTTTCTTTTGGCTGTTTCAACGATTATAATAAAAGCCCTGTATAACGAAGATAATTTTTTGAATGTTTTTATCTGGACAAGAACGGGCGCATTTTTGGGCGTATTAAGCTTTTTTCTAATTCCTATTTGGCGAAAACCTATTTTTAATTCGCTATTGAAATTTAAAAAATCCGAAAAAGAAGAAAAAAAATCTGGCGCTTCTTTTGTTCTAGCTAAAACACTCGGCGGAAGCGGATCATTTCTCAAAGAAAATGCCGTGTCAATGTCTTTGGCAAGCGTGACTGTGGTGAACGCTTTAGTTTCAGTAGAGTATGTTTTTATTTTTGTTCTGAGCATTATTTTTTCTGCTTGGATGCCAAAAATAATGCGAGAGGAAAAGGATTTCAAAAGTATAGCTCAAAAAATTATCGCGATTGCTATTATCACTTTGGGATTAATTTTAGTTTCTTCACCCTATGGAGTACGGGCATAGTGATAGATAAGAATTTAAATTAGATTTATTTTTTAATACCACCTGTGGTTTATTGTGAAATTACTCTATAGGGTAAAGCCACAAATTAAAATATTATGAAATATATAAAAAAATTTCTAAGAATTTTTGGGAAAGTAATCGGGATTGCTTTTATTGTGCTTTTGGGCTTCTTTATTTATTTTAATATTCCCGTGAGCGATCAAAATGATCGGGCGGAATTAGGTGTAACTTTTTCCAGTCGTTATGCTGAAAATATCGGATTAGATTGGAAAGAAGCCTATTTGGCTGCGCTGGATGAATTGGAGATAAAAAATGTGCGACTGCCGGTTTATTGGGACTTAGTGGAGCAATCAGAAGGCAAGTTTGATTTTTCTGATGTTGATTGGCAACTCAATGAAGCGCGAAAAAGAAATGTGAATATTATTTTAACAATCGGTCAAAAAGTTCCACGTTGGCCAGAATGCGCTATTCCGGATTGGGCGAACATAAATGATCAAAAAAGAAAAGAAGCTCTTCTAGATTTTATTTCAGTGGTGATGGAGCGGTATAAAAATAATCCGGAGATAAAATATTGGCAAATTGAAAACGAACCATTTTTGCTTTTTGGTATTTGCCCAGCACCAGATGCCGATTTACTAGATAGTGAAATAACACTAGTGAGAAAGATTGATGATAGTCGAAAAATAATAGTTTCTGATAGTGGAGAGTTAAGTCTTTGGGTGAGAGCCGCCAGAAGGGCGGATGTTTTTGGTACTACGATGTATCGCAATGTCTATAAGGAAGGTTGGGGCTATTATGTCTATCCAGTTGGACCACGTTTCTTTCGGTTTAAATATGGTCTTATCAGTCTTTTTGCCGAACAAAAAAATGCCATTGTGGCGGAACTGCAAGCTGAACCATGGATCCAAGGCTGGACGGTGGATGCAACACTAGAAGAACAATTCAAATCAATGAATGAAAAAAAATTGAGAGAAAATGTGACCTATGCTCGGCAAGTTGGTTTTCCGGAAATTTATCTGTGGGGAGTGGAATGGTGGTATTGGCTGAAGGTAGAAAAAAATTATCCGGTGCTTTGGAATACAGCGCAAGAATTATTCAAAGAATAAAAAATGTTTGGTATGTTTAAAAAATTTATAAAATATTATTTGCCGGCGATAATTTGGGTGAGTATTATTTTCTATTTTTCTTCAATCCCTGGGCTTAGGTATTCTAAGAGTGCGGTAGAAGAAATAATTTTACGAAAAGGTGCGCATTTTGTAGAATTTTCTATTCTAGTTATTCTTTTGTGGAGAATCTTCTATTTGGCGCATAATATAAAAATAAAAAAAGCGTATTGGTCGGCGTTACTTTTGGCGATAGCCTATAGCATTAGCGATGAATTTCATCAATCTTTAGTTTTGGGAAGGGCGGGAAAAATAATCGATGTTATTTTTGATAGTTTTAGTATTATTTTTAGTGCAGAAATAATTTTGATATTAAATCTGCGAAAGATAAAAATAAAAAATATTTTAATTTTATTTTTATCTGCGCTGGCTTTGATTGGTCTTGGGACAAAAATGATTCAGGACGGAAAAAGCGAAGAGAAAAAATCGGTGAGTGTTATCTTGGAAAATGAGGCAAGAAAAGTGAAGGAAGATTTGGAAAAAAGAATCGGAACTTCAGAAAAAGAAATTATTTTGAATAATGATAAAGCAGAACAAGAAACGATAGTTAGGCCGGAAAACATGGCAGAAAAAATTCCCGAAAAAATTCTAATTAAAGTTCCATTTACAACTCAAGCGCCTTTTGCTAAATGGGATGAAATTCATGAAGAGGCTTGCGAGGAAGCGTCAATAATAATGCTCCGATATTATTTTTCCAAGGAAAAGCTGACGCGGGAAATTGCCGAAAAAGAAATCCAAGATTTAGTGGCATTTCAAAATAAAAAATATGATGATTTCAAAGATACTACCGCACAACAGACAGCTGACTTATTTTTAGATTTTTATAGGGAGTTTCCTGAAGGAAAAAAACTTAAGGTCGTTTATGATTTTGATAAAGCAGATTTGAAAAAAAATCTCGCACGTGGTTTTCCAATTATTGTCCCAGCTGCCGGAAGAGAGCTGGGTAATCCGAATTTTACAGCTCCGGGACCACTCTATCATAATTTAGTTTTGACTGGTTATGACGGCGACACAATTATCACCAATGATCCAGGGACGCGAAAGGGGGAGGGATATGAATATAATGTCGATATTTTATACAGCGCTATTCATGACTTTCCTGGAAAACTGGAAAATATCAAGCAAGGCAGAAAAGCGATGATTGTGGTGGAGTAACTAAGCGCCATTTTTCTTTTCCCAAAAGAAAAGTGGCAAAAAACCCGCCTGCCGGCGAGGCAGGGAAAAAGGCCATCTGGGCTCATAGAAAGATAAATTTTCAACTTTTTCGCTAAAATTTATAACTCGGCTCGACCAAATGCGTCGGGCCTCAAACAGGATAAATTTCTTAACGCGAAAAAGTTTTAATTTATAACTTTCTATTTCGCAAGGATGGGTTTTTAGAATAGCCAGAAAAGTTGAGCTTTGGGGTGGAGCCCAAACTTTTCAAAAAGCTCAACTTTAAGAGGGTATTATGAAAGAAAATCTCTCTATAGTTTTATTAATAAAATTGAAATATACTTTATTTAAGATGAAAAAAATACAGGCGGTGTCATAAATAAGTAGTAATGTCAT
>DHFM01000006.1 GCA_002400405.1 Candidatus Moranbacteria bacterium UBA4824
CCGGATCATTGTGGCGCATCCGAGCATATTTGAGTGCGGTGGCGCCGTCTAGATGATGAAATCCCTTAGCAAGCTCAAAAGTTTCATAACTATAATTTGGTCCTGGATAGCGCGTATCAAGAATGTCACGTTCATTGGTAATGTTTATCCCGCCAATAGCGTCAACAGCTTCTTGAAAACCGTCAAAATTCATTATCGCCCAATAATGCACATCTAGTGAAGTGATATTCCTAATTACTTTTTTCATCGGCTCCATAGATTTTTGTGCATCGGTAGGATAATTTTGCAAACCGTATTCATAGACGGAATTTATTTTGCTTTGATAATTCATTTCAGGAATTTCGACATAGAGATCGCGTGGAATAGAAAGCAAAGCGACTTTACCGGTTTTAGTATTAAAGCTGGCAACTATTATAGTGTCAGTGAGATTATTCCCCGGTTTGCCTTTGCCCGCAATGCCCAAAAGCAAAATATTTATTCTTTCGTCAGTTATTCCCTTGAGTTCAATTTTATTAGGCGTAACAATATTTTTAAAGGTATTTAAAAAAGAAGCGTTGGTTTCAGTTTTGACGCTTATTTTTTTTTCCGTGCTGGCTATTTTCCAAACAAAAAAGGCGCCATAAATAATTCCCATAATAATGACAAGGATAGTGAGGCTAAAAATAAGTTTTATAAAAATATTTTGTTTTTTCATTATTTTAATAATAAGCTTCTAAATGGGATTAGTCAATCTTTGGCTAGTTTAAGCCTAAAGTTGCCCTTGCCAAAAGGGCTTTTATCTGTTAAGATAAAACAATGGAAAAAGAAAATGAAGAGTATTCCTATCAGGGAGTAGGAGAATTTATATTGGAGATAATAAAAATAGTCGCCTTGGCTTTCATTGTGATCGTGCCGATACGAGTTCTTTTGTTTCAGCCTTTTTTTGTCCAAGGCGCTTCAATGGAGCCTAATTTTGAAGATGGACAATATCTGATCATCAATGAATTTGGTTTCAAAGAAACGGATCTTAAGCTTATGAATATAGGTTCATTTAGAAATCTGGAGCGTCAACACCCGGTAGTTTTTCGTTATCCGCTTGATCCTAAGAAATTTTTCATTAAACGCGTCATCGGCTTGCCGGGAGAAAAAGTGCAGATAAAAAATAATGAAGTTAGAATTTTTAATACTGATCATCCGGACGGATTTGTTTTGGATGAAAAAGAATATATTCCACTTGGTACGCCGACTAAGGGAGACACAATTATAACACTCAAGGAAAATCAATATTTCGTTTTAGGTGACAACCGTTCATTTAGCAGTGATTCTCGAATGTGGGGACCGGTGCCAAAAAATGATATTATCGGTGAAGTACTTTTGCGCGCTTGGCCGTTGGATAAGATATCTGTATACTAATTTTCAATTATCAATTTACAATTTACAATGAATTTTCAATCGAATAATTTTCAATGAATATTGAGACATTGAGAATTGATTGAAAATTAAAAATTGAAAATTTTAAATTTAACGATTTTATGATTAAATTAAAAAAAGTTAAATCTGCAAAAACAATGAAAGTCAAGGAAGAACCTTTAGTTCTGCATACTTTGCGTGGAATGAAAGATATTTTGCCAAATGATCAGCCATATTGGGAACAAGTGCGAAGAACGACCGAAAGATTGTCTCGGGAATATGGTTTTTTGCGACTAGACACACCTCTTCTGGAATTCTCTAATCTTTTCACTCGAAGCATTGGTGAGGGAACAGATATAGTGGAAAAAGAAATGTACACTTTTGTTACGCGTGGAGGCGACAAGGTGGCACTTCGGCCGGAACTCACAGCGGGCAATTGTCGAAGCTATATTCAAAATGGAATGAATGTGCTTTCAAAACCAGTCAAGATTTTTTCTACGGGACCAGTCTATCGTTATGACCGACCGCAAGAAGGACGATATCGCGAGCATTATCAAGTTAATTTTGACGCTTATGGCGAACAGGATCCGATTTTGGATGCGCAGATGATTCAAGTTGCTCATCGAATCATTCAAACTCTAGGAATAAAATCAGTACAAATGCAAGTCAATTCTATCGGTTGTCCGGCTTGCCGAAAGGATTATCGAGAATTGCTAGTAAATTATTTAGAATCAAAAAAACTAAAACTTTGTCAAGATTGCAAAAGAAGAATGGGAACTAATCCTTTGCGAGTTTTGGATTGCAAGGAAGATAAATGTTCGCAGGTGGCCGCACTAGCGCCACAATCAGTGGATCATCTTTGTGAGGAATGTAGAGTTCATTTTAAAACTCTATTGGAATATTTGGATGAATTGGATTTGCCATATATCATCAATCCTCACTTAGTACGTGGTTTGGACTATTATACAAAAACAGTTTTTGAAGTTTGGTCTAGCGCTGAAGAAGGCAAAAAATTGTCTTTGGGCGGAGGAGGTAGATATGACAAATTGATCAAAATGATGGGTGGAGAAGACACGCCAGCGATTGGATTTGCTTTTGGAGTAGAAAGAGTGATTGCAGAAATGAAAAGAGTACAGGCTAAGCCATATAAACTTCCGCGTCCAAAAGTATTTTTGGCGCAATTGGGAAATTTGGCTAAAAAGAAAAGTCTTAGGATATTTTCCGAATTGGAAAAAAATGGTATTCTCACCGCTGAGAGTTTTGGCCGAGGGAGTTTGAAATCCCAGCTTAGAATTGCTAACAAACTAGGCGTAGAATTCACTTTGATTTTAGGTCAAAAAGAAACATTAGATGGTACAGTGATTGTGAAAAATATGATAACTGGCGCGCAAGAAACCGTGAGTATGGACAAATTAGTGGATCTCATCAAGAAAAAACTGAAAGCGGATAATGTTGTGGTGTATCATAACTAGTTTTGACATTTTAGAAAAATAGTGTAAACTATCAATTCAAACTGAAAACTGTAGGACTTATGCATTTGCTTGCGTCAAGATATGCTCGTCGCGAAAGCGATTATGAAATGTAATAACTCGCCAGTAATTAAAAAATGTTTAGGTAAAATATTTTTCTGGCGACTGCGTTAATATCTTTTCCGCAATCAAATGCATAAGTCTTGCACTGTTTGAAAATATAATTTTAAATTTAGAGAGGAGGTAATTTATGATTGAGGTAAAAAAGAAAGACCGTGAGTCATCAGAAAGTCTGATTCGCAGATTTAGCCGTCGTGTTCAACAAAGCGGTGTTTTAGTAAAGGCCAGAAGATCGCGTTTTCGCGCAGATGAAAAAACTAAACGAGAAAAAATTTCTGGCGCGATATACAAGGAAAAAGTTAGAAAAGTTGTGAATAAACTCAAAAAAATGGGAAAATTTGACGAATCAACTTTCAAAAATGTCAAAAAGAAACTAATTAAATAAATTCTATGTTGAAACAAAAAATTTTAGATGATTTGAAATCAGCCATGAAAGCGGGGGATACGGCGACTCGTGATGCACTTCGAATGCTTGATTCGATGATTAAGAATTTGGAAATTGAAAAAAAGAAAAGAGAAGAGGGGCTGAGTGATGAAGAGGTGCAAGAAGTCATTGCGCGGGCGATCAAGCAAAGAAAAGACAGTGCTACTCAATATGTTAGTGGTGGTCGAGAAGATTTAGCGCAAAAAGAAAATACTGAAATAGAAATTCTTTCTGTTTATATGCCAGCGCAACTAAGTGAACAAGAAGCGAGAGCAGAAGTTTTGAAAATAATCGCCGAAGTCGGAGCGGTTTCCAAATCGGAAATTGGCAAAGTAATGGGAAAAGCAATGACAGAGCTTAAGGGAAAAGTCGATGGTAATTTAGTCAAAAAAATTGCCGAGGAAGAATTGAAATAATATTTTTGAAGCGCCCCCTGAAGTGGGCGCTTCTTTTTGTATATGAAAATCGAAATTGATTTTAATGATAGTGAAAAAAGTGGAATCAAAAAAGCATTCTTGTTTGATGTTGCTAAAAAAACATTAATGCATCAGGATTTTGGATATTTGAAAAATAAAAATATTTCTCTTAGTTTTGCAACCGTCCCCGAAGGAGAAATTGCTAAGATGAATGCGATTTATCGCAAGAAAAAAACAGCCACTGACGTGCTTTCTTTTTGCGAATATAAGAACCAAACGGAAATTCAGGAAGCTGTGGATAAGAATATGTATCTTGGAGAGATAATTGTGTGCTATAATTATATCGTGAAACATTCCAAAATGAAAAAAGAAAATATAAAACAAGAATTGGCAGAAATAGTTTCTCACGGCGTGCTTCATCTCTTGGGACTTAAGCACTCGCAAAAAATGTTTGCGATTCAAAAAAATATTGCCAATCAAATTATAAAATAAAAAACCTATGGCCAGAATAAAAGAATTTTTCAAAAGTTTCAGTCACGCTTTTCGCGGTTTGAAATATGCTATCAAGAACGAAAAAAATTTCCAAAATGAATTGGCGGTGGCGGTCATCGCAATCGGTTTTATGTTTTACTATCGCGTAACCAGACTGGAAATGATTGTGATTACTACGATGATAATGGCGGTGCTCATTATGGAAATGTTAAATACGATCATCGAAAGAATTATTGATATTTT
>DHFM01000009.1 GCA_002400405.1 Candidatus Moranbacteria bacterium UBA4824
AAACAACCCAAAAAATCCCGCCAGCAAAAAGATGGAGCTTTTGAGAAATGTCCCTGTCAAATATGATTTAATTTTGTTTTTATTTATCAACCTTATCATCTGCTATTATCACTTAGCTTTTATCTGATTAAACTTTAATTATTTCACAGGGTAAATTTGATTCAATTTTTCTTTTTGTAAAAATATCATTCATCCTTACTCTAAAAAATAATTATCTATTGAAAATTCAAATTGTTCGAGAAAAATCTCTTTGAAAAACAAAGCACTATTCTGTTCATAGAATAACAGAATCGCTTTTTTATAATCTTTTTCATCTACGCTCCTATATGACAACGGACAATAGTTATTAGCCAATAAAATTGCATTACCAATCAACCTGGCAGTTCGCTTGTTGCCATCTTCAAATGGTTGGATATAGGAAATCAAGAGAACTGAAGCGAGTGCTTTGAGAAGTGGATGATTTTTTTCATCGTTTATAATATCCATCATCTTTTCTAATGCCTCCCTAATTTGAAATTCATTGTCAATCGGTCTGAATTTTGTGCCGGTTATCCCCACCGCCCTCTGCCGAATATTTTCTTTAATATTTATTTCTTTTACTAATAGTTTGTGAATATTTTCAATTTTAGCCAATGATATTTTCCTAAAATCATTTTTATTTTTCAAAATATAATCCAAGGCATCTTTATGATTCAAAATCATTAAAGCCTCCTCCTTGGTGTGTCCCTGTGCTTCTTGGTTTTTTTTGATTAGAAATTCCGTGTCTAACAAAGAATAGGTATTGCCCTCGATTTGGGAAGATTTCCAACTTAACTCGATTGTGAGTCGTTCAAATTCTTTTCTCAAAATTGTTTCGGGCAAACTTTCCATATTTTTTCTATACTCGTCATTTTTCTTGTCCAAATCACTCAGCTCGTCCGGCATAAAAAGAGTTTTGGAAAAATTTTGGAAAACTTGAAAATTAAAATTAGAAAAAAGAATTTCTCTTTTGTCAGATTCAATTTCAAAATATTTTTGCGGATCAAAATAGGCTAACATTGGATTGGCAATCTTTTCTCGATAGGCAACACTACGACCTGCTCCTTCCTTCAAAATCAGATCTGCCTTTAACAAAAAATCAATCTCTCTCACGATTGTCGTTCGATCTGGACTTTCCAATTTTTCTTCTAAATATTTTCGAATTTCTCGATTAGAAGCCTTTCCTTTCTTTCTTATTAACTCTAGTATTAAATTTTGCCGTAAAGTTATTTTTTTCATTTATTTAACATAATTGTTGCTTTTTTATATCCTAATTGTAGCATTTTGCAACAATTATGACAATTTTAGTCTTGTTTTTTGAAAATTTTTACCTTGAAAATTCCCCCTCCCCCATCCCTAAAATCTCAAAATCCCTCACCGAAACAAATTCTGGTCGAAATTGTAATAAATCACCAAAAATCTTTTTCCGCAAATTATACGAATTGCCATGATTGCTATGTCCGCAATAAGAATTCATCACGGAAATTTCTTTTATTAATTCTTTTTTATCTTTAAAACCGCAATTTTTCTTAATCAACTCTTTTTTTATTTTAAAACTTTTCACCACTCTTTTCCTGATTAAACTATACCACGGTTTTATGAAAAATCCTAGAAAATCTATTCCTTTTTCAATATTATTTATTTTGCATTTATTCTCACTGAAATTCAGTTTTAATTCTTTTTTCAAAAATTCTCTGATTTTTTCTTTTTGTTGTTCCAATATTTCTTTATTTTGGTTTAATAGAACAAAATCGTCCACATAGCGAAGATAATATTTGGCTTGCAATTTTCTTTTTGCAAATTGATCCAGCTCATTCAAATACAGATTGCCAAAAAATTGCGAGGAATAATTACCAATTGGCAAGCCTTTGTTTTTGCCGGCGTGAAACAATGATTTTCTGGGTGGGATGCTTTCCAAAAGTTTTTGGTCGCCCTTAATAATATAATTTGTCGTTGGATCATAAAAAATTATTATTTTCCCTAAGCGCAAGACTTCTTTCTTCCATTGTTCTTTTTTGTTTTGTTTCAAAATCATTTTTTTCAAAATTTCGTATAAAATATTTTTGTCAATTGACATAAAGAATCCGGAGATATCGAGTTGAGCAAAGAAAGCTTCTTTTTTGTGATTTTGGGAAACTTTTCTTGAGAACATTTTCAATCTCTCCACTGCCTTGTGCGTTCCCTTCTCTTTTCGACAAGCGAATGAATCACAGATGAAATTTCTTTCACCAATTTCATTTATTTCTCTCACCAGCAAATGGTGGACAACTCTGTCCCGAAAATCCGCCGCAAAAATTTCCCTGGGTGTCGGTTCGGAAACCGCAAAACAAATTGATCGTCCAGGTCTGTATGTTCCATCTGCTAATTCTTTTTGCAATTTCAATAAATTTTCTTCCAAATCATATTCAAATTTCAAGGCATTAGCGGTTTTCCTTTTATTCTCGCGACAATCCAAATAGGCTTTGTATATGTTTTCTAGGGTGAAAATAGACATTTGTTTTATAAATTTTTAATTTTTGAATTTTTATAATTTTTAAATAAACTCTAATTTTTAATTTCCAAATCTTATTATTACATCTTTGGTTTAAAAATTTTGATTTATGGTTTATTTATAAAATTAAAAATTACAAAATTATTTTTCACCTCTTGACCACTTCCACCATCCGCCAATCATCTCTCCTATTTCTGACATATACTGACTTTGAATGTGAGCAAATTGTCCGGTGGAAATCAAACCCAATTCTTGCGCCATCCTGATTCTTATTTTCAATTTGTCAAAACTGTTGCTCAACTGCGAAATTTTTTGCTTTTTTTGATAAAAAAGCGAGTTATTAGCTTCTATTACCAAATCAATACATTCCCACGCCATTTCCATTGTTTGATTTCCCAAGGTGTATTTTTGATGTTTGGGAAAATCTTTAACCATCTTGTCCAATTCTTTGATTAATAAATATAATTTCAAATAAATCGGCGCTTCTTTTTCATTGCTCATTTTTTTGCAAGCTGTTTTCCCGCTAACACAAGTTGGGATCAATCTCCTACGAATACAACGGACGTAGTTGGCGTTAGTCTTGTTGTTGTTGTTCGTCGCACAATTACTGAAATTAACGTTGTAGGCGTTCGTGCTATTGTTCTCCGTGGCCGACCAATAGTTATTGGCCACAAATTTTTCTCTTGCACTACTGATTTTCTCCGATTATCTGATTTTTTCAAAAAAGATAATCTGACTTACAATATTTTTTGAAATTTTATTTTTTCAAAAAATGACAAGAGGCGATATAGGTTCCAACCGCTCTCTTTGCAAAAAATTTTATTAGAAAAATTTCCTTGCAAATTCTGGCGGAAAAACAGCTTTTTTTTGTTATTTAATTTTTAATTAACTTTTTAAAAAAATTTTTAATTTTTAAATTTTGTAATTTTTAAATAAATCTTAATTTTTAATTTCTAAGCCTCTTCTTTTTTGCCTTCCTTTTTTTTGCAATTTTTAAAAATTTTGATTTAAGATTTATTTATAAAATTAAAAATTATAAAATTTAAAAATTATTTTTATTTTCCCCGCCTAACGGCGGAAATTTATCTAACAGGGCTACCTCATAAAATTTTGAAATTACTATTTCATTATCTTGTTCCATGGGGACCAAAAAACCAAATTCCAAATTCCAAATCCTTGGAACACTAAAACCTACGAATACAACGGACGTAGTAGGCGTTAGTCTTGTAGTTGTTGTACGTCGCACAACCACTGAAACCAACGAGGTAGGCGGACGCGCTATCGACCTCCGTGGCCGACCAATAGTAATCGGCCACAAAATTATTTCCAAAACTGGCTTTATTGGTACACATACAAGCTAATTCCGTGAAAGTCGGCAAATCACACGTCGGGCAAAGACTGTCGCAATAGCTCACGGCTGTTGCCCAAGCTGTCGTGCCAGCACGATCAGTGGGTAATACTTGGAAATTTCCACAAATTCCGGAGGCATTATAGCAGGCATTCGTTCCTGTCATTTGATCGCCAGTTGTGTTGGAATTGATGCAAGAAGCACTGTTGGTGTCCGCGCTCCAAGTCCCCGCACCAAAATTTGCCGTCGTCGTATCCACCACACTCGAACTCCCCGAAGCCAAAGTTAGTTGGTCATTTGAGGTGTCAACATTGGTGTCTTTGGAGAAAAATTTCGTCCAACCGGATTGATTACTGGTGTGATTGGCAACTGCCCCAGTATCCGCTCCGCCTGACCAAGTCGCCTGAAGCCAACCATAAGTGGCCCCTTTGGCGATGAAATTATAAGTCAGAAACGAAAGACTTACTATTGCCAGAATCGCCACCCCGTAAATTATGGTCTTTTTTTGTTTGTTCATTTCTTTTAGTTTTTTCATAATTATTTTGGTCTATTTCCTAAAGCTTCGCTTTAG
>DHFM01000039.1 GCA_002400405.1 Candidatus Moranbacteria bacterium UBA4824
CTTCTCGGTGATTTTTGTATTGGAGCGACTTCTATGAAAAAGTTCGGACTTTCTTCTTGGACGGAAACAACTAAAAGCTATCTAAATTCACTTAGAATCGCTCTGTGTTTTTGTTGTATCTCTTCCGGGCCAAAGACGCAACTTCTGACCCCCGACTGAGCGTCGCTTGCCCTTCCGAATGGTAATTCTTTAGGGCGGCGCTCGCAGACCGGCAGCCGGCCCGAATTGGGCTTATGGCACAAGGCATTTTTAGCCGCTGGGGGGTAAAAAGGTAGGCCTTGTGCCAGCTAAAAACTTGTCATTCACTTGGCATTGAGTTGGCATTCTATAAATGACAAGTTTTTAGAGCCCAATTCGGCCGTGTTGCAAAGGTTTTTGCCATATCCCGGCGCTGTTTTGTAGGTAGGGCAAAGTAAGAGGTAACGCCTTGGCAAAACAGCGCCTTAGCTCCCTGGTAAGGCCAAAATCACCTTTTATCAAGGTTAGCCGGCTGCCCGGTTCTAATGGCCGGTTTCAGCCCAAAAACAGGGTAAATTTGCAAGACAAAAGTCGTCCCTGACTCGTCCTTCCCGAAGGACGAGTTTTCGGAGGTCAGAAATGGGCAAAATCCGGCCAAAAAGTCGTCGTTCTACTCGTCGTTCTGGAACGACGACTTTGGGAACGCTAAAGCCGGATAAAATCTGGCCAAAAACAGGGTTAAAAATTAAATACTCGGTAAAATTTAAAAAAATGTCAGCCAAATAAAAAATTCACCTTAATCGCATTTAAATTTAGGATTTGACAACACCAGCTTCAATGCTTCATTAATGTAATTTATATAAGCCAGCTCATCCATAATAAAACTGGATGGATGCGCACAGCTATTTCTAATATCGAAGAGATAAATTATAGCCTTAAGCTCATTTAAATCAAGATTAACCATGGATGACAAAACGGTAATCAAATCTTTGTCAAAAATCTCCTGCAGTTCATTTGTTTGACTTATGTTAAACTCTTTAGAGAAACGCTTATAAAAACCCGTTTTTCTTGTGTTAAGTTTTTTTGATTCGCTGTTGAAAGAGATTAATCCTAACTTTTCCACAACGCGACGTAGCCTATCAATAACAACGCACCAAACCATAACCGTGGCCGCTTTATAACACTCACTGGCCGCGGCAGTCGCTGCTTCTTCGAAAAATTTTTTCTCTTCTTCGGAATTAATATTTGAATATATTTTTGATAAAATGGTTACTGTAAGCGGATTCTGGGACGATTGGGCTTTTTTAATAAGAGGAATTAAAACTGTTTTCTGGATTTCTTTGGGTATAATTGATAACAAAGCAATATATGATTTTTTTCGATTGGTATTCTCCGCCAGCTCGATCAATCTTTCAAACTTTTCATCTATTATATTAAGTATTTGATCTTCTATAAGGCCTCTTCCGCGTATCTGGGTTGATAATTTCCCAAGCCAAAGCTTGCAACACTTTTGAGTTTGCTCCTTTAATGCAGCCCGAGATACAAAAGCAGATTTATTTTTTTTAATTGCTTCTTGCAGCTCTGCCAACGATGACAAAAAAGATTCGATTTGTTCAACCATAATACTGGGATTACGACGCTAATTCCTTTATGGCTGTGGCGGCTTGATTTCGCCCTAGGGGTGATAGCTTATTTGTTGCTGTCGCGTTGAAACCAGCAAAAATTTCCTTCATGTTTTTTAAATTTTGAACAAAATTTGCTGCGTCATACGCACCATAAGTCACACATTCTTCTCTCAATTCATCTTTTGGAACGCTAAAAGTTCCCTCGGCAAATTGATGTTTAACTCCAATCAAAAGCGCAAGTCTCCTTTGCTGTTGGGCCACTTTCTTAGATTTTAAGTCTGCAACCTCAATATTCACATTGCCAGATTCATCAACGCTAAATATTTTGCAAAGATCAATGTCCGATAATTGATATTGTCCAGAGAATGCGTCCATACGCTTCTTTACTTCCGAAGGAATGGTTAGGCCAGTTGCAAAAACTTGAGGATTACTAGCAGATGGTTCACTTCGAGAATCTTCTTTCTGAGAGAGGATGCTATTCAATAAAAGCTCAAAACACTTTTCTTGCAAGTTTTGAGGACAAATTTTAACAAGTTCAATTATTTCCTTTATTTCATTGGCGAGTTGTTCTTTTTTCATAATTTTTTATTTTATAAAATTTAATATCGTCATTTTATTATTTACATCTCATTTTACCGTTATGCTTATCAATATTTACCTTCAAAAAAAAAGATTAAACGGTTCAATTTTGATATTTTTTTTCGTTGTTTGTTTAAAAGGCTTTTAGGAAATTTCTTTTCGAACTCTCGTATTACTTGCCTATTATTTTTATCCAAATATTTGGATTCAAACTCCTGCTTGCACCAACCAGTTTTTTTATCCTCGAAACTTTTACCATTGTTTAATATCGAAAGCAAAAATGATTCTAAACAAGGAATATTTTTGATTAAGTCTATTCTCCCATCTAAAGCTTTTTGCTCTGCTTCAGACATTTCTATCTTTTTCTTGTCGCCATCCAACACAACAATTTTTTTATGATAATCAGCAATTTGTCTTTTAGCATAATCCACTATCCCATCCGCCGTGCCACCCTTACCATCCAATATTTCCGTGTGTACAAGATTTTTTCTTAAATATAAAGATTGAAGATATTTTAAAAAAAATACCTCGCGAGAACCCTCTCCAACAATCAAATAAGTTTTCTTTATCCCTCTCTTTCTATTTGTCTTTGAATAGTGTGCCATACTCTTCAATTAACTAATTTTCGGAACGGCTCCATAAGTTCCAGCTATGTATTTTGTAAAATAATTATCATCAGCTCGTACTCCAGTCATTTCATCTAATCGCCAAGATTCACTTGCACCGCTTTCGTTTTTTTCCACAAGGATAATTTGGTATTTATCTAATCTATTTAATATTTGATGGCTATGGGTACTAAATATTATTTGAGAATTTTTAGGATTCGTTTCCGGATTGATAAATAAATCAAGAAGAGAAGAAACCATCTCTGGGTGAAGATTAACATCTAATTCATCGAGAACGGCAATACCCCCGCGTTTTAAAACCAATAAGATCGTCCTCAGTAAAATAAAAAGCTGCTTCGTACCAGAAGACTCGTAATAAATAGGTAATGAGTGTTTTTGTCCATTAAAAGAATGTGTAATTTGAACATCAAGTGTAAATCCGCCCTCTACTTTTTCTTTTTTTATATTGATAGCATCTAATCCTAAATCAAATTTAGACAAAACATCTTCTGCCTCTTTTTTAAGGCTTTCATTTTCGCTAAAGAAACCCAACGTGCCAGCTAGCTGAATTTTTGGGTTTGATGTGCCCAATGAATCGCCAACCCAACCAGCTTCATTAACATTGGTTTCCATTTGTTGCCAATATTGAGATATAGCTTGGCTCTCTTTATGATTTAACCTAATTGCACTTTCTATTACGCTTGCATTAGTTCTTAAAAGACCTTCTATGCCTTTTGGGGAATTAAAATTTTTATCAGTAAACTTATATTTTTGTTCAGCTTCCATCCACTCACGAGAAAATATTTTTTTGCTCGTAGTTTTCTTTTTGGTTTTACTCTTGATTCTCAGTTCTTCAAATAATATTTTCTTTTCGTTTAATTTGAAATTATATACATAAATTTTGCTATCGATTTCAAATTCAACCGATAGCTCAATTGGTTCCGCTTTCTGATTATTAAGTAAAAAAGGCTTTACAAGAATTAAATCCGATGGTTTCTTTTCAAAAGAATCTGCAATTAACCACTTCAAAAAAGGTAACACTTTAAGCAAATTAGTTTTACCAGAAGCGTTGGGACCAATGACAATTTCCGCCTTCGAAAGTCTTTCTCCTACAGTTGACACAAAATACCCATTGTCTTTGGGCGCATTTTCATTAACAACAAAATTTACTGTTGTTAAATCTCTAAACGAATAAAAATTTTTGCATGAGAATGAATGGATCATATTCGTTTTTTAGCTTTTATAGTTCAATATTATCAAAATACTTTTTATATGTCAATATTATACAAATTTTTGTTTAAAATAACATTACAAGATACTTTACCCCCCCAGCGGCTAAAAATACCTTGTGCCATAAGCCCAATTCGGGCCGGCTACCGGTCTGCGAGCGGAGCCCGAACAAGCAACATTTTGGACGGGCAAAGCGAGTTCAGCTGGAGGTCAGAAGTTGCGTCTTTGGCCTGGGAAAGATACAACAAAAACACAGAACAAATTTAGACAACTTTTATTTGTTTCCGTCAAGGAAGAAAGTCCGAATTTTGGCATCGAAACAGCTCCAACAAAAGAACACTCCTTGCCGGGACATTTTTAATGGAGCGGGTG
>DHFM01000076.1 GCA_002400405.1 Candidatus Moranbacteria bacterium UBA4824
TTTTTTAATTTTTTCCCGAGACCACGAATTGCCGATATAGATATTTTTTCTGAATCCGGTTAACGGATCGGTAATCGATGTGTAATCAGCTTGGGTGTAAAATAATATACCGGTTTGTTTATATATTTTCTCAAACGACTCAAACGGCGCCGCCAATTGATATCCCTTTGTTACGCCCCCGACTTCTTCAATATTTCTGTCTTTGAAAACCATATAACCGAGCTTATCAATCAACATTTTCTCAAATTGTTGGTAAACACTCCTTTCAATTCCGCCGCGAATCTGCTTGAATCTCATGTTCAGATCTTCCAAAACAACAACCGCGTCATATTTTATAATCAATTCACAAATTTTATAAAGCACGCCCGACAAATATCCCCTTTTCAAGTCTTTTATTTGTTCAATTTGGTTCCAAGATTCGCGATCGGCTTGGCGTTCTTTTTCGCGATCAACCAGTTTATCAAAATAATTTACTCCATTTATTATGTTCAAGCTCCCCTGATCCAAGATCTTACCTTTTTGATTAACTACCGAATAATACAGCAAATTCTTCTCGCCCCGATCAATCCCAATTATATTTACTTTGCCATTACCGGATAAGAATTGCACAACTTGCCGGTTTATATCTTTTTCTCCTTTCCCTGGATTTATTTTAATCGGTATATGCAAAAATAATTTATCATCAGTATATCTTTTATGTTCAATCACGAAATTACCTTTATTGTCTTTTCTCCGCGCCAGGTAATCAGTCGCTTGCCTGAAGAAAATTTCCGCGCCGCCAAGAATCGCAAACACCGGATTAGTAGTATTCTGCTCAGAAAATATTTGTTTCCAATAAAGCGAATGAATATTTTTTCGGCCCTTTTTCGCATATCCGTTAAAATCTCTATTTTGTATTTTAAACAAATAAAAACATCTGCTCACATCTTTATCATCAACCTGCTCATTCAATCGACTTGCTTTAATTTTAACAAATGTCATACCTCCGACATTCAATGATTGGAAATCTTTTTGCATTTCCTTTACTGTCTTAAATTCTTTAACGATAAAATTTGCTAATTCGGGAAATTTCCCCGTTTTTATATATTTTTCATTTATCAATTTCTTAATAATCTCAACTTGCCCACCCTCGCCAATCTTATCTTGATGTTCTTTGTAAGAAAAACCGGTAAATGATTTATAAACCTGGCCACCAACAATATTCTTGCCCCAATCCAAAGACTTAAATTCCAACTTCTCGCAAAAATCATCTCCGATTGCAGACATAAGATTGTTTTTATTAATATCAAGAAAATGTGTGTTTTTCGAAATTCCCAATAAATATTCGCCATTTTTCCTGATAATCCAGCCTGAAAATTGCGCATTCCCTTCGGGGCTTTCTTGCCATCCGTTTAAAAGTGTACCCTTTTCAAAATTCAATTTAATCTTATCCGTATTAAACGCTTTTTTGGTTATATGATTGCGCAGTCCATTATAATATCTTATAAATTCAAACCCCTGATAAAATTGGTTAAATTCGCCATAAAACAAATCTGATCCGATCGGAGCGCTCTTGCCATTCAGAATGAAGTATTTCAACATTTGGTAAACAGCGAGACTTGAATCGGCGTATCGTTTTATTTTTCCAACTTCATTTTTATAATTATTGCCGTTCTTATTTTTTGATGACAAATACTCCCAGCAAATAGATTTTGCCTCTTTAAAGCAAGATTCATACCCCAAAACAGTTTTTCCGCCAGCCAACTTCTTATCTTTAAATAAGCTTTCAAATTCAAATTTCCAAATTCTCATAAATTGACCGAATCTTTCGCTTTCTCCCGCACCTCTTTGAAGCGACAGGCTATTTTTCTCACCATAATATTTGTCTTTATAGATATCACCGCTTAATCCGCCGGAATTCTCTTCTTTTTCCAGCGCAATTTTAATATCCGCCAAAGATACGTATGTTTTAATATTCGCGATACTTTTATCCTCTTTTTTTGAAGTCTGCGGCAACAATAATTCAAAAGCGTTACCATCAACAAACCATTTGCGTGATATCGTGTTTAAAACTTTTTTATGCAAATAAATTTTGCCATATTCTTCTTCAAAATCACCATCAAAAAATTTCCAAATAAATAAATCCTTTTTGAACTTATTTTCGTTATTTTTAACAAAATCACCAAAAATTTTTTCCAGGTCTTGTTCATTTTCAATTAATTCTCTTTCTCTATCTCTATAGCTCAATATCTGTTTATCCATTTCGACCAAAAGTGGGTAATTCGATTTTTTAAATTCCATTTTTTCTCTTTTCGCCTCCTGCTGGTCTTTATCCCGCAATTCTTTTATTTTCTTGTTCAAATTCCCGATAATAGTATTATATTGATCAATCCCGGCCTGGACAAAACAACCAATATAAAAATTCTGGTTAAAAATTTCTTTTTCGCTGTCAGTTAAGTTCTTGGCCAAAATATCTCTTAATTTATTCTTAAATTTACCGCGATTAACCTGGAATATAACAAAATTGTCTATAATTCTTGATGCAATCGATGTCGCCTTATCACCGACGGAATATAAATTATTTCTTGTTTCTTGAAATTTACCCAAGTAAGTTGAAAATCCATCAAAAGACGAAAATATATATTTCTTTGTTCCGGGATTTTCCAAATCCTCAACATATAAACTTGGCCATTTTTTATTTGCAAACTCATGCTCTTTCTGTTCCGGAAATTTATCCTTGATATAATCCAATGCTTTGGCGGACAGCAAAAATTTCACCTTTGTTGCCGCATCTTCCGGCATGGATGATTCAGCCTTAAAATTTTTTGCGTATTTTTGTTCAATTTCACGATCATTGGCCGCGAAAATTTCCGCGATTTGCAAACAAAATTCTTTCCTTGTTTTTCCCCATTCTTTATTAGAGTCTTTCTTATTGCTTTCTTTCTCTTGCGCCTCTTTTAACGCAAATCCCTTGATCAACGGATCAATAATTCCTGATGGCAAATTTGTTAATGAGTTGTTTATAAATTCGCGATGCATTTCATCAAAATAAAATTTTGCCTGGTTGTAGCTGTTGTCAATCGTTTTATCCTTTTCAAAAACCTTATTTTGTTTTAAAAGTTTTTCGGTAATTGGAAGCGGTTTTAATTCAAATCGCAAAGTTTTTGAAAGTTCGTATTTTCCGATAAACTCATCAAAAATGGAGCTTGTTTCTTTTTCCATAGATTTTTTTGATTATATATTTTTTGCGATAGCAAAAATTATATAATGGTTATGATTTTATTTTGCCAAAAAGGGACGATGGTTGTCGCCCAATGATAACGCTTACCAAACGGTTAAGCAAATTGGAACCATCGCCCCTTTTTACTTAAAACCTCCAAAACTCGGGTTTTATAAAAAAGAAGCGCTTTAACGCTTTTGTTGAGCGTTATCATTGTTGCGACTTATCCATTCTCGCACATTTGCAAAAAAATGCAATATGTATGTGTAACGCAAAAGCGCCCTTTCGGGCG
>DHFM01000059.1 GCA_002400405.1 Candidatus Moranbacteria bacterium UBA4824
TGATTTTCATCAAGTAAATGCTTAACTTCTTTTATTGTTCGCGAAGTTAGAATTGCCAAATGTTTTCCTTTGCTTTTCAATTCTTTTAGTGTCTCAATATTTATATCGGTGATTCCATCAACCTTTCCCGAAGCCGCAAATTCGGGCAGTGATTCGCCTAGCTTCTGCAAAAACACATCGGGATTAATGCCCGGAATTCTCTCAACTATTGCTTTTCGTATCGGAACGCCCCAATTTTTCTGGTGGGCATTTCTTGTCATCGCCGCAAACCCCATTTCGCGAGCAATGTGATTTTCAATATGGAAAAAAGCTTCTTCGGTTAAAGAAAGCGTATCATCAAAGTCAATTATTACAAGTTTAATCATACGAAATGTTAAGTAGTGGTCTTGCTTCCGCAAGTTTGCACTTCTTCCGGCCGCTTTCGGCCAAAATGCGTAAGCCCCAATTCCGACGGTTTGGTTCTATTCCACGGCGTCGTATCGGCGATAAGGCGCGTTTGAAATTATACCTTGGCAAAACATTTGTTAGCCGTTGGGTCAACATTCTGGAACGACGAGTTTTTGGCTACCAAAAAATTGCCTCCGAAGGCAGTTTCAGGTAATTTTTATTTGATTTGCCAGTTTAATTTAAATCTAAAAATTTCCAATCCTTCAAATCGTTTGGATTATATCCATATTCGTCATTATCGTTATATCGCCATTGCCCATCTGCAGGGATAGCAATTCCACCAAAAAGTTTTTTTCCTTTATTTTTTTGCTCTTTAATATACCGTGCCAATCCCTCGGCTCGTTCTTTCGCGCTCTCGGCTGTTTGGCCTTTTTTGGTATCCAAAAGCCAAACATCGCCGTTTTTCAACTGCACGACAAAATCAACATAAAACGCCGACTTCTTGCCGTATTTATCAGTATAAGGAACGGCAAAATAATTAACTTCACCTTGTCCATTTTTAAACCACCATTGAACTTTTTTAGCTTTATCGAGATAGTCAATAAATTCAGTTTCAACTTTACTGTCTTCTTCATATCCGCCGAACAAAACCTCTTGATTATTTTCTGTAAATCTTGAATAGTACGGAACCATTACCGATTTTTTACAACTTTTTGCTTTGTATTTGCTGTTATAGCTGATAACTTTCGGAACATTCCAAACTAAATTTTCAATTTCTCTTTCCTCATCTTCCACCGCAACCGTTCTTTTATATTCCTCTCTTGCCATTGCCAACACTTCGCTCACCTTGCCAATATTGTCAGGATTTAAAATAACTTTATAAAAAGCAGGGTCATCGTTTTCGAACCCCATTGCTCGCGTAAAAAATTTATTGAGTGCGCTTTTTATGCGATCCATTGAATCAAATGGCGCAAAATCGCCAGTGCTTGCTTTGCAAAACAAATCATAATAAGTCTGTATTTCCATGTCTGGCGAGTGGTAATTCATTATCGAGTGTTCGATTTCCCGCACCTTGTCAATATTGATTATCTTTCCATCAACGATCATTTCGTTTGAAATTTCCGTTTTCTTTACATTTAGCTTGTTTTTTAAATTTAACTTTTCGGCAATGTCCATAAATATTTTTGAAAACTCCCCGGACAATCTGGTCTTTTCGCGCTGTCTTTTAAAGTGGATTGAAGGCAAATTTAAATCGCTATAAACCACGTCATTCCGTTTCGCGTCTTGAATAGTAAAATACTCTTTGGCAATTTCATCGCCAAGCTTTATTTCATTTACGCCGATATTAGTAAAAACATAGGCTTTATTCAATCCCGTATAGTTTTCGTAATGATGAAATTCCGGCATACGCATTATGCGTCCAACAGTTTGCAACAAAAACACTTTGCTTTCAGTTTCTCTAAAAATCACCAAAATTTGAGCACGCGGACAATCCCAGCCAAGTGCAATTGCTTGTTTAAAAACCAAAACTTCTACTTCATTTGTCGCTTTTTCAATATTTACCAAATTCGGGGTTTTATTATCTGCGAGCCAAATAGCCATTCGGTCACTGTCTTCGGTTATGTCGTATTTTCTTTTGAGTATTTTTTGAACATCTGTTAAAACATCTTTGTCCAAATCGTTAATCCCTTTTTGCAAATTAGGCAACTGAATAAGCAAAAGAGGGTTTATATCGCTCCCCTCTGCCTTATAGGCCCCTAAAAGTTCTCTCCGCTTTTCAACCGCCGCCTCAATCACCATTTCCCGACTGCTTTTACCGTCAACTTTAAATTTTTTGAAATCTGGATTTATTGCGACTTCTTTTTTAATCATTCCCTCGGCGACAACCTTTTCAAAATGAACTTTGATATGGCCGTCAGGATCGCGAAATATGGGGGTAGCGGAAACTTCAAGCGTGATTTTAGCGGAAATATCCGCACGCACTCTTGTCGCGTTTGGCCCTAAACTGGTATGGTGACTTTCATCAATAATCAAAATAATTTCCCGCCCGGCCTGTTTGGTGTTTTCAACAATATTGGAAAGATTTTTGCCTTTTTCGTTGTCGCGTATATAAACACGGTCTTTATTATAAATTTTTTCCCAGTTCAAAAATAAAATTTCGTTTTTACCGATAATATTATTTTGCAAATCTTCAAAATATGAATAACGAAAAACATTCTCAAAATTATGTTCCAAAGATTTTTTGCTTTGGTCGTGCAAGTCGCGGACAGAAATCCAGATAAAAGAAAATTGCTTGCCGTCTTCGCGATCAAGTGGATTGACCAGCCGTTTCAAAAATTCGCCAACCATTATTGTTTTTCCGGATCCAGTCGGAGCTTCAAAAATACAAAGTTTACTTCCATCCAATTCTAAAAGTTCGTTGACTTTGTTTTTCAACTCCTCAACTTTTTCGTCCTGATATTGTTTTAATTGCAGATTCATCAACATTCTATTTTTTCAAAATGTTTTTAATTTCATTTTGCTGCTGGATAATAATTTCTTGATTGTTCTTATTTTGTATCAATAATTCTTCGTTTGTTTTTTGAATATCGTTTAATGTATTTATTTTTTCTGAATATTCTTTATAAACTGTTGAATTGAAATGCCAAGCATCCAATAGCAATCCTCCGACCATAAATAGCATAGTCAACATCGCTACAATTAAAACACCAACAACGATTTTTATATAAAAATCAAACTTTTCATTTATTGCCCCAACTGGATCAAAAACGCCATATTTTGGCTCCGCTGGATTAAAAATATCAGTTTTTGGCTCTTGGACTTGGCCGTTTAATCCTTCTTTTTGGTCTACCATATTAATAGATACCAATAATAACAACAATATTATTATCAGTTTTAATTTCTAAATCGTGATTTAAAAATTGGGGATTCGAAAAATCAATACCACTAAAAGAAGCATTCTTAAATCGAGCCCCCGGACTAATTACAACTCCGCCAATACGTATGCGTTGCCGTGGC